>CAZIWA010000011.1:0-75282 GCA_964542875.1 uncultured Phycisphaeraceae bacterium
GGCGAATGTGACGCTTGTCGTCGGCGAGGGCGATGTGCCGCAGAAGGTGCTTTCGCTGATCGAGCGTAAGACGTGAGTTTTTTAATGACCCTCTTGTGTTGAAAGGCGCGGGAGGGTTTTTTGTTGAGGGTGGTGGGGTGTGCGGGAGGTCGGACTGGCGTCCGAATACCCTCGCTAGCGCGTCGGGCTAACGTGTTTTTGGTGGGAGGTGGGGTGGTGGTTTTTTGTTGGCGCGTGCAAGACACACCGTAGGCGGGGACGTCTACAGTGTGCCACCTGGAGGGTTGGTGTTGAGGTTGGCGATGGTTTTTTTGTGGGGTGTGCGGGAGGTCGGACTGGCGTCCGAATACCCTCGCTGGCGCGTCGGGCTAACGTGTTTTTGGTGGGAGGTGGGGTGGTGGTTTTTTGTTTGGGAGGGTGGTGTGGGTGAAGGGGGCGTGAGTGGGAGTGGTTGGATGGGTAAGATGGGTTTGCGGGCCTCCATGTCAGAAGGCCTGGTTTTAGCATCTGGAGTTTTTCGATGAGCCCTACCCGCCGCGAGTTTGTCGCTTTGGCTGCTGCTTCGTTTGCGCTGACCGTGCTCAACAATGTCGTGAAGGCGGACAAGGAAAAGGCGGCCGCGGAGCCGTTTCTTGCCGGCGCTTTGAGCCAGTACACCAAGGCGGATGTTTACGACAAGTACCTCAAAGACCGGAATGTGCTGCTGGTGAGCGACGGCAAGACGCTGGTGGCGCTGAGCACCACGTGCCCGCATGCGGGTGGGGAAATCGCCTGGGACAAAACCAAGAAGATATTTCAATGCGCCAAGCACGAAGCGAAGTTCACACCCGATGGGGTGAATGTCGCGGGCGGGAAAGCCAAGCGGCCGATGGAGCGTTTTGCCATCCGGCTGACCACGGGTGAGAACCCGCAAGTGCAGGTGGACCCCAAGAAGGTGCTGCGCAAAGACAAGGACCAGTGGTCTGATCCGGAAGCTGAGCTGAAGCTTGGTTGAGAGGGTGCGCGGGGGGTGTTTAACCGGCTCCGGAGACCATACGGCAGAAGGAGTTGAGTCGTTACCGATTGAAAAGGGCCTATTAAAATGCCTTAAACCCAGGGTGGCGCATGGGTGCATGCTTACCTTTGGGCTTCCTTGTCTTGTCCTTGCAGGTCATAGAAACAGAATGCCGTGATTATCTAAACCGTATTAAAGGTCCCGCATGGCTAAACGCACTGCTGCAAAACCTGGGTCGCTGGCGCAGTCTCCCGTGGACGTGGTGGAGCTGTCGGTGAACCTGGATGATCAAACGGGGCAGGTGATCGGCGATGCCATTGACACGCTGCTTGCCGAGGGGGCGTTGGACGCGTGGACGGCGGCGATCGGGATGAAGAAAAACCGGCCTGGGGTGATGCTGAGCGTGCTGGCGGCGCCCAAGGATGACCAGCGGCTGGCGCTGCGGCTGATCGAGCTTACGGGGAGCTTTGGGGTGCGCATGCGGGCGTGCCGCAGGCTGGTGCTGGAGCGCAGGCACATTGCGGGGGTTTGCGGGCTGGGCGAGTTTCGGATCAAGGTGGGAAGCCTGGGTGGGCGTATCATGGTGGCCCGCCCGGAGATGCAGGACGTTAAAGCCCTGGCCGAGAAAGCGGGAGTCTCACTGCGGAGCGCGTTGGAGCAAGCCAATGCGGCGGCGCAAAAAGCCATCGAAAGCCAAAAATGAACGAACCTTACCGTCGTAAACCCAACCGGCCCGCTCCCAAAGGTCCGTATGGCAATAAGCCCTTACCCAACCAGCCGCGGCAACGGCCGACGGCGGGGAACGCATCGGCCAACAGCGATAAGACCGATTGGGGTGATGTCGCCAATTGGTACGACAACCTGGTGGGAGACGATGGCAGCGAGTACCACAAGCATGTGGTGTTGCCGGGGGTGATCCGGCTGCTGGAGCCCAAGGAAGGGCAGCAGGTGCTGGATGTGGCGTGCGGGCAGGGCGTGCTTTGCCGGATGCTGCAGGGCCTGGGGGCGAAGGTGACGGGGGTTGATGCCGCGGGGCCGCTGATCGAGCGGGCGAGGCAGCGTGCGGTGACGACGGGGACAGGCGATGCGCGGTTCTTCACCGCGGATGCGCGGGAACTGGCGGACCATCCCGGGCTTGTGGCGGGTACGTTTGATGCGGCGACGTGCGTGCTGGCGATTCAGAACATTCATCCGCTGCCGGGCGTGTTCCGGGGTGTCGGGAAATGCCTGAAGCCTTCGGGAAAGTTCGTGATTGCGATGATGCACCCGTGCTTTCGGGTTCCCAAGCAATCGCACTGGGGCTGGGATGAGCGGCAGGGTGTGCAGTACCGGCGGGTGGACAAGTACCTGTTGCCGTTGAAGGAACGGATCATCACGAATCCGGGGATCGACCAGGAGACGGCGACGTGGGCTTTTCATCGTCCGCTGCAGATGTATGTGGAGTCGTTGCGCAATGAAGGTTTCATGGTGGATGCGATTGAGGAATGGCCGAGCCACAAGGTGAGCGATTCGGGTCCGCGGGCGGGTGCGGAGAACGTGGCGCGGGAGGAGATCCCGCTTTTCATGGCGATTCGGGCGGTGAAGAGGTCGTTATGAATTATGAATTGAGGAGAGGGTGGAATGCGGGTGTGTGGGGTTGTGTTTGTTGTTTGTACCAAGGCCTTACGCGCTGGGAAGCGCTAAGACCCTGGCTGTCATAAAACCGGGCCTTTAGCCCTGAAGACAAAGCGCAGATTGAAGAGGAATACATGCTCACGCGGGCGAGAGCATGCCACCTGGAATTTGCGGGTTCCAGCGTGGTGGCACGAACGTGTTTTGGTGGGGGGTGGGTTGAACTTATATATTGCTAAGTTGAATTGTTTGTAGACAGCAACAGTGTTTTGTGTTTTTAATTTCGATAATGATCAATAAAGGGTAGAAATATAAAAAACAAGTGCTATTTTCTTTTTTGCATGAAGGCACTTTCTCCGGCGGATGATCGTTTTTTTGATCTGCAGGACTTCAACCCGACCCAGCATCGGTTGAGTCCCATCGGCTTATTTGACGATGTGCGGATCAATATCATTTTGTTTCTGCATCCTCAGCCGTCGCTGGCATTCATGTATACGCGGGGAATGGATCGGTCTTTCTTTCCTGTTGACAATGACATTCCCAGCACGATTCAATTCAAGACGCCTGCGGGGTCCTGGGAGTCGTTTACATTTCCGCCCGACATTTATTCGAATGTGCGGATTGCGTGTGTCCGGGGGTTGAAGCGGATGACGGGTGAATAGTGGGGGCGGGGGTTTGCACAACGGTTCGTGCATGGGGTGTAAGTAAAGCGCGACGGGGAACTTATAAACAATAAACCCCCATCAGGAATCACCTGACTCCCGAGGCGCGTTGACCCTGCATAAAGTGATGGTGTCTTTTTCGGCACGGACCTTAACCTTACCAAGGGGTTGATCATGACTTCGCTCACTCGGACCGCCGGCCTTTTTGTTTTGGCGATGGCGCTTTCCCTGGGTTCGCACACGACTGTTTTTGCTCAATCGGGGGTTGTTGACCCGGTGACCGGCCAGACGCTGGCGCAGGGGCGCATCCGGCTGGGCATCGCGCAGGCGCAGGCGGGCAAAACGCTGGCCGACGGGACGAAGTGGAACAACACCAACATCACGCTCAACCGGATCCTGGAGTCCGTCGATTCGGAATTCCGGGCGGCGCTGAGCGATACCAATAAGTTCGCGCTGGTTTCACGGTCCAACCTCAACACGATTCTGCAGGAGCAGGGGCTGGCGGAGTCGGGGAACATCAACGCCAGCGACCCGGTGGCGGCGCAGGGATTTAAGATCGCGGGGGTGAAATACCTGGTGATCGTCCGGATGAACGACTTCCAGGACCAGACGGAGACGCGGACGTTTGACCAGCTTGGGGTGAAGGCGACGCTGAGGAACATCCGGATCGACGGGCAGGTGGAACTGGTGGACACGACCACCGGCGGCATTTTGACGACTGCGCCGTTTAAGACCGAGTTTCAGGGGTCTGAAGACCAGGCGGTGAAGCAGGGGGCGATCAAGAACGGGAACGACACGGATATTCTGATCAACCAGGCGGCACGGCAGGCGTCTGTGGCGGCAGTGCAGGCCATCCTCGATAAGCTCACGCCGGCCAAGGCGATGCAGGTGCGCGACGGCATCATCACCTTCAACCGGAACAAGGCTTCGGGCGTGAACGTGGGTGATCTGTTCAACGTTTATGCGCAGGGCGAGGCGATGGTGGACCCTGACACAGGCGAGCGCTTCAGTGAAGAGGTGCTGGTGGCCCGCGCGGAAGTGATCGAAACCAACGAGCGTTTCTCCAAGGCGCGGACCGTGCAGGGGGCGCTGGTGGGCCCGGGCGCGGTGCTGCGCAAGGCGGTGGGCCCGCAGGAGAAGCTGCCGCTGAGCGCGCCGCCTGCGGGCAGCGTGCCGGCGCCGCAAGGCTATGCGCCGCAGCCGGCGGCCGGGCAGCCGGTGATGATGGCGCCCCAGCCGCAAGGCGGCGGGGGATCGCAGATCGTCTATGTGCCGGTGCAGATGCCGGCGCAGCCTCAGCAGGAGGGGGCGGTGCAGCAGCAGGCGCCGATCAAGAAGACCGCGGCGGTGTTTATCCGGAACCGGGCGGCGGGATCGGGCGTGCCGGATGACAAGGTGACGGTGCTGGAGGACATGATCGTGGGAAAGTTCAACACCATGGGGGTGTCGACGATCAGCCGTGAGGACGTCATCAATGCGGTGAGTAATTTCGCCTCCAAAGGGCCAAACGCCGGGGGCGCGGACGCCAAGGCCAAGGCGCTGGACCTGATCCTGTCCGACAACACCTCGGCACTCCAGCTTGCCCGGAACATGGGGGCGGACATGATTCTGATCGGGTCGGTGACGGGAATGGACCGAGATACCCGGAAAATGGACACCAACGGGGTGCAGACGACCATCGACAATTACACGCTGACGCTCAGCTACCGGATCCTGGATGCGGGCGGCAAAGGGAACGTGATGACGGCGGACGTGGCCAAGTCCACGGAATCCGTGAGGCAGCTGCCGGGGCTTACGGTGACGACCAACCCGATCGACCGGCTGCTGAGCCAGACTTCCGACAAGCTGGCAGGCGCTTTTGATGCGGCCGTGAAGCGGGGCGAAGTCGCACCTCAAGCGGCGAGCAAGATTCAAGGCCAGGTGAAGATTTCGTGCACCATTCCGGAAATGACGGTTCCGGAATTGATCAAGCAGGAAAACGGGGAATACAAGTTCGTTGAAGGGGCTTACGCCATCAGCCCGTCGGACGTGACGGTGGAAATCGATGGGCTGGCCGTGGGCTCGGCCCCGGGGACATTCAACGTGGGCCCGGGCATCCACACGATCCGGCTTTCGCGGCCTGGGTTCCAGACGTCCGCGTTTAAGATTTCCGGCCCGGAAAGCGCGAGCTCCCCGGCGCTGGCCTTCAATGTGGCGATCAAAATGACCGATGCCGAACTGCAGAAGTGGCGTCAGAACATCGTGCTGATCAACACGCTCAAGAACGTGAACAAAGTGACCGACGCGCACACCGAGCAGATCAAGGGATTTGCGCAGTTTCTGCGGCAGAGCCACCTGCGCATCGAGGGTTCTCCCACGCTGAATATCGGCGGATACGGGCTGCTGTGGGATCTTTACAACCAGCAGCAGAACCAGCCTCGGCCGCAGCCGCAACCTGCGCCGGCTCCCCAGCAGTAATGTTTGAACGCGTGTATGGCATAATCCACCCCGGCCGCCTCAACACCCCACGATTTTGCAGAGAGCATCCAACCTCCTCAATGCTTCCCCAACAGCCTTCCATCACCCGCAGCATCCTCACAGTTTTTTTCTGTGCGTGCCTTTTCTTGAGCGCGTGCGGACACAACGAAAAGTCCAAGTCGTTCATGGAGCCGTACCGAAGGGGCGACTTCGCGGTGGCGGCGGATGCTTCGGTGAAGGTGGCCGATGATGCTCCCAACCAGGACAAGCTGCTGTTCATGCTTGAAGAAGGGGCGGTGATGCGGGCGGCGGGGAGGTTCAAGGAAAGCGACAAGCTTTTTGAAAACGCCTACGCGACCGTCGAACGCATGGGGCGGCCCGACTACATCTCCGTGAGCCAGGAAATGGCCAGCGCGGTGCTGAACCCGACGATCATCACCTACCGGGGCACCAGCTACGACCGGGTGATGCTGGTGACGTACAAGGCGCTCAACGCGCTTCAGCAGGGGGACTTTGACGGCGCACGGGTGGAGCTCAAACGCGCGCAATTCTTCCAGCAGGACACGCAGGAACGCTTTGCCAAGGAAATCGAAAAGCAACGCAAAGCGGTGGCCGGCGCCGCGGAAAAAGAAGGCAAATCCAAAGGCGCTTCATACGACACGCAACGCGCCATGAGCGACCCGGGCGTGAAGTCTCAGCTAGGCTCGGAATACGGGCAGATGCGGCAGCAGTTCAAGCCGTATGCGAATTACCTCAATCCGTTTTCCCAACTGCTGACGGGCATTTTTTATCTCGCCCGGTCGGACGACCCAACGGACATGGACCAGGCGCGGTTTTGCTTCCGGTCGGTGATCGGGGTGGTGGGCAGCAATGCCTATCTTGATCAGGACCTGAAGGCCGCGGAATCCAACCAGGCGACGGATGATGTGACTTACGTGATCATCGAATCCGGCATTGGGCCGTGGCGAGATCAATTCAAGATCACGATTCCCGCGTTCATGAAGGAAGTGCCGGCGATCGCGGTTTCATTCCCGATCCTCAAAACCACGCCGGGCGGACCGACTTCGGTGGTCGCGGTGGCGGACGGCAAGGAATATCCGGTCGCGGACATCTGCAACATGGATTCGATCGTGTCCAGGGAGTTTGATGACACGCTGGATCTGATCATCTTTCGGACGATCGCCGGCACCGGCACCAAGGCGGCGATTACGTTCGCCATCAACCAGTCATTGAAAGACCAGAACCAGACGGTGCAGATCATCGGGCTGATCGGGACGAGCCTTTACGCTTACGCCTCCAACAATGCCGACCAGCGCACGTGGCTGACGCTGCCCAAGCGCTTTTTGTACTGCCGGTTTCCCACCCCCAAAGACCGGACGGTCCGGCTTTGGAATGCCCCACGCGGGCACACCGTGAAGCTTTCCGACGGCAAGGTGAATGTCGTGTACGTGAAAGCCGTATCCGACGTGGCACCTGCGGCCGTCTGGGAATTCAAGCTTAAGTAATGCCTAGGATTCCCGGCCGGGCGGCGGGTTTTTCTCCCGCAGCCCGACCTTAGACTCAAACGAAAAGGACCCCCAATGAAACCTTCCCTCCTGATGCTGGCCGGCCTGACTTTGACCCTCGCGGGCCTTGCCGGATGCGACACCGTCAACACGTACAGCTCCGAGTCGCAGAATATCACGGACTCCGGCCTCAACGACATCGCGCGCGTGACGAACATCCGAAAGTCCGTGGTTTCAGGCAACCTGCTGCATGTGCAGGCGGACCTGACCAACACCGAAGACGACAACGAGAACATCAACTACAAGTTCGAATGGTTCGACGCGCAGGGCTCGAAGATCGATTCGCCTTTCGACAGCTTCCAGCGGATCCAGCTTGCCCCGCGGGAGACGATCACGGTGTCGGGCACGGCGACTTCGCCCAAGGCGACGGACTTTAAGCTGAAGCTGATCGAAGGGCAGTGATTCAGGGGGTGAGCGATTCGCCCTCGATGTAAGAATCTTCAAAATCAACGCAAACAAATCCCCAGGAATAAACCAATGCAAAAAATCACCACGATTCTCGTTCTTTCAGGTGCTGCCCTTTCCCTCGCGGGCTGCGACACGCCGGCGCATGTCGTTTCCGATGACCGCAACAAGATTGTCTCGATCAACCAGATCGACGTGCAGGACTGGACCCGGGCGGCAGAAGACGCCGTGCGCAAGCTGGCCAACTCCGGCGTGCTTGAGCAGGCGCCCACCAAGCCCGCGGTGGTGAAGATCACCCTGGTGCGCAACGACACCAGCCAGCACGTGGACACCGCGCTTTTGACCCAGAAGGTGAAGATCGCGCTGACCCAGACCGGCAAGGCCAAGGTGATGACGCAGGACGAGGCCACCCAGCAGTTGAATGACTACACCCGGTTTAAGAAGGGTGAAAAGGGCATGGTGGTGCCGTACTACACGCTATCGGGCAAGATCATCGAGCAGCGCGCCAGCGCGGGCGACACCCGGCAGACGTCGTACATCTTCCAACTCAATCTGGCGACGGTGGAAGACGGGTTGGATGCGTGGTCGGGTGAAACCGATATCACCAAACAGGGCACGCAGAACTCCAAGGGTTTTTGAGCCGGTTTTGATTTCGTGACAAAGCCATTTGAATCCCCCCTCGTTTTACGAGGGGGGATTTTTCATTTCTGGATGATCACGAGGCAACGATCGGTGAATGAGCAGAAGGGAAGAGGCAGATTTTTAACCGCGAAGCCGCGACGACGCGAAGTTAAGAGGCGGAAAAAGCGGAGCCAGGAAAGGGACAGGTTCCTGAAGAAAGGGGACCTGTCTCCGGAGAGGGCGGGAAAAAGTTTTCGGTCAAAGGCCCAATGAAAAACCGGCGGCCTTTGGGGCCGCCGGTTTTGGGGGAAGTTCGAAGGGGGATTTACTTGGAGCGCTGGTCCATGGCGACGTAGTCGCGGATGGTGTGTCCGGTGTAAACCTGGCGGGGGCGGTAAATGCGTGACTTCTGGTCGTGCATTTCCTTCCAGTTGGCGATCCAGCCGGGCATGCGGCCGATGGCGAACATGACGGTGAACATGTTCACGGGAATGCCCATGGCGCGCATGATGATGCCGGAGTAGAAGTCGACGTTGGGGTAGAGGTTGCGGTCCTTGAAGTAGCTGTCGGAGAGGGCGGCTTCTTCGAGGCGGCGGGCGATCTCAAGCAGCGGGTCGTTGACCTTGAGCTTGGCGAGGACCTTGTCGCAGGCGCCCTTGATGATCTTGGCGCGGGGGTCGTAGCTCTTGTAGACCCGGTGGCCAAAGCCCATGAGCTTGATGCCTTCCTGCTTGGTCTTGACCTTGTTGACGTATTCCTTGACGTCCATCTTGCTGTCGTGGATGAGCTGGAGCATGTCCAGCACGGCGGCGTTGGCGCCGCCGTGGAGGGGGCCCCAGAGGGCGCAGACGCCGGCGGAGCAGCTTGCGAAGAGGTTTGCGCCTGAGGAGGCGACCATGCGCACGGTGCTGGTGGAGCAGTTTTGCTCGTGGTCGGCGTGAAGGATGAAGATCTGGTTGAGCACCTTGGAGAGCTCGGGGTCCATTTCCCAATCCTTGTAAGGAATGGTGAACATCATGTGGAGGAAGTTTGAGCAGTAATCCAAGTGGGGCTTGGGGTAGACGATGGGCCGGCCGATGGAGGTCTTGAAGGAGGCGGCGGCGATGGTGCGCACCTTGGACATGAGGCGGGCGGCGGCGGAGTCGAAATTCTCCAGGCCTTCCTGGGCGACAATGTCGGGGTGGTAACAGGAGACGGCGTTGATCATGGCCGAGAGGATGGCCATGGGGTGACCGGTGGCGGGGAAGCCGTCGAAGTGCCGGTAGAGGCCTTCGTGGAGCATTTCGTGCTGGGTGAGGAGCGCGCTGAAGTTGGCGAGCTGTTCCTTGTTGGGGAGCTCGCCCCAGATCAGGAGGTAGGCGGTTTCAACGAACGTGGACTTTTCGGCCAACTGCTCGATGGGGATGCCGCGGTAGCGGAGGATGCCTTTTTCGCCGTCGATGTAGGTGATGGCGCTTTTGCATGAACCGGTGTTGCCATACCCGTCGTCGAGGGTGATGTAACCGGTCTTTGCGCGCAGGTCGCCAATGTCCAGTGCGTGCTCGTTCTCGGAGCCCACGAGGACTTTGACATCGATGGGTTTGTCGTCGATCAGAAGTTTGGCTGTGTCGGTCATGGGTCGGTTCCCGCCAAAGGGCGCTCAAGCTGTGAAAAAAACCAGAAAGCGATAGTGTAGGGCGATCTTGTTTTTCGCGCTACTCAGGGTTGCGGATGCAACAGTTGCATTTTGGGCGAAAAGCACCGAGGTGGGTTGCGGGAGTCCTTTGTACCACCTGTTGAAACAGTTTTTCAACGGTCAATCCACAGTGTGGGGGCAAGGGTCAGGGTCATGCCGATTTGGGTTGTCGGGGGGCGGTGCTCGAAGGCTCGCTGGCCCCCGGCTAATGGCTGCCATCCTGGGGGACAAAGACAATTGAGATGCGAAGACCCGGGCAACGCAGGTAGGCTTGGTCTTTACTCAATGCTTTTGCCGAGAGGGGTGTTTAAGGCATTACTTTCGCGAGTTTTTCGGCGTAGCCATCGGCGACGCGGCTTTTGAGTTTTTCTTCAAGCTCAAAGCACTCGAGCATCGCGGGGATTTTTTTGCCCAGCCTGGCCAGGGCGGCGGCCTGGCGGTCCCACGGGAGGGTTCCGTCAAAGGGCATGAGGTGGGAGTCTGCGCTGGCGTTGTTGTCGTGGACGTGCAGGTAGCCGATGACATCCCGGCAAGCGTCGAGGTGTTCCACCACGTCGCCGTTCATGTGGGAATGGCCCACGTCGAAGCACATCCGGAGCCAGGGAGAGTTGATCTCCCGGAGGAAGCCGGCCAGTTGAACCGGGTCCTGGCCGATGTAATAGTTGGGCGGGAGGTTTTCGATGAGGTAGACGACCTTGTTGCGCTCGCCCATGCGGGCCAGGTCCGTCAGGGAGCGGCGCAGGGGATCGATCCGGATTTCGCGTTCGTGGTCGGAGATCACGCCGTCGTGGCTGATGGGGGCGGGGTGGACGACGACCATGGGGCCGCCCAGCTCCATGGCGAGAATGCCTTCGTTCTCATAGACCTGCATCATGGAAAGCCGGTAGCGCTCGTAGCCGGTGGAGATGTCGTACTCGGGCCCGAAGACGCCGTGGATGGAATCGCAGGGGAGGCCCGAATCGCGCATGATGCGGCGGGCTTCGCCGGGACGGGCGGGGTTTTGCGGATTGCGGTAATACTGCGCGGAACGACACCCCAGACGATAGTAAACCGGCAATAGCGTCGGCGGATAAAAATCAGTAAACCCAAACGCGGCAACCGTGGCAAGAATTGGCATCAACCACGACCCATGCAAAAAATTAACACGACGGTCAAGCACGGGACAATCCCATGCTCTCTCTTGGACCCAACTCCAGTATGTACACGTTTTTAACGAATGCAAGGACAACGCGATACGTATTTTAATCGCGCTTGTGCCCAGGGTTTACCGGCTTAGATCACCGGAATGGAAGGCAGGGGTATGATTTCTCCAGCGATCCATGGATGAGACGAAATTCAAACCTGGGGTGCAGGCAACAGCATCGCTGCGCGAGCGGCTGCTGGACCTGCTCATTGGCAGCCAGGGGCCGACCCGGGGCAAGTACTGGCAGGCCGCGGCGGTGGTGCTGGGGCTGACGCTGGTGAACCTGGGCATCGAATGGCTGGTGCGCGATGTGGAGCCCATCAGCCTGGCGATGGTGTACCTGCTGGGCGTGGCGCTTTGCGCGGCGAGACTGGGACGGTGGCCCGGGCTGCTGAGCTCGGTTTTGAGCGTGATGATGTTCAACTTCGCATTGATCGAACCGCGAATGACATTTGTGGTGCATGAC
This sequence comes from uncultured Phycisphaeraceae bacterium, assembly GCA_964542875.1. GTDB lineage: Bacteria > Planctomycetota > Phycisphaerae > Phycisphaerales > Phycisphaeraceae > CAZGOM01. Next base: position 11,640 of record CAZIWA010000011.1, read on the forward strand.
GCGCAGTACATGATCACGTTTGCGGTGATGCTGCTGGTGGCGATGCTGATCGGCGAACTGGCCGGCCGGGTGCATGAACAGGCCGACGAGGCGCGCGAGCGGCTGAGCCAGACGCAGTCGCTGGCGCAACTGGCCGATGGCCTGGCCGTCCATAACGAGCCGGGCGCGATCGCCCAGGCGTTTGCGGATCGGTTGGCATTGATGTTTGAGGCCCAGGTGACGGTGTACCTGCCTGTGCCGCAGTCCGAGAAGGTCGCCTGTGCGGCAAGCACGCTGCCGGAATTGCTGACGGACCCGCACGAGCTGGGTGTGGCCCAGTGGGCGTGGGACCAGGCCGAGAACGCCGGGCTGGGGACGGAGAACCTGCCGGGCTCTCGCTGCCTGCACGTGCCGGGGGACAAGGCCACGGGGAACGGCCCGGTGGTAGCGCTGCTGCCCAAAGAGACGGATGAAGCATTTGACCCGACGCAGCTTGCATTGATCGAAGCGTGCGTGGCGGTGCTGGCGACGGCGCTGGAGCGCGCCAGGCTGGCCGTAGAAACCCGGAGCGCACTGGTGGAAGCGCAGGCTGAGCGGCTGAGAGGATCGCTGCTTTCAAGCGTGTCGCATGATTTGCGGACGCCGCTGGCGGTGATCGCGGGGACGAGCGAATCATTGCTTGCCAGGCAGCGCGATCCGGCGTCGGCGGAGGCGCAGGGGCTGGGGCTGATCTGCGATCAATCACGCAGACTGGCCTCGCTGGTGGAGAACATTTTGAGCGTGACCAAGCTGCAATCCGGGAGCGTTCACGCGGGGCTGCAATGGGTGCCGGTGGACGAACTTGTGGCAGGCGCGCTTGGGCGGCTGCCCGATGGCGGACGCGTGAAGCTGGTGGGGGCATCAGGCGAGGCGCAGGTGTTCGCCGACCCGGTGCTGATGGAGCAACTGGTCTACAACCTGCTTGAAAATGCACTCAAGTATGCGCCGGAGGGAACGCCGGTACGCGTGGAGGCCGGCACCAGGGACAGGCTGTTTCGGCTGAGTGTGAGCGATGCGGGGCCGGGCGTGCCTGAGGCCGAGCGGGAGCGGGTGTTTGAGAAATTCGTGCGTGGGGCCAATGCGGGAACGCTGCCGGGCGTGGGGCTGGGGCTGGCGATCTGCCAGGCGATCGCGTCATTGCATCATGGGTCGATCACATGCCGCGGCGCGGTGTTTGAGCTGGTGTTGCCTCAGCCTGCGGAGCCGATGGTGGAGGAGGGGTGAGGGAGTTATGAATTATGAGTTGAAGAAAAAGAGAGGGAAGGCTCATTGAGAAAATGGTGCGTTGAGGGCATTTGCAGGCGGCCCTCACTCCCAGCCCGCTCCCAGAGAGAGAGGGGGACAGGAGAAGAGCGTTGTGAAAAATTTGTGCAGGAAGTGCGGATTATGAATACACAAAATGCGGATCGGCCGGTGGTGCTGGTGATCGATGATGAGGTGGGGATTCAAAAGCTGCTGCGGCTGCCGCTGATCGACTCGGGGTATCGGGTGGAAGAGGCGCTGACGGGCCAACAGGGGCTGGTGTCGTTGGCGAGCCGTGCGCCGGAGCTGGTGCTGCTGGACCTGGGGCTGCCGGACATGGATGGGCTGGAGGTGCTTAAGGAATTGCGCGGGTGGAGCCGGGTGCCGGTGATCATTCTTTCCGCCCGGGGTCAGGACCGGGACAAGGTGGCGGGGCTGGACCTGGGGGCGGACGATTACCTGACCAAGCCGTTTAGCGTGCAGGAACTGCTGGCCCGGGTGCGTGTGGCGATGCGCCACGCACGCACGGGGGAGAAGCAGGATTCGCCTGTGTTTGAGTCCAACGGATTAAGCGTGGACCTGGCCGGGCGGAACGTGGCCGTGGATGGGCAGGACGTGAAGCTGACGCCCATTGAATTCCGGCTGCTGGCGCTGTTTATCCGGCATACGGGCCGGGTGCTGACGTATGGTTTTATTTTGCGCGAGGTGTGGGGACCGGGGCGGGAGGATGACCATCATGCGCTGCGCGTGCATATGGCGAATTTGAGGCGCAAGATTGAACCGGACCCGGCGCGGCCGCGACATATTCAGACGGACCAGGGAGTGGGGTATCGGTTTAAGAGTTGAGGGGGAGATGGCGGTGCGGGGGTCCAACGGGAGGGGACAGGTCCTTGAGGAAGAGGACCAGTCCCCGACACCCGCACTTTTAAAAAATGTCGCGGTGCTACAAAAAAAACCGGACGCAAGGCGTTAAAACCTTGCGTCCGGGTGATGTGCTGGCGCAGATTCCTGGGACTTATTTGAAGCCAGGGAGGAAGGCTTTTTCGGCTTCGAAAAGCTCAAGCGTCATGGCTTTGATCTGGGCCGGGGTGCACATGGTCTGGGTGAGGGGGTCGAGGTAGAGGGCGTGGATGGCGGCCTCAATGGATTTTTCCATGCAGGCGGTGGCGGCGAGATCGAACATGGCCATGTTGCTGGCGCAGATGTGGGCCATTTGCGCGGGGAGGCGGCCGTAACGGGTGGGGTTGATGCCGTTGCGGTCGATCATGCAGGCGACTTCAACGCAGCCGTCGCCGGGGAGGTTGGTGATGAGGTGCGCGCTGTCGCCGTTGGTGCGGTGGAGGTTGTTCATGACGTTGCCGTGGATGCGGAAGGGGGTGTCTTTTTCCCGGGCTTCGATGATCCAGGAGGCGTATTCGTAGGAGCGTTCCCAGCCGAGGGGTTTTTCGCCATTGACCATGGCGTTGCGGTCGGCGTCGGCGTTTTTGCGCCAGGTGGGCCAATTGGAGGCGTAGAAGCGGGATTCGCCACAATAGCCGTTGCGGGCGTAGGTTTCCAGGGCCTTCTTGTTCTTGCGGTAGTAGTGGAGGTATTCGGAGAGGTGGCCGGAGCTTTCGGTGATGAAGGCGCCGAAGTGGAGCATCATGTCTTTGCGGACAAGGTCGGGACGTTCTTCGGGGTCGGTGGGCTGGCCGGCGAGGTCCAGGAGGGCTTTTTCAAAGAGGATGGGGTAGAGGTTCTGGCCCTTGTGCTTGAGCTTGGTGAACCATGCGAGGTGGTTGATGCCTGCGCACTCCCATTCCATTTCCTCATAGGCGACGCCGGCGCGCTTGGCCAGGAGGTGGCCGGTGCCCTGGACGCTGTGGCAGAGCCCGACGACGGGGATGTTGCTGGAGCGGCCGGCGGCGAGGCACATGATGTTCATGGGGTTGGTGTAGTTAAGCACGATGGCGTTGGGGCAGAGGCGTTCGACGTCTTTCAAGATCTGAAGGAAGACGGGAACGGTGCGCAGGGCCTTGAAGAGGCCGCCTGGGCCGATGGTGTCGCCGATGCACTGGTCGACGCCGTACTTGAGGGGGATGTCGTTATCGAACTGGACGCAGGCGGTGCCGGAGACTTCGACGCAGCAGACGATGTAGTCGGAGCCCGCCATGACCTGGGTGCGGTCGGTGGAGCCGGTGACGGTCCAGCCGGTTTTGCCTTCCTGCTGGATGAGTTTGCCGATGAGCTTGGTCATGGTGGCGAGGCGGTCGGCATCGATGTCGACAAGGGCGATGGTGCCGGCGTCGGCGCCGGGGATCTTCAAGGTGTCGTTGATGAGGCGGGGCGTGAAGCCCGAGCCGGCGCCGAGCATGGTGATTTTGATGGGGCGCAGGATTTTGCCGGGGAGGCCGGTGGCGCTTGCGTCCTGCGTGTGTGCGGCGTGGCCTTTTTTGCTGTCGGTGGAAATCGCGGTCATGGAATGCACTCCTGATGTGTGGGATGGCAGTGAGCGAATAGTGATGCGGGGGGATATTATCTGTGTGGTTAAGCGGGGGATGAACGGACATTAGTTGATAGTTGATGTGCAAAAAGTGATGTTCTGAGTTACGCCGACAAAGACAGCGGGTGACGCGCCCGGGTGTTGGGGTGACGGGTTATCGGGGGCTTTCGAGGGAGAGGATGGTTTTCATGAGCCAAGGTTCTGAGCATTTTTCGATTCATCTGGCGCAGCCGCGGACGGCTTGGCATGTGTCTTCCTATGGCCGGGGGCAAACCATTGGCCCGCGTGGCCATTACGGGTACGACAACCTGGGCCGGGAGCCCGAAGGGCTGGTGGTGTTTCAGTACATCGAGGCCGGGGAGCTGGTGTTTATCGAAAACGGTGTCGAGCACCTGGCGGGCCCCGGGCAGGCGGTGATGTTCACCTATGGGGAAAGCAGCAGCTACGGATTAAAGACGGGACCGCGGCCGGTGTATCGGACGACGTTCTTGAACTTTTCCGGCGCGGGTGTGCCGGAGCACTGGCGGATGATGCGCGACAGGCATGGATCGGTGATCCGCCCGGACCGGCAGATTGTCGGGGCGATGAACCGGCTGATTGATTCGGCGATGCCGGGGTCGGGCGTTTCGCCTGTGCAGCAGACGCGCGGGGTGCACGAGTTCATGCTGGATCTGGCGGACCATTTAGAAGGGCAGGCCGAGGGGCGTGCGACGCCGGTGGGGCAGGCGGTGAGGTGGATTCTTTCGCGTCCGACGGAGGATTGGTCGCTTAAGCAGCTTGCGGTGCGCTTTGGGTGCAGCCGGGAGCATTTGATCAGAGTGTTTTTTGAAGAGCAGGGAGAGACGCCGGGGCAATATGTGGCGCAGGCGAGGTTGCGGCGTGCGCTGGCGCTGCTGCTGGAGACGGATCTGGGGTTAAAGGAGGTGGCGGCGCAGTCGGGGTATCGTTCGACGCATACGCTGGCGAGGCAGGTGGTGAAGGGGACGGGTCTTTCGCCGGAGCATTTTCGGGCGAGGCAGCGGGGGCGGTGAGAGGGGCTGCGCCTTCGCAAAAAATGGGATTTTTGCGACCGGGTTATCGGGTGACGGGTTGTCGCGTATCCATGGGGAGCGGTGAAGGGATTAGAGCTATTGTTTTGGAGCAGAGAGAGCAGGAAAGAGTCAGTCGGGTTTGATGTCGATGATGTCGGCCTTGAGGGTGGCGAGATCAAGCAGGGCGACGGTGCAGCGGTTGGTGAGCCAGCCGCAGCATTCGCCGGGGTTGAGCATGAGCCGGCCGTTTTGGTTTTCGTTGACGATGCTGTGGGTGTGGCCGGTGATGACGACGTCGGCGCCCTGGATGTCTGCGGGGGTGAGCCAGTCGATGAAATGGTGCATGACAATTTTTTTATCGGCGAGGGTGATGGCCAGGGGGCCATCGACGATCTGCGGGAGGATTTTTTTCAGCCCAGGTTTTTCGCCGTCGTTGTTTCCGTAGACGCAGTGGACGGGCACGTCTAAGACGTTTGGTGCGATGAGTTTAGCGGCGAAGGGGGCAACGTAGTCGCCGGCGTGGAGGATGGCTTTGACGTTATGCCGGCGAAAAAGAGCCACGGCGTTTTTAAAGGAAGGGAGCCGGTCGTGGGTGTCGGAAATGACGCCAATGAGCATGGGGGTGGTTTCCTGTTTGGAAGTGCCGTGGCAGTTTGGCCTATAATAACGCGCCTGTTGGCTGGCGGACCCATGTCTGATTCGTCGCAGCGGTCATTTAGTATCCATTGAATAGCATCCGGAGCACACTTTGCCCAAGCGCTTGCCCCATGTTGTCCAGATTGTCGATACCCAGACGGGCCTGGAACTGACTGAGGCCTGGAAGTCTCCCCGGGTGAGGGTGGCGGGTTTTGGCGTGATCGTGGGGATCATCCTGGCATTCACGCTGATGGTGCTGCACAGCTTTGTGTGGGGCGGGGCGCTCCTGGGCGCGGTGCTTGTGGTGATCTATCCGATCATGGCCTACAACACGAATAAGACAAAGGTGCACGTGAACACCCGGTACGTGGACATCCGGCATGGGCCGGTGTTGTACAAGCGGTCATGGAATATTCCTTCGGGGGATATTCAGGACATTGTGAAGACGCCGCGCAAGAAGCTGGTGGACCTTGATCTGGTGCTGCGGGATGGCCGGCGAATCACGATGCTGATGGGATTGGTGGATGACGACCGGCTGGATTTTATTGTGCGTCAATCCCGGCGGCATTTGAACCTGGTGAAGGCGTCGCCGCTGCCTGTGCTGACGGTGCCCAAGTCCGGCGGGGGCCGCAGCGGGAACACGGTGAGCGGTGACCCGGCGATCCGGCCGGAGTACGCCTGAAGTCATTTTTGCGTGATTTTGTGGAGAATGCGGGGGATTTTATTCAATTTGGCGATTTTACTACGGAGTAAAATTGATTATTTTCATAAAACGCATTGACTATTTTAATGAAATCACATATTTTACTCCGTAGTAAAAACATGATTTTGATTAAAGTGATGTATGAAGACGCAAGAAGTGGAACAGATCGCGATGGATCGTCTGGAGGCGCTGGCGCTCAAGACCGGCGCTTTTAAATTGATTGAAAAGCACGCGTTGAATGATGATCGGTCAATATTCGACTGGCGTGTGGATTTGAAGACGGATTTGGGGAATGTTGTGTCGTTGTATGTGACGGCTAAGGCACGGGTCACGCCTCAGGAAATGTGGGGAGTGGTACAGCGGCTTAATGAGGTTCGGCCTGCGGTGGCGGAGATGGTCTTGTTTACACCGGTGATTTCCGAGCGGGTTGCGATGGCGTGCCGGGAGAACAAGATCAGTTATTTCGATGGGGATGGAAACTGCCATATTCAGGTGCCGGGGATTTTCATTCACGTAGAAGCGGGGCGAAAGCCAAAGAGAGAGGTTCGGCTGGGCATTGATTTGTTTGCGCAAAAAACCAGCCGTGTGATTCGCGTGCTGTTGGAAAGCGTGGGCAAAGGATGGTCGCCTGGACTGTTGGCGCGGGAAGCCAGGGTGAGCCCGGCGCTGGTGACGCATGTTCGGAGAACATTGCTTGAAGAGGCTTATGCGCAATCGCGGGAGCGGTTTCTTTATGTCCAGCGGCCCAAAGAGCTTTTAGATGCGTGGGTGCAGTCCTATGAGCTTCCCGAGCGCAGGTTTTATCACAGCCTGCTGAGTTCCCGGGAGATATTGGAGAAATTGCCGGAGATGGCTGAAAAACACGATGGGGAGTATGCGCTAACAGGTCTTACGGGCGCGTGGCAGGCTGCGCCGATGGTGAAGCAAAATGTTGTGTCGTGCTATTGGGCGAGCGAGTTTCAGGGTCCGTTGATGTGGACATTAAACGCGCTGAAGGCCACGAAGGTGGATTCGGGTGCGAACCTGATCGTGTGGGATTGCGACGATGAGTTCGTGTTCTACGGCGCAAGAAAAATTGATGGGGCGAGGGTGGTGTCGGCCGTTCAACTGTATCTGGATTTAATGAAGATCGGTGGCCGGGGCGAGGAAGCGGCCCAGGAGATCGTGGAAAAGGAGTTGATTCCCAAATGGCAGATATGAACAAACGCGATGATGAAGCGGTGCAGGCCTGCAAGTCCGTCATGGTGGAGGTGATGACCATTTTAGGTAAACATCGGGATCACCTGGTGATCATTGGCGGATGGGTGCCGGGGCTGCTGTTTGGCGAGGGAGACCATGTGGGGTCGATCGATGTAGATCTGGCCGTGAATTGGCGGAGCATGCCGGAATACGTGTATGAGACGATCAAAAATGAACTGGCCGGCCGGGAGTACTATCGGGACGGGGCCGACCCGGCCAACAGGTTCCGGCGCAAGATTCAAATAAACGGACGAGAGATCGTCGTGAAGGTCGACATCATTACAGGCTTGGAGCCAGGACAAAAGAAACCATCACACCGAGTTGTCCATGGTTTGCCATTGTGGTGCGCATCAGGCGTGCGTGTGGCGCTTGAGCATTTTGTGGAGACGAAAATCCAAGGCATGCTACCCAATGGTGCGGGGCACAATACCGTGACCGTGCGCGTTGCCAGTGCGGGGGCGCTGCTGGTGATGAAGGGGATGGCATTGGGAGAGCGGTACAAAGAAAAAGACGCCTACGACATTTACTATTGCTGCCGGCATCATCCTGAAGGCATCGAGGGGCTTGCCCGTGAACTGTCGGGCATGCTTGATGACAGTGAGGTAAAAATTGCGCTGACGTGCATTAAAGAGAAGTTTGAACGGCTGGATTCCATTGGACCTGTGTGGGTCGCACAGATGATGCGCGAGAGCGGTGATGATTACGAACAGGTGCAGCAGGATGCATTCAGGCGTGTGAATGCATTGCTTGGGCTGCTGAAAACATAAGTGAAACATATGACCAAGCATTCTCGTTTGATTGTCGGGTGCATGACGGGGACCAGCCTGGATGGGATCGATGCCGCGCTGGTGGGGGTGATGGGGCGGGGGCTGGAGATGCATGCGAGGTTTTTGGGGATGGTGAGCCGGCCGCTGGGGCCGGTGGTGAAGGTGTTGCGTTCGATGGCTTCGGGGAATGCGCATCCGGCGATTGATTTTTTGAGTGCGGCGCGGGATCTGGGGAACGTGCATGCCGATGCCGTGCGGGACCTGCTGGCCCACACGGGGGCGGGGAAGGTGGATTTTGTGGTGGCGCATGGGCAGACGCTTTGGCATGCCCCGGGGAACCGGGATGCGTATGGGCGGGGCCTGAGCTGCCAGCTTTTTGATCCGTGGCCGGTGGTGGCCCGGGTGGGCGTGCCGGTGTGCTATGACTTGCGCCAGGCGGACCTGGCCGCAGGCGGGCAGGGGGCGCCGATTACGCCGATCGCGGATTTGATTCTCTATCGTGCACTGCCGCGGCCGAGCCTGGTGGTGAACCTGGGAGGCATCTGCAACGTGACGAGCCTTGCGGGGCATGAACCATCGGGTGTGAAGGGGGGAGACATCGGGCCGTGCAACATTCTGCTGGATGGGCTGGTGCAACGTCTGTTTCCCGGGATGCCGTATGACAAGGACGGGGAGATCGCACGAGCGGGCAAGGCCAGCGAAGCGTTTGTGAATGCGGTGTCTGAGAATGCGTTTTTCAAGCCGGCGGCGGCTGGACAAAAGCGATCCACCGGCCGGGAAGATTTTACGGATGCGTGGGTGGAGGGGTTGATCGGCCGGTTCACCAGTGAAGGAGTGACCCGGCAGGGGTTGGTGGCCTCGGGTGCGGAATTTGTGGCGAGGATGATCGTGGATTACGCCGCAAAGGACGGGGCCAGGACGGTGGTGCTGGCCGGGGGCGGTGCGAAAAATACGTACTTGGCCCAGCGCATCGCGGCGTTGGCCGGGGCAGGGGTGAAGACGCTGACCAGCGACGATGCGGGCATTCCCGTGGAGGCGCGTGAGGCGGCGGGTTTCGCCGTTTTGGGGGCGCTGAGCCAGGATGGCGTGCCGATTACGCTGCCGCAGGTGACGGGGGCGGCTTCGCCGGGCGTGGCGGGGGTTTGGGCAGGGGTTTAAGGGCCGATGTGATATTCTCAAGGGATGGCTAAAGACACGCGATTAAAGCAGGATCGTGGGCATTTGCCCACGGAGACACGCAACCTGGCATCCACGAAGCTGGATGCGATGGACACGCAGGGGGTGCTGGCGCTGATCAACGAGCAGGATGCGCTGGTGCATCGCGCGGTGGGGGATGCGCTGCCGGCGCTGGTGAAGCTGGTGGACCGTGTGGTGGCGGGGTTTGAGCAGGGCGGGCGGCTGATTTACCTGGGGGCGGGGACCTCGGGCCGTTTGGGGGTGCTGGACGCGTCGGAATGCCCGCCTACGTTTTTCACGGACCCGGGCATGGTGGTGGGGATCATCGCGGGCGGAGATGGGGCGCTGAGGAAGGCTGTGGAAGGAGCAGAGGACGACCGGGCGGGAGCGGCGGCGGAGTTTGCCCACTTGCACCTGACCGGTGCGGATGTGGTGGTGGGGATCGCCGCGGGCGGGACGACACCGTACGTATGGGGCGCGCTGGCGATGGCGCGCAAAGCCGGCTGCGCGACAGGGCTGGTGACGTGCGTGCGGATGGCGGACATCAAGGAAGACCATGCGTTGGTGGACCACGCCGTTGAGTTATTGGTCGGACCGGAAGTGGTGACGGGCTCCACGCGCATGAAGGCGGGCAGCGCGACGAAGCTGGCGTTGAACATGATCACCACCGGGGCGATGGTGAAGATCGGCAAGACCTGGGGCAACCTGATGGTGGACCTGCGGGCCAGCAACGTGAAACTGGTGGATCGTGCGTGCAGGATCATTCAAGGCCAGACCAACGTGGACCGGGCGACCGCAGAGGAGCTTTTGACCCAGGCCGATGGCCGGGTGAAGGTGGCGCTGGTGATGGCGCTCAAGGGTGTGGACGTGCGCCAGGCGCGCGCGCTTCTGGATGCGCATGGCGGGCGTTTGGCGCAGGTGGTGGGGCCGGCGAAGTAGGAATGTATGAAGTTTGATGTTAGATGTGGCAGAGCGGATGGGGTAAATAACAAACCCGCGCATTGGCGACGCGGGCTTGTCCTGACTGGAAACATCCAGCCTGTGAAAGTGGTTGTGGGTTCAAATGGAACGTCGGGGTTGCCGACGATGATTGACCTAAGCCCACCGGGATTCCGGGGAAGATTCAGAAACCAGCCCCAGGCACCCAGGAAGACATGCCCACGAGGACGAGAGCATGGCACGTGGGACTTGCGTGTGATTAGAGTGGTTTTGGGGGTTTCTCCAAGATGTCGAGCATTTTCTGGTTTCCCTGGGCTCGGGCGAGGGTGACGGCGGTGTTGCCGTCGGCGTCGGCGGCTTCCAGCCTGGCGCCTTTGGCGAGGAGGATTCTGGCGGCATCCTCACGGCCAAAGAGCGCGGCGAACATCAGGGGTGTCTGGCCGGAGCGGTTGGTGGTGTTGATGTCAGCGCCTTTGTCGATGAGCCGCTGGGTGATGTTGTTGAAGCCTTTGTAGACGGCGCCGGTGAGGGCGGTGAAGCCCATGTTGTTTTTGTGGTCCAGTTCGACGCCTTTTTGGTTGAGGATGAGGCCCACGGCTTCGTCGTGACCGTAGTAGGCGGCGAGGATGAGAAGGGTGTCGCCGCGGGCGTTTTTCTCATTGACGCTGAAGCCTGAGCTCAAGTAGGCAGTGAGGGTTTTGATGTCGCCTTCGCGGGCGGCCTCAAAAGCGATCTGGTGGAGTTTTTTTACGTCATCGGCGCTCAGGACGACGGGGGTTGTTTTTGGCGTTGCCTGAGTTTCCTGCGGCGCGGCAGCGGTCATCTCCATTGGGGTTTTAGTAAACCCAAAAGGGCAGGAGGTTGAGCCGCCTTGGCTTGTGGCCTGGCGATTGGCTTTGGCCTGGGTGACGGCGTAACTGTGAGCGAGAGTCACGCCGGTGAGGGTGGCGGCGATGATCCCGGTGAGGGTGAGGATTCGTTGTTTTCGCGTCATGGCGAGAGTCCCTTTGGTTAGCGGAGTTGATGGATCACCCGTGGTTTTCGTGAGTCTTGAAAGTCCAGCGGGACACTGGCGGGCAAGCCGGCCGGTGGCACCGCGGGTGATCAGGAGAGGGTGGAGGACGCGTTACTGTTTGATGAGGACGGTGACTTTGCCGAGGTCGACATTGAGCGCCTTGGCGAGGTTGGTGCCGTACTCGGGGTCTGCCTGGTAAAAGTGGGAGATCATTTTAAGTTTCACGCCATCGTTTTTGACCTGACCCAGGTCGCCGGCGAGGTTTTTGATGAGGTTTTCGCGCTGCTGCGGGGTGTAGGACCGGTAAAGCTCACCGGCTTGCTTGAAGTTGAGGGTTTTGGTGATGGACCGCTGCTCCACAGCGCCGGTGAGAGGCGCTTTGCTGTATTCGTACTGGGCGTTGTCGAGCCGACCGGTGGGCCCGGGGTTGGTGATGCTGGGCTCGTAGTTGATGTCGCTCTTGCGGCCTGAGGCGCTCATGAAGCCGTCCTGATTGTTTGAAACGACGGTGACGACGGGCTTGTTGACCGGGAGGGCGAGGTAGTTGACGCCCAGGCGGTAGCGCTGGGTGTCTGCGTAGCTGAAGAGCCTGCCCTGGAGGAGCCGGTCTTCGCTGGGCTCGATGCCGGGGACGACGATGCCGGGGTCGAACGCGGCCTGTTCGGTGAACTCAAAGAAATTGTCGGGGACTTTGTTCAAGGTCATTTTGCCGACGGCGATTTCGGGGATGCCATTCCAGGTTTTGGTGGCATCGAGGGGGTCGAAATCAAATTTGTCGAGGTCGGCGGGATCGAGCAACTGGACCTTCAACTCCCAGGCGGGGAAGTTGCCGGCGTTGATGTTGTTGTAGAGGTCCTGGGTGTGGTTGGAGTGATTTTTGGCGGTGGATTGTGCGGCCTCGTCGGCGGTGAAAGTTTTGTTGCCCTGGAGGGAAACCCAGTGGAACTTGACGTACTTCACCTGGCCCTTGGCATTGACCCACTTGAAGGCGTGGACGCCAAAGCCGTCCATCTCGCGAAGGCTGGCAGGGGTGCCCATGTCGGAGTAGACGAACGTGAGCATCTGCGTGCTCTCGGGCTGATGAGAGAAGAAGTCGAAGAAGCGGTTGGGGTCCTGCTGGTTGGAGATGGGGGAGGGCTTGAGCGAGTGGACCATGTCGGGGAATTTCATGGCGTCGCGGATGAAGAAGACGGGAAGGTTGTTGCCGACGAGGTCCCAGTTGCCTTCCTGGGTGTAGAACTTGACGGCGAAGCCGCGTGGATCGCGGAGGTTTTCCGGCGAGCCGTTGGGGTGGATGACGGTGGAGAAGCGGAGGAAGACCGGGGTTTTGCGATCCTTGGCGCCAAAGAGGTGGGCCTTGGTGAATTGGGATTGATCGCCGTAGGAGACGAATTCGCCGAAAGCGCCGACGCCGCGGGCGTGGACGACGCGTTCAGGGATGCGCTCGCGATCGAACCGGGAAAGTTTCTGGATGAGGTGGAAGTTGTCCAGGAGCACGCTGCCGTTGGGGCCGGCTGTCCGGGAGTTTTGGTTGTTGCCGACAGGGGTGCCGGAGTCTTCGGTCATGGCGGCGGGTTTAGCGTCCTGCGCGTGCGCTGGGAGCACCGCTGCGAGGGCCGCAATAAGCATGGCACCAACAAGGGAATGAGAGTGTTTCATAGAGGCCTTTCTGAGGAGGGTGATGGTGGTGGGATGGCATCATGGCCGGCGGAACGACCGGCGCCTCAGACAACAGCGGAAGGCTATATATCTGAGATTAGAGTCGGGAGAGGTATAGGTCCAATATTTCTTGCATATGGGTTTCATAGGACGATCCTATGGTTTGGCCCCATAAGAAGGCCCGGCGGTGAAGCCGGGCCTTTGGGCTTGCGTGCGGGGTGCGCACGCAATGGGAGGCTTACATGGGTGGTTAGAGGAGTGCGTCCAGGGCTTGGGCGTAGTCGCCCTTGGGGCGCAGGCCGGTAAGCGATTGCTGCACCTGGCCGTCTTTGAAGATCAGGACGGTGGGAAGGCGGGTGATGTTGTATTTTTCGCCGATGGACTGCGCGGCTTCCACATCAAGCTTGCCGACGGTGGCTTTGCCGGCGTAGGCGTCTGCCAGCTCTTCTATTCTGGGGGCGAGCATCCGGCAGGGCTGGCACCAATCCGCGAAAACATCCACCAGCACGGGCTGGCTGCTGGCGAGGACCTGGTCTTGAAAGTTGGTTTCGGTGAGCTGGATGACGTTTGCGTTGGCCATGGGTTGCTTCCTTTATTTTCTGGCTTGCTGGTGATGACGAGCCAAACAATAGAGGACCGGGAGGTATAGATCCAATACTTCAAATGTATCGGTTTGATAGGATGTACCTATGGAGATTCAACAGATCCGATACTTCGTGAAACTGGCCGAACTGGGGAATTTCACCCGTGCCGCGGAGGCTTGTGGCGTCTCCCAGCCGTCATTGAGCCAGCAGGTTTCCAAGCTGGAATTGGAACTGGGGCAACCGCTGGTGGAACGGCTTGGGCGGGGCACACGGCTGACGGGCGCGGGCGTGCGTTTCAAAGAGCGGGCCGACCAGATTCTGCGACTGGTGGACGACGCGGCGGCGAGCGTGATCGATGAGCCCGACGCGGGGCACATCACGCTGGCGGGCATTCCCACGATTGCGCCGTTTTTTCTTCCCGCAGTGCTCGACAAGCTGGCCCGGACCTATCCCAAGGCGAAGATCACCATCCGCGAAGAGACGACACAGGAGACGCTGCACCTGCTGGCCGAAGGCGAGATCGACCTGGCTGTGCTGGCCATGCCCATCAAGCAGGAAAACCTGCACGTGGAGACGATCTTCACGGAGGAGCTGCAGGTGGTGATGGCCCCCTCGCATCCGCTTGCGCAAAAGCCGAAGGTGAGTTTTAAAGACCTTACGGGAGAACCGTTTGTGCTTCTTCATGAGGCGCATTGTTTGACGGGCACGACATTGGCATTTTGCCAGCGTCATGCGTTCTCGCCTCTGGTGACGGCGAGGATTCACCAGCTCACCATGGTGCAGGAACTGGTGCGGCTGGGGCATGGGATCTCGATGATCCCGGAGATGGCTGCACGCGCGGATTCATCGCCGGACCGGGTGTACCGGTCGCTGCAGGGGGACAAGCCGACACGGACAATTGCGCTGGCGTGGAACCGGATGCGGTTTCAGACCAAGCTTTTTGTGAATGTGGTGAACCACCTGCGGGCGGCAGCGCCGAAGTAATCGTCCCGAGTCCCAAGTCGTAAGAAGCAGAGTTAAAAAGCCTTAGCCGCGGGATTCCTGGGGCTGGCCGCGGATGACCAGGGGGACGGGGACGTCGTAAGCGCCGGAGGGGGGCTCCATGACCTGGGCGGGGGAAAGGTCGGGCACATCCAGTTCGCGCGTCATGGCGATTTCGTCACAGGCGTGGTTTTTGGGGCAGCGGACACACTCGCTCCAGACCTTATGGGGGAGACTCATGCGGTCGACCACGGTGAAGCCGCAGCGTTCGAAGAACTCACGCTCGTAGGTGAGGGTCATGAGTTTTTTGATGCCGAGTTCTTCGGCCTCATCAATGCAGGTGAGGACGAGGCGCTTGCCCAGGCCTTTGCCACGGAACTCCGGTGAGACGGCCAGGGCGTAAACCTCGGCGAGGTTCGCCCAGACGATGTTGAGCCCGCAGACGCCGACGACTTTGTCATCGACGAGGACGACGTGGAAGTCGCGCACGTGTTCGTAGAGGTACGACGGGGAGCGGTGAAGCATGAGCCCGTATTCGGCGCAGTCGTTGATGATTTTTCCAAAGGCCGCGACATCCTGGACGCCTGCGCGACGGATAAAGACCCGGTTGGGTTGACCGGAGAGGGAGACAAACGGGGTCTTTGCGGGCTGGTCCATCTTGCGTTTAGTTTCCAAGGACGGTGCGGTGACAAAAAAACGCGCCGTGGCGCGACTTACATCATTCTCCCCGATTGTTGCGCGATCTCAATGGGCTTGGAGGGGTGAAGTCTTGCAAAAGTGAGAAAGGTGGAGGGAAGAAGAGTCTGGGGTCTGGGGTCTGGTCAGAGGGAGAAGGAGGGGGACAGAGTGGTGCGCAGGGCGTTTACCAGGCCGTCGATGCTGGCTTCGGGGGATTCCAGGTCGATGGTGAGGTTGAGTTTTTTGAGTTCGGCACTGGTGATGGGGCCGATGGAGGCGGTTTTGATGTGGGTGAGGAGGTCTTTTTCGTTGCCCAGGAGGGCGACGAGGTTCGCCGCGGTGGAGGCGCTGGTAAAGGTGACCCAGTGGATGGATTTTTCACGCAGGGCGGTTAGGACGTCCTCGGGCAGGGCGTCGGCGGGCTTGGTTTCGTAAGCGACCACCTCATGCACGTGCGCGCCCGCCTGGGCGAGCTGAAGCGGGAGGCCGGGGCGGGCAATATCGGCGCGGAACAAGAGGATGTCTTTGCCTTTGATGTCCTGTTTGGCGATGAGTTCACCGGCGAGGGATTCGGCCACCTGGCGGGTGGGGATCAAGTCGGGCGTGATGCCCAGAAGCGTGCGGCAGGATTGTGCGGTCTGCTGGCCGACGCACGCGATTTTAGCGTTGGCCAGGTGCCGGGCGTCAAGGTTCAGGGCAAAGAGCCGATCGGCGAAGGCACTTACGCCGTTGGCGCTGGTGAAGACGATCCAGGCGAAGCGGGAAAGCTCCCGGATGGTGTGGTCGACTTCGTCCCAGGAATCAGGCGGTTGGATCTGGATGGTGGGGGCTTCCAAGACGTCAGCGCCTAGGGCGGTGAGCTTGGCTTTGAGGTCCGAGGCCTGCTGGCGGGTGCGGGTGACGAGCACGCGCAGGCCCAGAAGGGGGCGGTGGCGGGTGAAGAAGTCCAGGCCGGGAGCGTTAATGGCGGCGACGCGGCCGATGACGACCATGGCGGGGGGGCCGAGGCCGGATTTGGCGATGTCGGCTTCGGCGCCGGCGAGGGTGGTGCGGATGGAGCGCTGCCTGGTGGTGCTGCCCCATTGGATGACGGCGACGGGGGTGTCGCCGGGGAGGGCGTGGGAGATGAGGGTGGCGCTGATGGCGCCGATGCGGCCGACGCCCATGTAGAGGCAGGCGGTGCCGCCGACGGCGATCATGCGGGCCAGGGCGGCGTAGTCGATGTTGCTGGTGCCCTTGGTGGGGTCTTCGTGGCCGGTGACGAAGGTGAGGGTGGAGGCGTGGTCGCGGTGGGTGACGGGAATGCCTGCCGCCATGGGGCCGGCGATGCCGGAGGTGATGCCGGGGACGACTTCGCAGTCGACGCCGCGGGCGGCGAGGAACTCGACTTCTTCAGCGCCACGGCCAAAGAGGTAAGGGTCTCCGCCTTTGAGCCGGACGACGAATTTGCCGGAGAGGGCGAGGTCTGCGAGGAGTTGGTTGGTCTGGTCCTGAGTGAGCTTGTGTTCCTTGGCGCGTTTGCCGGCGTCGATCTTCTGGGCGTGGGGGGGGGCCTGGTCCAGAAGCGCGGGATTGGCCAGGGCGTCGTAGACGAGCACATCCGCCTGGCGGATGCATTCCAGGCCGCGGACGGTGATCCAGCCGGGTTCACCGGGGCCAGCACCGACGAGGATGACTTTAGGGGTCTTGGGTGAAATAGGAGGTGTCCTGGGGATGTCGGATGTTAGATGTATCAGATCAAGAGTGACGTTTCGGCTGCGCTTTGCTGCACTTTGAAACATCTTACAACTGACATCACACGTTCTTAGAGTTGTTTGTTTTTGCCCAGCTCGTGGAAGTAGTGGGGTACTTTGCCCTGATTTTCAAGGAGCCACTCGATCTTGGGCTCGTTGTTCATGGCTTTTTTGATGGCCTTGGCGGTGGCTTCGCGGTGGACCTTGAAGAGGACGTCGTGGTCGAGGTCTTCGGCGTCGACGACGGAAGGGTCGAGCCAGACGGAGATGATGATGCCGATCTCGTAGACCTTGTCCATGGGGATGTCGCCGCTGCGGACGGCGTCGAGCACGCCGTTGGCGATGCCCGCCTGCACGCTGCCCATGAGGATGTTGGTGTACTTGTTGTTGTTGACGGTGACCTTGCTGACCATGAGGGTGGCGGGCTTCACCTGGACGTCGGAGTTGAGGATGGCCCAGACTTTGGTGTGGCCTTTGACCTGGTTGCCGATGAGGTTGGCGATGGCGTGGCCGACGGGGCCGTCGAGCTCGCCGATGACGATTTCAGGTTCCGCAGCGGACCAGGATTGGTCTGCTTCAACGAGCGCCTCGCCGGTGCGCATGCCGATGCGGGGGGAGGGGGGCAGGATTTTGACCTTGGCTTTTGCGGGGGCTTTGGTGGCGGGCTTGGATTTCGCGGCAGGTTTTTTGGTGGGTTTCTTGGCCATGGAGATGTCCTGGGTTTTGTGTGATTGGGTGATTTTAGCAGAGGCGGATTTTTTGACCGGGATTTAGAGGATTGAAGAGGATTAAGAGGATCGGGGATGTCCTTGTTTGGACGCTGTTGGCGATTCATTTTCGACGCAGATTTACAGGATTTTCGAGAAGGTGCTTACAAAGAGGAGGACGCGCAAATACGTTCTTAAAAAAGCATGATGCACTGCAAAATGAGGAAAATGTTTGGTGCTCAAATTGAGCTTTATTTGCTTCAAATGGCTCTTTTGGAAATGCCTCTTCCAAATCTTGTGAATCTTTGTCGAAAAAACCTATGCCAGCTGCTCCCGAAGTGGTAACGGCCTCATTCTCTTAATCATCTTCAATCCTCTAAATCCCAGTCAAAAATCCGATTTTCTTCAACGGACGATCTCAAACGTTTCCAGCCACTGCTTCGACTGGTGGCAGCGGATGCGCAGGGTTTTGGGGCCGAGGGTGTCGAAATCCAGGATGGCGGAGTGGCTGCCGGGGGTGCGGTCGGTTTCCAGGGCGGAGATGTTGAACTGGCGGAGGGTTTGGCCGGTGACGGGGTTGTCGCGCTGCCAGGGGTTTTCCTTGTTCCAGACGAGGTCGCCGATGTGGGCGTGGCCGTAGCAGTGGGTGAGGAGGTTTGGCGGCAGGGGGAGCATGGCGCCCTGGAGGCGTGAGGGGCGCTGGCCGCCTGGGTAGGCGTAGTGGGAGACGGTGATGGCGCGGCCGGGATAGGCGGCGATGGCGTCGCGGAGGGATTCAAATGCCGCGGAGGAGTGGGGGTGGTGGTTGGGGAAGGGGCCTTCGACATTGCCGTGAGAGGTCCACCAGTCGGGGCCTGCGTGGTCGCCCATGAAGACAACGAGGGTGCCGAAGATTTTGCGGGCGAAATAGAAGTCCGACAGGTTGGCCATGGTGTGCCAGTTGGGCGTGGATTGGGCGATTTCAAAGAGCGGGTATTTGGCGGTGCCGGCGCGGCGAAGGTCGTTTTCGTGATTGCCCATGACGTAGCAGATGGGGACGCCAAGCCGGGCGTTGTGTCGGAGCGTGGCTTGGGCGACGGCTTGGAGATCGGGCTCGGATTTGCCGCAAAGGGCGTCGCCCAGACAGAAGGCGGCGGAGAGTTTGAGATCCAGGGAGAGGATGTCGTCGACGGCGCCGGCGAGGACGCGGTCGGCAAGCTGAGGTTTGGAGAGTTGAAGATCAGAATGGACCCAGATGCGGCCTGTCTGGCCTGGGGCGAGTTTGGGGGCAAGCTCGGGGGCGCTAAGCAGGGCGGAAAGTTCTGGAGTCATGGAGTGATCTTAGGCGAAAGCAGGATTTAAGGGACAGTAAGGGACAGGTGGAGAGGGAGCCAGACGAAGAACTCTCCCACCCAACCCTCTCCCTGATGGAGCGGGGGCCGGAACGGAATTGTTATGCCGATTTGCGTCGTGATTTTGCAATGAAGGGGATAAGGGCCAGCACGCCGACGAGGGCGAAGGTGGCGGTGTTAAAGCGCGAGACGTACCGGATTCGTGGTTCCGGGAGAACGATTTGCTGAGTTGCTTCCAGTGAGAAGTAGAGATCGGCTGAGGCCCGGGCGTAAAGCCAATTGTCGTTAAAGACGGTGAGCCAGGCGTTGTTCGGGATTGTGGTGTTTGGGAGGCCCAGGTGGTTAGTGATGGCCGCAAGGTTTGCGGGAGAGAGGCGATTGGCCCAGATGGTGCGGCCTTGCCATTGTTGTTGGGGAGTGAACCCGCCTTGATAGCGCGCCTGGGCGATGAAGTAAATCTTGAGGATGCGCGGATAGACTTCCAATGCCTGCGCGGCGGGAGCGGAAGCAGGCTCGCGGTAAGGGAATAGCGGGCGGTCGGTTTGAAAGCTCATGCGAAGGGCGGATGCGGAGACGGATTTGATCTGGGCTTCGGAAGGGTTCTTGGCGACCTTCATGGCGGTGAACTTCCAGCCTGAGGCGATGTACGGCGCGGCCCAGGCTTCGACCTGCGGCGAGAAAGCGTAGCCGTGCTGCGCCAGCCAGGTTTTTAAAGCGGATGCGGAGTCGGCCTCAAGGATGACGGCGTCGAACCCGGCGACGCGTTTTTGGTCCAGGATGCGTACGTCATCAGGGACGGCGGATTCCGCTTTGGAGCAGCCGATGGGGAAGTGCATCGGGGTTGGTTTTTCAATGATGGGGGGTGCAGTGAGCTGGTCCAGATAAGCAAATGCCTCGTTGCCGGATTCATTGAGCTGGGGTTGAGAGGGTGTGGGGACGATGAAGCCGAGGTCTTGGGATTCGCTTTTGAATGAGGCCTGACGGATGAAGTGCTGGGTTTTGGTTTCAGCGTTCCAGAGGATGATCACGGTCTGGTCGGCGTTGATCGCGGGCTGAAGGCCGGGTGAGACGGCGCAGCAGGCGTATGCGGGAGAGGTGGAGAGAAACGTGAGAAGCAAGAGAAACAGGGGAATGCGGATTGTCATGGCGCCTCCAGAAGGCTTGGTTTCTGAAAGTGTGACGTTTGAAGGGTGGGGTTGTTTTAATTTGATCTAGAGAGCCTGGGCGTAATAAAAACTTCTCAAGAAATGGCTTTTGTAATAAAAAAAGTTGCAAAATGGCGTTTTGTAACAAATAATGTCAATCCGTAACGATTTTAGCGCGGAAGGTGCCATTTTGAACAAAATTGATGCATCAGTCGTACGTGCTGCCGGTTATGACGCGCTTATCAAGCGTTTTGACTTACGTGTGATTTCTCATTGGCATCATTCCGCAGTGAGCACCACGCGTAAGCAATACGAGCGTCACGAAGCGGGGAGCGTGTTTGAAGTTTACCCGGTGCACTACTGGCCAGGGGAGACTCTTGGCAATCACTTGGAATTTGCACTCAAGTACGACGGGATCAATCTTGGGATTTTAGCGTGCATTTTCGAAGCGATGAATATTGAAGAATTCGTTGACTATCTCAAGTCACGTCCAACCGGGCAAAACGCGCGCAGGCTGTGGTTTTTGTACGAATGGATGACTCGAAAAGTTTTGGACTTGCCGGACCTGAAGCGGGGCAACTACATCAATATGCTTGATCCGGAAGTTCACTATGTGTCTGAGTATGTGGTGCAGGTAAAACGACAGCGGGTGTTGAATAATCTGCTTGGCGAAGACTCTTTTTGCCCAACTGCGCGGCGAACGGCGGCGCTTAAGGCGTTTGAAGAAAAGAAGCTCAACGTGATGTGCGGGCAACTGATTCAGCAGTATCCGCCTGAACTGCTTAAACGCGCTCTGGCGTACAGCTATGTCAAGGAAACCAGATCTTCATTTGAGATCGAGCAGGAAGAGCCCGGACTCAACAAAGTGGAAAGTTTCGTCTCGCTTCTCCATGAAGCCCAAGCGGAGAATTTCCTGGCGGGTTGGCGCCTGGTGGAACTGCAAAACCAGATCGTTGAACCCAAATATAAAAACACGGGCTATCGAACATCCCAGGTTTATGTGGGCCAGAACATCCCCCCATACCATCAGAAAGTCCACTTTATCGGTGCGAAACCGGCGGATCTCCATGATCTGATGGAAGGTCTAATCACATGTTATCTCAAGCATATCGAGGGGAACGCTCCCGAGTCGCCGGTTGTTTGCGCGGCAATTGCTTCCTACGGGATTGTGTTTCTGCATCCATTTGACGACGGCAACGGACGTGTCCATCGGTTTCTGATTCACAACATCTTGTCCCGTCTCGGGTTTACGCCGCAGGGGGCGATCTTTCCCGTATCGGCGGCCATGCTAAAAAGGCTGGATGCGTATGACGCATCGCTTGAGGCCTTTTCCAAGCCGCTGATGAAAGTGACGGATTGGAGCCTTGACGACGAAGGCGAGCTGACGGTTCACAATGACACGAAGGTCTGGTACCGCTTCATGGATCTGACTACTCAGGCGGAGGCACTGTTTGGGTTTATTGAGCACACCCTTGAGCATGAATTAAAAGAAGGCTTTACGTTTCTCGTTCATTACGACAGAACGAGAAGAGCAATGAGCGAAGTGCTGGACATGCCCAACAGGAAAGCAGATCTTTTCATCAAGCTATGCCTTCAGAATAAAGGCAAGCTTTCACAGACCAAGCGTGAGAGTCAGTTTGCCGAGCTGACGGATGAAGAGGTGGCCAGGATGGAAGAAGCGGTGTGGATCGGGTACGAAATGAATGCTTAAAGCGCTTTAGTTGCCGAAATCTACTTGAGATTTTCGACGATAAGCGCGGTGTTGGCCTTCATGAGCCCGATGTAGGTGCCGGTGGGGGAGCCTTCGGGGCCGAGGGTGTCGGTGTTTAAGCCGAGGATGATTTTGACGCCGGCGTCTTTGGCGACGCGGGCCAGCAGGCGGTTGCTGGTGTGGCCGTGGCTGTGTGCGTGATTGGAGTGTGAGTGGCCGTGATCGTGGGAGCTTTCGCCGGCTTCGCCGAAGATGACGGGAACGTTGGACGCTTTGATTTCCTTGATGATCTCAGAGAGGCGCTTGGCGCTGGGTTCGGTTTCCTCGCTGGTGCTGAGGCCCTGGAGGCCGGGGAGCACCTGGAAGCCGTAACGGGCGGCGTAATAGCCCATGGCGTTGTGCGGGGTGAAGAGCTTGCGTTTGTCCTGAGGGATTTGGTCGACCTGGGTTTTGATCCAGGTGTCCAGACCGGTGAGGTCCTGAGTGAGGGCAGCGGCGTTGGCGTCGAAGGCTGCTTTGGCGGTGGGTTTGACCTGGGCGAGGGCAGCGGCGATTTTTTCCCCGGCCTGGGCGGCAAGGATGGGGTCTTGCCAGAAGTGGGGGTCTTGCTGGGTTTTGGGATCGACCAAGATTAAGAGGGTGGCTTTGGCACGGGCGTTTTTGGCAAGGCCGGTCATCCAGTCGTCAAAGCCGGAGCCGACCATGATGACGACGTCCGCAGTGGCCAGGAGCGAGGCGTCCTGCGGGGTGGGCTCGTACTGGTGGGCGTCTGCCCCGGCGCCGGCAATGATGGAAACCAGGCCGTCTGAGCCGACGACGCGGCGGGCGAGATCGCCGGGGATGGGGGTGCTGACGACGACGTGGATGCCACCTGGCGGGAGATTGACGGTGCTGGAGCGCTTGCCTGGGCCGGCGCCAGTCATGGCCCAGGCGAAGCCCGCCAGGAGTGCCAGACCGAGGATGAGCGCGACGGCATAACGCATCAAGGCAGCCTTCCAGCTTCGGACTTTACGGCAATCGCCGGTACGATAAGGGGCCCGGGTCCGGCTTTTGAAGTTTCAAGAGCCGGGAGAGTAATGATAAGCATTTATCAATAAGAATCAAGGAGCGGTCCGTGATCCGAAGCACCCGTCAACGTCAGGTGATCCGGGAGGTGTTTGAAAAGGCAGGCAGACCGTTGTTGCCTGGCGAGGTGCTTGAGGTTGGGAAGGGGACGCTTGCAAACCTCGGGATCGCGACGGTTTATCGGACGCTGGGCGACCTGACGCGTGAAGGCTGGCTGCGCGAGGTGAACCTGCCTGGCGAGAACGCACGCTACGAGCGGGCGCTGCCCGTGCATCACCACTTTTTCCGGTGCACGAATTGTGAAAAAGTGTTTGAGCTGCCCGGCTGCGTGCCAGGGCTGGAGAAGATGCTGCCGGAAGGGTTTGTGATGTCCGGGCATGACATCACGATCTATGGGATGTGCATGGATTGCCGGTCGGGAAAAAAGGGTGTGAAGAAGGGTGTGGGGTCTAAGGTTTAGGGTCTGGTCAGAGGGGACTAAGTAAAGATTTATTGGGAAAAAGGGTTGACGGGTGTCTGGCGGGGTGTATGGTATGTAATACATAGTATAGGAGGCAGGCTATGCGGGTTGAAAGCGATTTGATGCGAGGCGCCGGACCGACCGCGGTGCTGCAATTGTTGTCTAAAGGGGAGATGTACGGCTACGAGCTTGTGCAGGAACTGGACAAGCAGAGCAAGGGGATTCTGGCGATGGGGGACTCCACGCTTTACCCGATGCTTTACAACCTGGAGGCCAAGGGGCTGATTGCATCGCGTGTGGACGAGACGGGGCCGCGGCCCAGGCGGTATTACCGGTTGACGGACAAAGGCACGGGGAAGCTGGCTGAGAGCAAGGCGCAGTGGCAGGGGTTGGTGGAAGCGATGGGATTGCTGGGTGTGGTGCCGGAGCCGGCGGGGGGTGGGCGATGATGGTGTTACCGCCTTCGATGTTTGAACGGCTGCGCACCACCCCATTGCGTGATCTGGTGCGCGGGCGTGTGTCGGGTTCCCTGGCTTGGCGCAGACACATCGCCATTTGCGGGTTGCCGGAGGAGCTTAAAGGCGTTGTGCTGGACGTGACGCGGCGCACGAGGCTTTGGCGGTTTGAGAAGGTGGAAGTGGCGCAGGAGCTGATTGCGCATTTTTACGATGGGCTGGATTCCGGGGCCAGCCCAGGGGAATTGATCGAGCGGTTTGGGGATGTGAAGACCGCGGCGAAGCTGATCAAGCGGGCCAAGAAGAGGAACCGGCCCTGGCCGTGGCATGTGTGGCGAAGGAGTGTGCAGGCGGTGGGGGTGTTGTTCCTGGCTTATGCGGGGATGGCGGTGTGGTTCTTGATGCAGACGCCCGTGGTGTCCATGGATTATGCAGCGCAGTTCAATGCCAAGGTTGATGAGGTGCCGCAGGAGCAATTGGCATGGCAGGGATATTTGGATGCGTGGACCATAGGAAATTTAGAAAGGATATCGACGGATTGTTTTTATATCACCGGTAACGACAGCAAAGGTGAGCCAACAATGGACGCGCTTTACCCTCAGGATGCTGCGTGGGGCAAGGCGCGGGCAGTGCTTCAAAAAGAATCATCACTGCTGGCAAGCCTGCGTAGCGCGGGGCAGAAGCCCACGCTTGGCTTGCGGGTGAATTCACGTCTTGGGCTGGAGTCGTGGCGGGCACTTCCATTCCGGCTTGATACGCAATGGCTGGGATCATCGCAGCCTCCTGACACGGCAACGCTGCACATGAGTTTCTTAAGCAGGATGCGAAAGAGCGCGACGCTGCTTGCGAATGACATGCTGGATGCTGCTGATGCGGGTGCGCCAGGGCGGGCCGCAGAAGACTACAAAGCGCTGGTGGGAATGTCCCTGCAACTGCATGGATATGACATGGTGACGGGCATGGTTTCGCTGTCGGTGTACTCGCTGGCCAATGAAAACATGGCGTTGGTGATGACGCGGCATCCGGGATTGTTTTCACGGGAGCAGCTGGAGGATCTTGCAAACAGCACAGCTCGCGGACGGGCCGTATGCCAAGCGGTATATCCGCTGGAGAAGATGCGCATGATGAATCTGCTCCAGCACATCTATTCAGATGATGGGGGAGGAGATGGAAACTTTACGCTTGCGGGGTATCTATGGTGGAAAAATGATATGGGGTGGAACAGCGGAATCGGATACGGCAAAGATAGATTGTTGATGACGGCATTGCTTCCGCCCGTGGTTTTGGGGCAGTATTCACGGCGTCAAGCGGAAGAATACCTGAATGCGTATTTCAACGAGCTGGAACGCCGGGGAAGGCAGCGGATTTGGGAGCCAGATTTGGCGGATTATGGAAATGGAAGGGGAGAATCGTTTCAAGCGGCTTTTGCGCGCACTCAGGGAGGAACGGCTGCTTGGCGAAATGCTTGGATATGGCGAGCTTTGCCGATGTCCGTCGTAAGCTTTCCGACGATGCAGATTGTTGGAGCCAATGCCGAGGCGCTCAGGGTTGTTCTGGCGCTGGAGGCTTATAAACGTGACCGGGGACGATATCCCATATTGTTAGGGGAGTTGGCGCCGGGTTATCTGACGGAGCTGCCCGTGGATCCGAGCACAGGCAAGGCGCTGTTGCTGCGGTATGAAGCGGGCATGCCGGTTGTTTATGGGCGAGGGCTCGACGGCCATGATGATGGCGGCGTATTGGAGCCGTTGCCTGTGGGGCGGCGGAAGGCTTCAACGATGCCGCCGAAATATGGGGAGGAGAAGGACTGGATTTTGTTTCCGGTGCGGATGAGGTTGGAACGCAAGTGAGAGTTGATGCGTGTTATCAGACGCTGGTTCAACCTGGGGGGATTTGCGGGGGAATTGGTGATGGCGGAGGGGATGTCGCGTCGATGAATTAAGACCACGGCAGGATGCCGGGTTTTTATTCGTATCAGTGTTCACCTTAGTTGCACGGAGGCAACCATGGCGAGGCCATCATTTGGCAATTGGTTAGGCATGTTGATCGTCGGTGTGTTCTTCGCCGGGGCGGTGGTTTTTTCCACGCACCTGGCGACGCGGAGCCTGGAGAAGGTGAAGATCCGAGATCAGAGCTTGAGGGTGAAGGGGACGGCGGAGCGATTGATCGATGCGGATTATGCGACGTGGTCCGGTGAGTTTGAGGTGCGGGCGCCGGTGATGACCGACGCCTACAAATCCCTTGAAGAAAGCCGGAAGCGGCTGGTGGACTATCTGGGAAGCAAGGGATTTACGGGAGACAAGGTGTGGCTGGGACCGGTGGGGATTCAAAAGCGGTTTGAAAGAGATAAAGAGGGGCGCGAGACCAACAGGATCGAGAGCTATGTGCTGTCACAGTCGTACGCGATTTCCGGGGCGGGTGCGGAGGTGGACAAGGTGGCCCAAACGGCGCGCGATGCGAGCCAGCTCATCGCGCAAGGGGTGGAGCTGGACGCCGGACAGCCGGCATACCTGTGCACGAAGCTGCCGGAGATGAAGATGGAAATGCTCTCGGAGGCGTCGGGCAATGCGTATGACCGGGCATTGCGGCTGGCGGAGCCGAGCAAATCCCGGCTGGGCGCGATGCGGAGCGCGAGCCAGGGGGTGTTTCAGGTGACACCGGTGCACTCCAATGAAGTGTCTGACCAGGGGATCAGCGATACGTCGTCACGGGCCAAGCGGGTGCGGGCGGTGGTGACGGTGGAGTATGGGTTGGAGTGATTGATGAAGAAGGGTCTGGGGTTCGGGGTCTGGGGTCTGGTCAGAGGGGGGAGAGAAAAGATGTTGCGTGTGCTGTGTCACGTGTCGAAGAGAGGAGTTGAAGGGGTGCAGGAGGGAGTCGCATGAAGTTTGATGGGGAACTTGTGTGCCACCCAGATGGCACTGTGTGAGATTAAAATCGACTGCATGACGCAAGATGCAAATCGGATCGCACAGCTTCGTAAAGAGCTTGATCGGCATAACCGGCTGTATTACGTGGAGGCTCGGCCGGAGATTTCCGATGCCGAGTTTGACCGGCTGCTGGCGGAGCTGATCGCGCTGGAGGCCAAGCATCCGGAGTTGTTTTCGGCGGAGTCTCCCAGCCAGCGGGTCGGGGGTGTGCCGATTGATGGGTTTGTGACGGTGCCGCATGCGCGGCCGATGATGAGCATCGACAACACGTACAACAAAGAAGACCTGTTTGCGTGGTACAAGCGGGTGCTGGACCTGGCCGCAGATGAAGCGCCCAAGGAAGGTTTGTTCGCCGAGGGGCCAACCGCGCTGGAGATGACGTGTGAGCCCAAGGTGGACGGCGTGGCGGTGAACCTGCGTTATGAAAACGGCCGACTGGCATTGGCGGCGACCCGCGGCGATGGGCAAAAGGGGGATGACATCACCCATAACGTGAAGACGATCCGGGGCATTCCGCTGACGCTCAACAGCGAGACGGCGTGGCCGGTGCCGAAGGTGCTGGAGGTGCGCGGGGAGATCTTTCAGCTCAACAAGCATTTTGAAGCGCTCAACAAACAGCGCGAGGCCGATGGGGAAGAGCTTTTCGCCAATCCGCGCAACTCCACAGCGGGCACGCTGAAGCTGCTGGACTCCAAGGTGGTGGCGAGCCGGAAGCTGCAGTTTTATGCGCATGGGATGGGGGAAGTGACGCCGGCGGATTTTGCGTCGTTCCTGGATTTTTTGAAGAAGATCGCCGCATGGGGCATTCCCACCAATAAGCTTACCGAGCCGCGCAACGGAGGGCCGGAGGATGTGTGGAAGTTCATCGAGGGGTTTGAGAAAACCCGCCAAACGCTGCCTTACAACACGGACGGCGTGGTGGTGAAGGTGGACAGCTTTGCTCTGCGGGAAAAGATGGGGGTGACATCCAAGGCGCCCAGATGGTGCATTGCGTACAAGTACGCCGCGGAGCAGGCGACGACGAAGCTCAACGACATCACCTGGCAGGTGGGCAAGACCGGCGCGGTGACGCCGGTGGCAGAACTGGAGCCGGTGCTGCTGGCGGGGACGACGGTTAAACGCGCGGGGCTGCACAATATCGATGAAGTGCGGCGAAAGGATGTCCGCAAAGGCGACACGGTGATCATCGAGAAGGCCGGGGAGATCATTCCGCAGGTGGTGCGGGTGGTGCTTGAAGGCGTGGACGAATCAAAGCGGGCGCAGCCGACGGAGCCCCCTGCGACATGCCCGGTGTGCGGCGCCGCGGTGGTGCGTGAAGAAGGTGAAGCGGCGCTGCGCTGCGTAAGCGCGACGTGCCCTGCGCAGGTGTGCGAACGGATCATTCACTTCGCTTCGCGCAAACAGATGAACATCGACACGATGGGGGAGAAAGTTGTTTATCTCCTTCACGGAAAAGGCTTCTTAAACAGCGTGCCGGACATCTATCGGCTGCATGAGAAAGAAGAAGTGCTCAAGACGTTTGAAGGCTTCGGCGAGCGCAAGGTACAGAAGCTGATGGATGCGATCGAGGCGTCCAAAACGCAGGGCCTGGAACGGGTGCTCTCCGGCCTGGCGATTCGGCATGTGGGAGACCGGGTGGCGCAGACGCTGGCCCGGCAGTTCCGGGATATCGATCGACTGAGCGCTGCGTCCGTAGCGGATTTGCAGAATTTCGAAATCGCCGGGAAGAAGGCGGGCATCGGGCCGGAAATTGCGGATTCCGTGCATGAATTCTTCAGTTCCGACGCGGGGAAAAAGCTGGTGGCGCAGTTGAAGGAATTGGGTGTGAGTTTGGCCAGCACGCAGCCGGAGCCGTCGGCAGCGCCGGTGGCCTCGGCGAACAATGCGTTTGCGGGCAAGACGGTTGTGATCACCGGCACGCTTGTGGGCTACGAGCGCGAAGAGCTTAAAAAGAAGCTTGAGGCGCTGGGGGCGAGGGTGTCGGGAAGCGTGTCGTCCAAGACGCACTTTTTGATTGCCGGGGCGGAAGCCGGGAGCAAGCTGACCAAGGCGCAGGAGTTGAATGTGCCGGTGTGGGATGAGGCGAAATTGAATGAGGAGCTGGCCAAGGCACCCGCAGAGGGTGATGCTCAGGCTGGGTGATTTGTTTTGCTCAGGGCTTGGCCTGCTGCTGCGGGGCCAGGGAATCGGCAAACGCCGCCAGGACTCGTGTGCCCAGTTCGCGTCCGGCCTCCTGGAGGGATTTTTTTGCCGCTGTGTTTTCTCCCAGGTCGACCGCTTTGGTGTTGGCGCGGTCGGCCAGAAAAACAGATCCATTGCTGCGATTGATGATGTTGATCTCCGCGCGTCCGGAGCAGCCCACCAGGTTGCCGAAGCGTCCGTTGAATTCGCTGAAGGACTTGCCGACGATCACGTATTGGGCCTGATCAAGCGATTGCGGCCAGGCCTTGGGGCCCTGGAGGTTGTTTTCCTTGTCCTTGTCTTTGACGACGTCGGCCAAGTCATTTTGAGGCACATCCACCAATTCAAACCCCGCGTCGCCGAGCATTTTTTTGATTTCGGTTTCCACCGCGGGGTCCACGATGGGGCGCGGTGGGCCGGCGTAATGGGTTTCCGTGATGACAACGGCGATGCGCGGCTTGTTCTTTACCGCGGCCAGGCGCGCCTTGTATGCGGGCGCCGGATCGACGGGCTCGGGCTTGCCCAGGAGGGCGACGCCTTTGGTGCTCAAATATTGCCCCATTTCACTGGCAGCGGCGACGACCGCTTCCTCCAAGCCGGCCTCACCTACGGGCACCAGCACCACTTTGGAAAGCGTGGTTTCGGTCCCGATCGCCTTGAGGGCCAGGCGAGGCTTTTCCTTGCCGATGAGCCGACCGGTCACGATGACGTTGGCGCCGACGATCTTTCCCACCTTCAGCGTGGTCTGGTCGGAGAGCCCCGAGAGTGCAAGCTCCTGCTCTTCGAAGATTTTCTGGATCGAGGGCCGCTCAATGGTCTGCAGTCCCTTCTCGGCGGAGAGCACGCCGCTGACAAGGTCTCCAAGCTCCTTGGTTTGCTTGGGAATGCTGCTGACGTCCAGGTCCAGGACGGCGATGCGCAATTTGGCCGCTGCCTGGTCGGAAGGCTGCGCGGGCGTGGTTTGCGGGGCAGGATCGGCGGCCTGGGCCGTGAGGGGCAGTGCGGCGCAGAGCAGGCAGACAAGCGCATATCCATAGGCTGTGGGCTTGATGTTCATGGCGTTGGCCTTTCCGGTCTGGGATTCGAGGCGGCGTGAAGCGGGCGCGGATCGATTGCGAGAGAGAGGGTGTTTTTCACAAGCGTCTGCAAAACAGGGTGCTGCTTGATGTCGTCCTGGGTGGAAAGGGCGATGCAGACCCATCCCTGGCCGACAGGTTTTGTCACGCTGACGGCCCGGTTTGAGGCCTGTTTGTCGTTGGGCAGGTGGCTTAGGACGGTCCATGCGGACGCAGCCGCCGAGATATCTAAAGCAAGCGGCGTTTTTTCAAAAGCGGCGGCCAGCGGCACGGGAGGGATGTCCAGATAGAGGGGGCCGGGGTTGGCGGGATTGACGATGCGCGCCGTTTTTCCGGGGGGCACCAGGGGTATGCCGAGCAATTCCCCGGCGTCGGACGAAGGCTGGCCGTAGACCAGCACAATGGCACCGGATCTGGCGGCCTCGAGCAGTTTGGCTCCCGTGTCCTTGTCGACATCGCGTGCGCGGGCGATCACCACGCGCGGCTTGTCATCGGCCTTCTTCTGGCTCATCGCGACCGCGGGGACCGATTTACCCGTGAGCCATTGATCCAACCCGGAATCGCCGCCGACGGTCATCACCGATCTGGCGGGGAGACGTCGACCGGCAAATTCCAGGTCCGGTTCAGGGGCTACCCAGATGGATGCGCTTCCTTGGGAAAGAGGGGCCTTATCGGTTTGCGCTTCGCCAGCGGCGCGGACGCGGTATTCCAGCTTTAGGGAGATGCCGGTGCGTGTCTGGGGAGCTTTGAGCTTCACGAGGGCTTTGCCGGTTTTGGCATCGATGGACTCGGTCCCGGAAGCCACCACGGTTTTGTTCATGCTCAGGACCCATTGGGCCACCAGCCCGGCAGGAGCCGGCTGGCCATCGGCGGAGGTGATCTCAAAGTGCACGTCGGAGCCGGCCACCCAGAGGCCCTGCTGAAAGAGAATCAGGACAAACAAAAGCGCGGCGTTCATGGGTTTCCCTTGCCGGGGGCCAAAGGAGCAGGCGGCTTGGCGGCGGACGGCTGCGTCTGGGCGGAGCGCCTGAATTTCTCAATGTCAGGCGTCTGGCCCGTTTCGATGACTTCACGGATGAAGCGGCTGCTGGTGATTTCAGCGGCCGTCATGCCTTGATTGTCCTTGAGCGACTTGTCGGCGCCAAGATCTAAAAAGAGCTTGGGAACATCCTTGTATTTCATGGGGACGCTTTTGCTGCCGAGCGTCATCAGCGGCGTACGCCCCTGGCTGTTGGCAAGATTGATGTTCAATTTGCGTTCGTGGAGGAAGCGCATCATCGCCTCCATATCCGCTGGAAGACCCTGCGGCATGGCGGCGTAATGCCAGACCCCGTTGCCTGCTTTATCCAGTGCGCCCAGATCCAGGCCGTGTTCATCAACGAGGTATTTGAGTGTTGCCACGCGCCCGGCGCTGACGAGCCAGTGGGCGATCGTCGCGCCGGATTCGGGGGAGGCGTAGTCCACGGGCAGGCCCGCATCGATGAGTATTTTTGCGATTTCCGGGGTGGCGGCTTTGCCCAGGGCGATGGAGCCATCCTTGTCGATGCCGCCGAGGTTGTCGTATTCGTCGAGCATGCGTTTAACGAAATCGACGCTGCCGTTTTGCGCGCCGCTGTTGAGCGCCAGGGAGGATTCCGCAAGGCGAAGCTGGCGCGTCTGCCCGTCCTTGCCCTGGTAGGAAACCATGGTGACGGGGGGTTGAATCATGTTCTTTTCGCTGCGCTCGCGAATGAGGGCGATGTATTGCATGGGGTATTTGGAGACGTCGATTCCAATCCCCGTGGTGTAGTCGAACTGCACGAAGCGGTAGAGCCCGCCGACGCTTAACGCGGCGCGGGGGACTTCCAGGTTAGTGCGCCCGCTTCTGTGGACGCCGGGCCAGACGGGCATGATCCACATCCGGCCGTCAGGGTCGATGATGAAGTCCGCATTGGAGCGGAAATTGCCGGCCTCCTGCTGGAGGGAGATCCACATGGTTTTGTCAGCGGGGCCGGGGGTTGTGAATTCCCAGATGTAGTCGTTGCGTTTGGTGAGGGGGATGTTGTCCCAGGGCGCGTTTTGGGTTTGAGGGGCTTCCATTTTGGGGCTGGAAGGCGCGGGGGGATGGATCTTGAGCCTGACCCAGTCCCTGTCGGCCTTGCCGGCGAAGGTGAGCACGGTCATGCCGGGGAGGTCTCCGCGGATGAAGGAGATCGGCGCTTTCTCGAAGGTTGGGCGGGTGGAGTCGAGGATGTGTATGCCGGGCTTGTCCAAGTCAGCGGGGTTGGCGGCGACGCTTACGATTTCAATGCGGCGCGAGGTGATGTCCGGGAACGGGTGGGGGTATTGGAGGCCCAGGTCCGCCTGCCCTTGGCGGTTGGCAACGGTGCGCCCGGGGAAGCTGATGGTTTTGCCGTCGATGCGCAACTGAATCCATGTGCCCTCCCACATCATGTTTCTCATGTTGTTGCCTTTGTTGAGGCCTGAGAGCTGGCCGACACGGACGCCTGCGGGGGTGAGTGCGACGACGGCGTTGTTCCAGATACGCACATCCAGAATGATTTCCTTGGCGGGATCAGCATCGGCGGAGGATGCCTGGACGGGTGCGTCAAGTTCCGGCAGCTTCACCTTGAATGCGACGTAAACCGATTCCGGGCGTTCGGGAGCCAGGAAGATCGGCCCGTAATTGGAGGTGTTCCACAACACGGTGTCCGGCGTTTCAAACGTATCGCCCAGAAGGGGGGACATGGTTGATTCGTCGGTGGAAAGCACGCCCAGGGAGCCCTTGCGGTTGGCTCCCACGATCACACCTTTGTGCTGCACGAAGCTGTGATATTCCTGGAGTGAGCGGACAAAGCGTGTCGAGCCTTTCGCCTTGTCGTGGATGGAGACGTAGGGATACCACCCCTCATGTGCGCCGCCGCGTACGATTTTCTGGTCCCAGGTGATGCAGGGTGGGAAAGCCTGGGTGCTGGCATCAAGGCCGTTGCCGGTGCGGAAGGAGAGGTCATCGGCGTCGATGGTGAAAAGCTTACCGGTGCGGGTGGCGAAGCAGGCGAGGTTTTTTTGAGGTTTGCCGTCAAGCGCAGGCGTGGTGGTTTTGAGGGACCAGCCGGGGTCAAAGGCCAGGTTTGTCTCGCCGCCGCGCCAGGGCTCGTTGAAGAGGTTGCTGACGGCTCCGAGGCGGGTGATGAGTTTGAAATGTTTTTTTCCGTCATCCTGGATGGAGAGCAGGGCGGCCCAGGTCTGAGGGGTTTTCCCGCCCATGTCGTAGGAGCCGACGACAATCGCCTTGCCGGGGGCGATGCCGCACGCGGAGGCGCGGCGATCCATGGGGAGCAGGCCGTCGTCGCGGGTGAAGGTGATGGTCTGGCCGGTGGCCGGGTCCAGCACGTGGATGGCGGGGGTGGATGAGACGACGGGCACCCAGATGAAGCGGCCGTCGAAAGATGACCAGTAGGGGCCATCGCTGGTGGGGGATCCATCGGCCCGCACGGGAAGCGTCTGGAGATCAAGGGGTGTGGAGATGACGCCGTTTTTAATCAGGTAACACGCGTGGCGGGCGTGGCGCTCCCAGATGAAGTCGGTCTTGTCGCCGGCTTGTATCCAACCGGTGGGCTGAATGAGATATTCCTGGCCGGCGCCGTCGCGCCATTTCAAGTCCAGCGTCTCAAGCCGGGGAGGGGCCTGGCCCCATGCGGTGCTCTGAGGAAGAGGGTCGTAAACGGTTTCCAGGCCGTAGCGGTGGTCGGTGCTTCCAAGGAGGTTCCACATGGACGAGAGGTGGATCCCCAAATCCTTGGCAATCTGCTGCTGGGCGGGCAGAACTTCCTTTTCCAACCAGACGGCGACCTGGTTGGCCTTGCCCTGGACGCTGTTGTCGATGCGGTAGCCATTGATGGCGGCGATCCAGGCATGCACGGCCTCGGAGCGGCGGATGAATGCCGACTTGCCTTCCATGTCAAACGAATAGACGGTGAATTCCGGAGTGAGCGTATCGACATAGTGCCGGCTTTGAAGCCAGAGGTCGATCGATTCGCGGGCGGTTTTTTCAAACACATCGTAGGCGGCGCCGGGGCGGTAGCGTGCATCGATGATCCGGGTGACCAGGTCCAGCGCAAGAACGCGGTATGCATCCTGAGGGGAGACGATCAAGAGGGCGTTGACGGTTTCCAGCGCGCTTTCATATTCCCCCAGGAGGTAATACTCGCGGGTTTTGTTCAGGAGCTGCATCTCCTCATAAGCGCTGTCGCCGGCCAAAAGCTCCAGCTTGCGAGCTGCTGAGGCCTTGCTCACAAGATCCCCCACGGCCCCGGCGAGCTGGTCGCGCGTCACGGGGCCGGACTTCCAATCACCGATCTGGTCCTGGGCCTGCTGTACTTTAAGGCCGACGATGAACTTGTCCTTGTCGGGGGTTTCCTCAAGGGTGCTGGTGAAGAAGACGGGAATGGGGCGAATGGACGCGGGCTGGTTTGAGCCTGCAGGCGTTTGGGTGGGCAGGCTCCATTCGGCAGTGATGGATCCGGCATCCTTGAGCTCCACCGCCAGCACGCCGGCGTTGGCGGTCAGTTTGGATTCGATCAACCGGCGCACGGCGTAGACCAGGTCCCGGTTTTCCTGGTCCAGCACATGCGAAACGGTCTGCGGAACCACCACAAGCTGGTCCACGGGCAGGCGCAGCTGCGCCATGGCGCGCTCCACCAGCACGCCCAGGCGCTGGGCCGTGGCGTCGGGAGATTCTTTTTCATCCACGACAAGGCGGCCGAGCGTCAGCCCCATGCGCGTTTCGGAGATGCCGATGCGGGTTTGGCCGGGCAGGCCGGGGTCTGAGGCGACCGTCAGGAGGAGGTCGGCCCCCAGCAGCCTGCCGACGCGGATGTTGTCCGTCAGGTCCTGCTTTCCCAAAAAGAGCGCCAGGGCCTGCTCATCAAACACCTTGGCCAGGCTGGCCCGTTCGGCAAACTCCAACTGGCCCTTGGTGGATTCCTCAAGCCGGGCCTGGAGGAGGAAAAACAGGTCGTTGGCGTTTGTGCTGCCCACCATGGCAAGGCGGATGTGCCGATCGACGATGTCCGGCAGGGCCAGGGAGCCGAGCTTGCGGTTCAAGAGCGGGTTGGGGGCGAGTTTTTTGGTCCACTTTTTGAAGGAATTGTTATCGAAGGCCACCCACTGACGCTGGTCGCGCATGGGATTGGGGGTGGTTTTTCCGGCTTCCTGCCGTTTGCCGGTGGGGTTGGCGGGAGGGAACTCACCCTGGCGCGTGGGTTGCCTGATGTCTTGGTTCGGGCCCGGCGGCCTGCCAGGGAGCCGCCCTGAGGGGCCGGGGCCGATTCCGGGGCCAGGGAAGGGGGAGGGGGGAACGGGCTTCCGGCTGTTCTGGTACATCTCTACGCCGACCATGGTGGCGCAGATTGCCAGGATCAGGCCCATAGCCATCCAAAATACTTTGAGCCCGGAACGATTCACGGTTTAATCCATTTTGATGGGTTAACAGAGGCGTGAGATTGGAGTATAACGATAGGCAGCATGCTTTTAGCCGCCAAATATCCGGGCACGCGGTTTATGGCCGGCATCATTGCCGCCATGAGTGTGATGGGCCCGTGGGGTGCTGACGCCGCTTTGGCTCAGATGCCTGCGGAGCAGGCTCTTGAGGTATCGGCTAAGGCTCCACCTGAGTTTAGCGCGGGGATGAACGATGCGGAATTCGCGCATCGTTATGCCGTCGTGCGTTTGTTTATCCGTTCGGCGCAGACGCTGAGAAAGTCCATCGCGCCGCATCAGGGCATGGTGTTGACCCGCGACGGGGATGCGGCCAGGGAGGCGGGGCTGAAGATCAATGACATGATCACACATCTGGACGGCAAACCGCTGGGTTTGTTTCATGGGGAATTATCAAGCTTGAAGCGGCCGGTGGAGTTGACGTTTTACCGGCCTTCGACACAGGAAACGCTTAAGGGCACGGTGGACCAGACCAGCCGGCTCAACACCACCATCACATATGACTATGCCCTGGCCTACCTGCGCAGCGACCAGACCAACCCTGCATGGGACGACTGGGTGGTCAGCGCTTTTGAGGTTGCACGAATCGACCCGTACCTGGCGCAGGCGTGCATGGCCAAGGCGATGGCGGCGGGCCTCAAGCCCTCGGTGTACACGAACATCGCGGGGGTGTTGATCGCCTCCGGACAGGGGCGCACCGATGATGCCCTTGCGTATCTGGGAGCCATCGGGGCGCCCGCGCCGGGCCTGGGGCTGGCTTTCAATGGGCTCGAGCGCATCTGCTTTGCGCTTTCGGGCGGCCGCTTGAGCGAGGCTTACCGTCAATCGGGAGTGCTGCTGCACTCCAACCCTGATGTGATGGTGCTGCGGGAGAACCTGCGGGAGCTGGCCGAGCGGGGCAAGACGCTGGGGCCGGTGCCCGTGCCGCCTTCCAGGCGGGAGGCCGAGTTTGACCGAACCAGCGTGCTGGGGATTTCCCCAGGCATGATCGGCAACTACAACCATGCGTTAAGCTCCGGGCGTGACTTTATTGGCGTGACCTATTGGACCGTGGGGGAGGCTCCCGGCTTTTACCTCATGGATTTCCAGCCCAGGTCCGGTCTGGCCAACGGCGAGATCCGGCTGCGCTTTCGCGCCCAGCCCAGCAAGGAGCGCAGCGCCAATGACTTTAAGCCCAGCGTCCACCTGGTGGCATGGGATATGCGCCCCACGCTGGAACTGGTGAGCCAGCGCGTTCACGTGCAAGGGCGGATCGAGCGGCAGGATGTCGTTGCTTCCATCGGGGTGGAAGCCCGGGATGTCTCCGCGGAGGCGTATTACACCCTGCGCACGCCCAGTCCGACGGCCATTGAAGTGGTCATCAATGCGCCCCAGGTGCGCCTGGACTGGTCACGCGCGCATGAGCTCCGGCTGATCGTGCTGGACGGATGGGCGCAGATGATTCTCGACGGTAAAACCCTTTGTTTTGCCCCTGTCGATCCGGCCTCGCGCGGCGCGCCGCTGGGGTTTGCCATCGGCATCCATGACATGAAGACCGAAGTCCTGGCGTTTAACGCTTTTGAATGGACCGCCAAGGATTCCCCGGCACGGGCGCAATGGGAGAAGTCCCGGGAGCCGGTGACGGACAAGGAACCGATCGTTCACGAAATGCCGCGGAGCAAATCCACGACTCAGCCTTCAACGCGGTAAAGCCGGCACGATGGTGCTTTGGCGGTGTGTGTCGGGCGAACTTCGCCGATCACTTTTTCCTGGTCATCTCGTCGGTGTTCTTGTGGGCCGTGTGGTTGGTCGGCTTGCGGAACTTGGAGAGATCAAGGCTGGCGAAGTAGGCGATGGTTTTGGGCAGGCCCTGGTCCAGCGAGACTTTGGGTTCCCAGCCGAGCTTGGCTTTGGCGAGGGTGATGTCCGGCTTGCGCTGGGTGGGGTCGTCGGCGGGCAGGGGCATCTGGACGATCTTGCTCTTGGAGTTGGTGAGCTTGATCACCTTCTGGGCCAGTTCCATGATGGTGAACTCGCCGGGGTTGCCGATGTTGACGGGGCCGACGAAGGAGTCGGGGCCGTTCATCATGGCCATCATGGCGTCGACGAGGTCTTCGACGAAGCAGAAGGAGCGGGTTTGCTTGCCTTCGCCGTAGATGGTGATGTCTTCGTTGCGCAGGGCCTGGATGATGAAGTTCGAGACCACGCGGCCGTCGAAGGGGTGCATGCGCGGGCCGTAGGTGTTGAAGATGCGGACGACGCGGATGTTGACGTTGTTGGACCGGTGGTAGTCGAAGAAGAGGGTTTCCGCGGCGCGCTTGCCTTCGTCGTAGCAGGCGCGGATGCCGATGGGGTTCACGTTGCCGCGGTAGCTTTCAGGCTGGGGATGGATGTCCGGGTCGCCGTAGACTTCCGAGGTGGAGGCCTGGAGGATCTTGGCACGGGTGCGCTTGGCCAGGCCCAG
The DNA here is from genome assembly GCA_964542875.1 of uncultured Phycisphaeraceae bacterium. Lineage (GTDB taxonomy): Bacteria > Planctomycetota > Phycisphaerae > Phycisphaerales > Phycisphaeraceae > CAZGOM01. Next base: position 49,505 of record CAZIWA010000011.1, read on the forward strand.
CATGTTGATGGCGCCGACGACGGAGGTCTTCATCGTCTTGATGGGGTTGTACTGGTAGTGGACGGGGGACGCGGGGCAGGCGAGGTTATAGACCTCATCGACCTCCAGGAAGATGGGGTGGACGATGTCGTGTCGGATGAACTCAAAGTTGGGTTCTTTGAGCAGGTGGTGGATGTTGTTTTTCTGGCTGGTGAAGAGGTTGTCGGCGCAGATGACGTCATGCCCCTGGGCGACGAGACGTTCGCACACGTGAGAACCCAGGAAGCCGGCGCCGCCTGTGACCAGGACCCGTTTGAGATTGCTCATGGCTGCTTTCTTGATTGATTTCAGGCGGGAATCACGGAATTAATGATGAGTCGCGGGTTCAAAGCGCGCGCCGCGTTCGATGTCGAAGGCGACCATTTCACCCAGTTCGAATTCACTGGTTTTCTGCTGGGCCATCATGGTGCAGTGAAAGGGGAGCCCGGCGTAGACGCTGATGGTGTTTTTCACGGGGTCCAGGGAGATGACGCGGCCCTGGAGGCGGCGTGGGCGGCCGTAGACGGGGTCGATGAAGCGCCCGCCGGTGGCGATTTTGTCCACGCGTTTGGCGGTGCCATAGATGGTGCCGGAGATGTGGTCGCCGGGCTTGGCTTCAAGGGTGCCGGTGAGCAGTAGGTGGACGCGGTAGTCGCTTCCGGGGACGCCGAGGATGATCCCGCCTTCCTTGGTTTCAGCCAGGACGCCGTGGGCAACAGGGTCTGATGTCGATACCGATCCGCTCATGTGTCAACCTTTTGTCGGGGCCGTGGCGTGGGGCCGGTGGCCGGTGAAAACAGGGAGATTTTAGCCAAATGCGCGTCGGGGTGCCATGGAGGCCCGGCGGAGCCTGACATACAATGGATTGCTCCACCTTCAGACCCCCAAGGAACCTTCCGATGGCGCTTTTAGTATTTGATCTGGCAACGCCCACGGGCCGGGCCATGCTGGCCGACAAGCTGGAAGACCTGCGGGCCTCGGCTACAGGCGCCGGGGACGCCGGGCAGACGGTGGCGGGCATCCTGGCGGATGTGAAGGCCCGGGGGGACGCCGGGGTGGTGGATTACATGCGCAAATGGACCGATCCCGGCTTTGACGTGGGCCGGATCAAGGTGTCGATGGATGAGATCAAGGCGGCGGTGTACCGGCTGGAGATGGAGCAGCCGCTGCTGCGCCGGTCGATCGACCGGTCGATCGAGAACGTGACGAAATATCAGACACACATCCTGCCGCCTGCGCACGCGCCGGTGGAGATCGACGGCGCCCGGCTGGGGCTGCGCTTTACGCCCGTTTCCAGCGTGGGCCTGGCTGTGCCCGGTGGGCGCGCTTCCTACCCCTCCAGTGTGATCATGCTGGCTGTGCCGGCGATGGTGGCGGGCGTGCCTCGGCAAAACATCCGGCTGGTGACTCCGCCTCCCACGACGCGCGAGGGGGAGGAACCCGGCGATGTGTCGTACGTGGTGCTGGCCACCTGCGGCTTGCTGGGTATTGAAGAGGTCTACCGGGTGGGCGGGGCGCAAGCCATGGCGGCGCTGGCCTACGGCACGGAGACCATTCAGCCGGTGGACATGATCGTCGGCCCCGGAAACATCTTTGTGCAGCTTGCCAAACAGCAGCTTGCCGGACGGGTGGGGCTTGACGGGTTTTACGGCCCAAGCGAGATCGTCACCATCGCCGATGAAGACGCACGGCCGGACCGGGTGGCATCAGACCTGATCGCCCAGGCCGAGCACGATCCGGGCCGGTGCTTCCTGATCTCGTGGTCGGCCAAAATGATCGAGAACGTCAACCGGGAAGTTTCACGGCAGTCGCAGCTTCGTTACCGGCAGGATGCGATTCGGCAGTCGTTTGAAAAGTGGTCGTGCGCCATTTTGGTCAAGGACATCGCCGAGGCGGCCAAGGTGGCCGACGACCTGGCCGGAGAACACGTGAACCTCGCCGTGAAAAACCCTGAGGAAGTGCTGGCGCTGCTCAAGAACGGCGGAGAGTTTTTCCTGGGCGATGCCACACCGGTGGCCGCGGGCGACTACCACGCCGGCCCCAGTCACTGCCTGCCCACGGGCACCACGGCGCGCTTTGCCTCGGGCATCAGTGTGTATACGTTCCTGAAGCGTTCGGGCACGGTGCAGTACGCCAAGGGCATGCCCAAGGACGTTGTGGAATCCATCTCCACCTTTGCGCAGGCAGAGGGTTTGGACGGGCACGCGGCCTCGGCGCAGACCCGGCTTAAATAAGCGCGGATGGGTTTTAGAAGTCGAACGTGACCGGTTCAAGCTGTTGCTTGCACGTGTAGCCACGGGCGAGCCATAGCATGCGCTTCTTGGGCAGCATGAAAAAGCCCGTCTGGCTGTGCAGCTCCGGGCCGTGCTGACAGATGCCTGTGGGGGAATCGTGCTGGGAGAAGAGCCGGATCATGCCGGCGAGGGAGAAGTCCGTCCAGGATTGGTCGCGCAGGAGCTTGTCTAGAAGTTGGGTTCTGTGGACGCCGTTTTCGCCGCCCCAGCGGGGATCGATTTCGGGAAGAACTTCCGGGCACAGGGCGACATTGGCCTCATAGATGACGTTGTTGGCAGGCCTGCGGATGCCGATCCTGCCGACAAGCTTTTCGACGACGGCGACATCGCCTGAAGCGTCGCCAACGACCAGCGCGTAGCCGGCTTTGCGGATGGGGATGCGCTGGAGCATGTCGATGGCCTGCGCAGTGGTGGAGCAGGCGTGGAGCACGCCGCGGATGTCCTGCTGCCAGCCGACGCCGTCGGGATTGTAACCACGCGAAAGCAGGCCGCTGATGCCGATAGCAAGGCCTTGATCGTTCATGCCCATTTCGGCATTGGGGGAGCCGGCGTGGCTGTGTGAAACGACGGCAAAGCCGTGGGTGGGTTTGATGCGCCGGGGCCGTAACCATTCCTGCTGCACGCCGGGCGTGCAATCGCTGGTTTTGCCCACCACGGGTCCGTCTGGCCCATCCGCGAAGACGATGCCGGTGCAGGCGCTGCCGGTGGCGCCAAGGTCCACCAGGAAGGAAAGGGCCACCACCTCCCTTCGTGAGAGGCCGCTGCCTTTGACGATGCCTTCCAACTCCTGGGCCAGGTCAGGCAGGTGCTTTTCGAGCGGGTTTAAAAAGTCGGATTCCTTCCAGGGCCCGGTGAGGTCGACATTGAAGGCGCGCAGCAGGTAACGCATGCGCTGGGCGTTGTCGCGGCCGTGCTGGACGCCGATGTCGTGGTAGGAGCCGGAGAGATTTTCCCACTCGTATGCGTAGGTCATGGGGTGGCCTTTGGGGGTTTGCTGTTGAGTTTCGCTTTGATGATCTGGCTGGATGTGAATGTACCGCCATGGGTGTCGGCGTCCCAGGTCCAGGCGTCGCCGACACGTTTTTCGTAGAAGCGCCAGAGCTCAAACCAGTAGGCGAGGAATTCATACGGGGCGTACCTGGCGTAATACGCGTGGATGACGGGGTTGAGCTTCGCCGGGTTGTCGGGTGTTTCGATCTTGTGGTGCATTCGGAAGTGCCGGTAGGTTTCGGAGTCGATGGCCAATCGGTCGTAGCGGCCCAGGAGCTGGCACATGTTGCCCGCGGCGTAGTCGCCGATGCCGTGAATGGTTTTGAGGTCTTCGAAGACGGTTTCGGTGGGTGAAGCGGTGTCTTCCAATCGAGCAAGATCGCGCGAGCCTTCGATGGTTTCCCTGGCCAGGCGGATGATCCTGTCGGCCCGGTAGCCCACTTTGCAAAGGGCCTTGAGCTTGGCTGGGTCTACAGTCGAAAGTTCGTGCGGGGTGGGAAAGTCTCCGTGGCCGATGTGCTCCACCAGCAGCTTGTTCATGCGCATGGTGTTGGGCCAGGTGACGTTGCAGCCCGTCATGGTTTTGACGATGTCTTCAAAGACGGTGGGGGAGCGAAACAAGCGGGCGAAGCCGCGTTTTTTGGCCTGCGGGCAGACCTTGTGAAAGCCTTTGAATATGGCGTCAGACTCGGTGAGCCGAAACATGCGGCCAGCCTGCTCATGGATGAGGGCTTTGTCTTTTGCGGAGAGTACGGAGGCGGCGGTGATGGTGAGCTGGTCCGCATCTGAGGCCTGGGTGATGCGGGTGCGGATCACTCGGCTGCCTGCGCCGCGAAAGGGCCGGTCCAGCGCGCCTTCAAGTGGCCACCAGCGGTTGGGTGCCAATAAAAAATACCCGTAGCTGCAAACAGCTCGGGCAAGGTGAAAACCTTGAGGCACATTCAGCGTCATGGTTTTACGGGACATGACTCCTGATTCTAGCCTGAGACGGGCAGGAGTCAGGTCTTAAGCGTGGCGGTGCCTGCTTCATATACCCGCGCGGCCATACGGATGCACAGCGCTTCCACTTCCGCGGGGATCTGTTCATACCCGGCGCGGTACGCCAGGCGAAGCACGCCGGGCATGCGCACGCCGCGGGGCACGTCGATCGTGTTTGCGCCGTCTGCGGGAGATGGGCAGTCCAGCGGGCGGACGCATACGGATAAGAAGGGCTGCGGGCCCGCGCCCTGCGCATCAATCACCTGCCCGGGGATGAGCATGACGGCGGGGCAGCGCGAAGCAGCCAGGGCTGACCAGCCTGGAACTTTGCTGATCTCCCGTGCCAGCGACTGCATGGGCGACTGCCTGGGGATGGGGACTAAAGTCTCCCGCTCAGTACCCATGACATCCACCCAGCGCAGCACGACGGCATCGTCCTTCACTTGCGCGGTGGCCTCCAGCGCGCGGTGGGTTCGATGCACGGCGAGCCCGCGGCCGGGGCCGGCGTGCGCGCTCACCTGTCCGATGACGGGGAAGTGCTTGAGTGTGATACGGGTTTGCCCAGGGACGAGCGCGTGAAACTCAACATGGTCTTGCGCCTTGAATTCCCGACCGGTGATGCGGTGAATCCAGGCGCTGGCACTGTTGATGCAGTCAATAATCGGCGTGTCGTCGTCCAGCGGGTCCAGGCCCAGGTGCGTTTTCATCGCGGCCACAGTGGTGAGTGTGTTGGCTGCAAGGTTTACGGGTGTGGTTGGCTTCATCAGCATGACGTGTGACTCCCTGTAAATGGCGGTGAAACCGCCGACCGACTGGGCGCGTGAGCCCGGTGTCTGGAAACAATGAAACGTGTTTTGCGGGGGCAGGCCCTTTCCCCAAAGGGCCTGCCCGGTTCACCCCGAAAGCGCCCCTAACCTCGGACAATGAATCGGCGGATCAAGCGCTTTTAATGCGTGATGTTCTGGGTTGTTTGCCGGCTGGCTTGGCAGGGGCATCCTGCTCGCGCATCAGGCGCATGACGGCCTGTGCGTTGCCTTTAAGCGCAAGCTCATAGAGCTTGGCCTTGAGCCGGACGAAGCGTTCGCTCCGGTATCGGTCCAGCTCACGTTTGCGGGCTTGTGTCAGGTCCTGGGCGCGGGCCCCGAGAATGCTGAGCACTTCCTCATTGCTTGCGCCGAGTTTGGTGAGCTCGATGGCGCGGTCCATGTCGAATGCGGTTTGCTGTTGAGATTGCCTGGTCGTCATTGTGTCCCCTCGAAAGTTGTTTCAGGCGCGTTTGCGCAGAAGTTGATCGGTGTAGAAGGAAAGCGTGAGCCGTGCGTGCGGCATGTAAGCGCGGCCGAATCGTTTGAGCAGGCCCGTTTGCGCGCGTGATTCGCTTGGACGTCGGGCCGCACGCCAGGATTTATCTCCCTTGAGCGCGCGTGCCAGGCCGGGGTGCGAAGTGACGAGCGAGACCGGGCCGTCTTGTGTTTCCAGGTCTGCGACGGTGTTCAGCAGTGCGCGCCCGATGCCGAGGCCCTGCCACTGGGGCAGCACCACCAGGCGATGGATGAGTCTGCGGGTTTTGTCTTTGCCGGGCGCGGGCATGGTGGCGCAAAAGCCGATGGGCTGGTTTTCATGACACGCGGCGAAGCAGCGTGCCGCGGGGCTGAGGCTGTGGCTCAGATAGTGATGGCCCGCAAAACCGCTCCACAACCGGCTGGAACAGGATCGGATGTCGATGTGGAGCCTGGGCCGACAAAGCCGCCCCCGTGTGAGCTGGCCGGTGGGCATTTGCAGCACCCAATCAGGCTCAAGCCAGGGAACCACATCATCATGACAGGTGATGGCGATGAGCCGTTTGAGTCTTGAGCGCCCGGAGCGAATTGCTTTGGCGGACGCGATGGCCACCAGCTTTGCGGTGGGCCTGTCGAGCGCGCCGGTGAACTCGTCGATGGCGATGCAGGGCGAATCGCAGGTGAGCGCGCGTGCGAGGTCTGCCCGCGCGCGCTGGCCGCCTGAGAGCACATGGTAGGGCTTGAGCCAGTCGCGCACGCTGCCGAGGCCGGCCTGCGTGAGCGCGCCGGTGATCTCGTCCGCGGTGAGCGAGGCGTCAAAGCCATCGAGAATCGATTTGTTTTGAGGCCACGTGTATTGAGTGGTTACGCCGCCTGGGATTGGGCCATGTTCTGTGATCGAAGCCCGGGCGAATGTGGATTTACCGGAGCCTGACGGACCGATGATTACGCCGATTTTCCAGTCTTCGTCATTGCCGGGCAATTGGCCGGCGATGCTCTGACGAAGCACGCCCGGGTGCGTTAAGCCGAACGTGTCGCAGGCGTGCTGGAGCCGGAAAGAGTGGCCGACATGCGTGTCCAGATGAATCGTGTGCATGGTTCCTCCAGAAATAAGTCGATGTGAAAAGACATCAGGTGCAGGGCCGGGATCGGATGAAGCATTGGTGAAAGTGAATTTTTCTCTTCGTTCCGAACAAGCCCGGCCCGCGCCTGAGGCCTTTTTTGTTTTGCGTGGAGTATGGATGCAGGCAGAGGTCTCAGGCGAAGGCCGCGATCGAAGTGACACATTTACGTTTGTGCATGTCTTGTCATTCGAACAAGCGTCGGCCCCCGCCTGAGCCCTCTGGTCGAGAGGGCGGCAGGGTTTGGGTTAAAGCGTCTGCACGCGGACTTTGAGTCCTTCTCCCGTCAGCTTTTCAAACAGCGCTTCCTGGCTCTTGGCGTCGGCGCAGTGGATGACCAGCCGGTAGACCGTGGGCGGCTGGTACTTTTCAATCGGGTCGTCGAAGCCGAGTTTCTTGGCCAGGCTTTCAAGCTCTTCCTTGTCGAAGCCGGTGGACCAGAGCTGCGCGCCGGGGTCTTCCTCGATGGCGTCGAGCGTTTTCACCAGCCGATCCATGTCCCACTCGGCGAGCTCCGCGGTTCGGTTGTCGGCGATGGCGAAGGCCGAAGCATCGCCGGCCTTGAGGAGCGAGCGCACGCATTGGATGTGTGTCCAGCCAAGCTCGTAGGCGGCGCGCAGCGTGCCGTTGCCGGCGAGCACCGTGTTGGACGGGTCGACCACGATGGGCTTCTGCTGGCCAAAGCGCTTGAGCGATGCCTTAATGGCGTCAAGGTTGCGTGAGCCGTGCTTGCGTGCGTTGGCTGGGTCGAAAAAGAGCTGGTCGATGGGCAGGCTGATGAGTTTCACGATTGATTTCCCCGTGTTTGGAGCGAGTGACATCCCTGGCAGTCCGGTGACTTCCCGTGCCGCATGAAATGCCTTATTGATGCCTGGCTGAATCCTGATGTGTCCGGCCGGCGCCGGGATGACAGAGCTTGAGGCGTTTAATGCCCTGGACAGGTCTCTTTAAGAGCCGTGTGCTGTTTTATTCTCTGTCACCCCGGTGCCAGCCGTGTGGTTCATTCCCGGTTGATTGGCCGTTGTTGAATCATGGCATAAGTATAACTCAACCTTGAGTCTTGTCAAGATAATTATAGTCAATTTGGAAAAAGAAAGAACAAAAGTTTAAAAATGAGGTTTATAACTCATGGGTTTGCCAGGGTTTGCAAAGGCTGTTTAAACACCGAAAATTTCCCTAATATTTTGTTTATTCGGAGTTGGTGCCATCAAGGATTCGGCAAGCGGCAACTGCGGCGCCAAAACCGTTGTCGATGTTCACCACAGTGATGCCCGGGGCGCAGCTTGTGAGCATGGAAAGCAGGGGCGCGAGCCCGGAAAAAGCAGCGCCGTAACCGACGCTGGTGGGCACGGCGATAAGCGGGCACTTCACAAGCCCGGCCAAAACGCTGGGCAGCGCGCCTTCCATGCCGGCGATGCAGATGATGACGCTGGCTTTGCGCAATTCCGGAAGCCGGTTGATGAGCCGATGGAGCCCGGCGACGCCGACATCGTTGATCCGGAGGGTGGTCTGGCCAAAGGCCTGGCTGGTCATCATGGCTTCCTCGGCGACGGATTCATCGCTGGTGCCCGCAGTGACGATGGCGATGACGCGCTGGGGTTTGCCGGGTTTGGGTTTTTTGACCGGTTCAGGCATCCCCACGAGCACAATACCGGAGCGCTTACCGACGCTTACGGGCCATTTAGATTCAAGTTTCACCAAAAGGCGCACGTGATCCGGCGTGCATCGGGTGACAAGCGCGAAAGAGTGCCGGGCGAGGATGGCCTGGACGATTTCCAGCGTTTGCTCAGGGGTTTTACCAGCGGCAAAAACAACTTCCGGTATGCCTACGCGGTTCTTGCGGGCGTGGTCCAGCACGGCAAAACCGAGGTTGGAATCATCACACGGCTTTATGTGCGAAAGGGGTTCTTCAATAGATATCTTTTGTTTTCGCAAATCTTTAGGGATTTTAAGCTGGGTTTTTTTCATGTGGGTAATTAAAGTTGATTTAAGCCAGTGCCATACAGTTGGCACCACGGGCGAACATAATGCCTTCAGTCATACGCGGCGTGTGGCGAGCAGCGGGATCGGTTTTGTGCCTTTCCCTTTCCGGGGCTGCTTGTCAGGCCAAGTGTGGAAGTCTGATGGGCACCAGATTGTGCAGTCCGGTCGAGTTGTATCCCCCCTGATGCGGTTACGACTTTATCAAATCTGATCTTAAGCCTCTTTGCCAGGCTGTGCAGGCATCCGAGCCTTGGATCTCATGCAGATCTCATTCGAGGTCTTCACGTAAGGCGTCTGCTCAATTCATCTGATATCGGCCTATGTCGGTTAATCCGTCCAGCGTTTCTACGACGCAAAACCCGTCGGTTGGGTTGTGCTGTGCCTGACTGGGTGTGCTTTCCGGGGACACCCTTTATAAGACAAGCCAAACCTTGCCGGCGGTGTTTTTTTCATGGGGATAGTGAGTTTTCGATTGGCCCACGCGCTCGGGTTATCGGGTGACGGGGTATCGCGTATCCATGAGCAGCATTGAATGCAATTTGGGGGTTAATGGGGCATTGGCCTGGGCTGGCATCGGAAAACTCGAAGCCCCCGACACCCCGTCACCCGATAACCCGGGTGCGTGGACGATCAACCATTCAGAAGACCCTTAAAACAAGTCGTCCAGTGGGCTGGGCTCTGGCGGCGGCCCCTGGGGCTTGGTCCACTCATACCAGTAATTGAGCGCCGTGCCCAAGGCCTGGTCGATGTTTTCGACAGTGATCGTCGGCACCAGCGGCGGGACCATGGGGCCAAGCCCACGGCCCTTGCCGGATGCCCTGATGATCGCGAGGGTTTTGCCGTTGCGGCGTTCGAAGTTCACCGTGAGCTTGTCGTAGCTGAAGTTCTTCAGGCCTTTGATGCCGTCCCGGGCGTTTTCAATGCTTTTGCCTTGCAGGGCTTCGTCGACGGCGACGCCGTTGGCGATGTTGTCGATGGTGTTGGCGGTGGAGGGATCGAGGATTTCAAACCAGCCGGTGTCGCCGGGGCGCGCGAAGAGGAAGCCTTCCTGAATGATCAGCGGCTGAGGAGAGCCGGGCGCGATGATGATGGGGATGCGACCCCAGAGCCCGCCTTCGCCTTTGACTTTGGCTTTGGCGAAGGCGTTGAGGAGGTCTTTGAGGTTTACGTCTTCAAGAAGCAGGTCGGTGTTGATTTCGGTTTTGTCGGTGCGATAGCGAAACGCGGTGAGGCCAAGGATGCCTTGTTCGCCCAGGCGCGCGCGGGTGCGCTCGATGAGGAAGGTGGTGGGGCTTTCGATGGTGAGGGTGACGTCGCCTTGGTCAAGCAGGATCTCGTTGACCTTGACGGAGGTGGCGGTGATGCGCTGACCCGCTTCGGACCTTAAAGGCAGGAGCTGGGCGAGGGCGATTTTGCCATTGAGGCCTTTGATTTCCAAAGCGGCCAGGCGGTCTGAGACATCGACGTTTCCCACTTCCAGTTCGCCGGTGCCGGTGAGCTTTTGATTCTCATAAAGGATGTCTGCTTTGGCGGCCAGGGTGCCGGCGAGCTCGGATGTCGCCGCGCGGGTGACTCCGAGTTTTTCCAGGAATTGGCCGATGGCCAGGGGGTTGGCGGGCTTGAATGCGGGGAGCGTGATTTGCACTTTGGCCGCGAGCTCCGGGACAAGCGCGGCGCTTGCCGCGATGTTGAGCCTGGCGCCTTCGATGGGCTGCCAGTTGATGTTGGTTTTAAAGTCGCTGCCCAGGAGCGAAGCATCGCCGGTGATGGGGGGCAGGGCTTGGTTTTTGTAGGTGATGCCGGGGATGCTGATGACGCCTTTGGGTAGCGGCTCCTGCGTGGGAGGAACGGTCCATTTATCGGTTTGGTACCGGATGGCGATGGGGATTTGGAGCGATGCATTGGTGAGGACGAGCTGTTGGGCGGGGAGCGTGAGGTTCAGGTTTTTCAAGTTAGTCGTGGCGATGGCGGTGGTGGCGTCGCCGGCTATGTCGATGTGGCTGATGAGCTGGAGTTGAGCGCTGAGGCCTTCAACGCTGTAACTGGGGAGCCGGGCGCTTTGCAGATCAAGCGTGAGGTCTGGGGTGAGGGTGACGGCGAGGGTGTCGGGCTGACCTTTGATGCCGGGGCGAATCTGGGGGGTGATGTTTGCTGCAAAAGTGAGCCCGCCTGTGATGGAGTCCGTCGCGGAAATGTTGCCGGTGAAGGTGGGAACCACGAGCTTGGCGGCGAAAGTGGTGGCGACAAGCGGAGCGTCGGTGGATTGTGGTTTGATGTCCAGATAAAGCACGCCGGGCCCGGTGAAGCTGATTCGGCCGGATTTGGCTGGAGGTTCGGCGGCCTGGGTGGGTGCTTGATCAGGAAGGCCCGCGACAATCTGCAATGCGGTGGGTTCGATGCGTGTTTCACGCAGCCACTGGGCAGAAGAGTCGGGTGATTTGCTGGGGAGGTGAATGACCAGCGGATGCGTGCCTTTAAGCTCGACCGCGCCGGCGATGGAGTTGTCCGTGTTGGGCGTCTGAGGCAGGGCCAGATAGGGGGAAGAGACAAGCCATTGAATGCGTGGGCGGTCGGTGGGAAGGAAGGGGTTTTGCGGGGTTTCATCCGGCGGCGTATCGCCCAGGGGGGCGACGGGAACGGTGAGGGTGGGTGCGCCGGTGGCGGGGTTGAGCGTGATGCCCAGGGGAAGCCTGATGCGCAGGTCTGCGGTGTGGGTGCCGGAGTGCTCCAACGCGAGAACGTAGCGGGCGCGCAGCACGGCCCGGCCGACGGAGAAGGAGGGGGGCTGGCCATTGGCGGGCTTGTGGAAGCGCAGGCCGCCGATGACGCTGGCGGTATCGCCTCCGAAGGCGCTGACATCGGGTCGGCCGATCTGGAACATGGCCGCGCCCGCGGGGAGCTGGGTGGTTTCCATGTCGCGGTCGGGGAAGGTGATGCCGGGTTGGGTGGCCCAGATCATGAGGCCTTCAAGGTTGACGTCGGTGCCCGCTGTGCTTTGGGCGAGGGTAACGTTTCGGGCGCGCAGGTCGATGGCGCCGAGGAAGGGGCTGCCATCAGGTTTTGCGGAAAGCCAGGCGCGCTGGGCAGTGGCTTTGGCCTGGTATTCGTGGGTGTCCAGCGAATAGCTGGCGAAGAGGCTGCCGCGGGCGCCAAGGCGCAGGTCCACCGTGTTGCCCAGGATGTGGGCGAGGGCGCTGGGGAGAGCGGGTTTGGCGGTAAGAGCAAAGGCGATGTCGCAGGAGGCCTGAAGAAGACGGTTTTTGGCTTTTGAACCAATGGGGAGGGAGAGGGCGACATTTTCGAGGGTGAGCCGGGCGTCGACGGCGAAGCCTTCGGGACCGGAGACCTTGAAGTTGGAGGATGTGATGGCGAGCAGGCCGTCGACCGCTTCGAATTTCGCTTTGGCATCAATGGACACGATGCCGAAATTGAAGTTGCTGATCTGGCCCGAGCCGGTGAGGGATTTGAGGGCGAAGCCGGGGCCAAAGCGGGCGTCGAAATCCAGCCCGGCGTAGTTATCAGGCGGCTTGCCGGCCTTGAGGGAGTGGGCAATGCCGGTGGTGGCTAAAAGCGTTGTCCGGTAGGTGGGGCCCTGGGCGGTTTCACGGACGGAGAGCTGGGCTTCAATGTAGGGCTGGGAGGTTGGGTTGGCAGGGTTTGGGTCAAGCTGCGGGCCCAGGTGGATAAGGAAGTCCGCATCGTCGAGATCGGGGGCGATCCAGCCGGAGATGTAAGCGGGGACCAAGGCGCTGTCGATTTTGAAGTCGATGGCCAAGTGCTGGGGGATGGCGCGGATGATGGGTTCATCAAAGAGAGGCTTGGGAGCGGCATCGACTTTCTTGATGGAGCCGGAAGCGGCGAGACGGGCCTTCCAGCCGGAGATGTTGACGATGAGGGAGGAAGCTTCGAGAGTGACTTCGTCGGCGGGGAGCGTCCAGAGGTTTTGATCTTTGGCGGGTTGGGTGGCGGCTGAGGTGGCTGCGGGTTGGGTGGAGGAGGGGATGGGGTTTAAGAGGGGGTTCAGCCCGCCGTAGTCGATTTTGCCGGCGCGGATGGAGACGTTGAGCTCAGCTCCGATGAGCCGGACGGTTTTCACGCGCGCCTGGATGAGCGACCAGGGGGTGTAGTCGATGGCGACGGCACCGATGACGCTGGGGTCGTCTTTAACGATCCGGACGTTCACAATGTCCAGCGAGGTGAGGGAGACGGAGCGAAGCTCGTATTGCGCGCCCGAAAGCCCGGCGGCGGTCAATGCGCGGTGGATGCCCCAGGCGGTGATGACGGGAACCAGGAAGATGTAAAACAGCAGCACAGCGGCGAGCAGCGTCACCAGCGTGAAGAACGCGCGCTTGAACCAGGTTTTGTACCGTTTTGGCGGCTGCGTCATGGGTGGGTGGTGCCGGGGCCTTGGGGTCGTTATGGCGGCGCGATATGTGGATGGTAGGCCGAATGAATTGTACGGGAAGGGCGGGGATCAGGGAGTCAGGGAAGGCCTGAGGGCGAGGTGTTTCAATGGGATATCCCGCTTGGGGCGAAGCGGTTGGGAATTGGTGGGTTTGCGGGTTGTCAGATTACTGCGGGTCTTTGCCGGACATGAAGGTCTGGTCCGGGCCGACGGGGAGGGCACCCTTGAAGAGGGATTTTGTGGGCTGATCGCGCTTGAGGAAGGCGTGAACGATGACGCCGATGAGGAACAGGACCAGTGCGACGGCGAGGCCGGCCAGGGCGTATTGGGTGAGGGTCTGGAGCTGGGTGGAGTGGCCGGCGATGCGGGCGAGCTTGTGCCCGACGGGGCCGGGGGCGATGCCTGGGGGGGAATCGATCAGCCACACCCAGACGGCGCAGCCAACGAGGCCGACGAGGCTGGCGGGGAGCAGGACCTTCACACAGGCGTGCATGACCTGATCGATGCGGATGCGGGGAAGCGTCCAGCGGATCCACATCTGGATGAAGATGAAGATCATTGCCTTGGCGATGACCCAGAAGGCGGCATAGAGGTTGAAGATAAAGAGCGCGGTGCCGGAGGAAAGGCCCATGGCCTGGGCGCGTGCGTCAGGGTTGCCGGTGAGGGTGTTTTCAAAGTAGGCGGTGCCGGCGGCCAGGGGGTTAAAGCCCAGGGCGCGGTAGACGGGGTCGAACGCGCCAAAGGGGGAGTTCCACCCGCCCAGGAAGAGCGCGGACATGACCGCGCCCAGGACGAACATGCCGGCGTACTCGGCGAAGAAGAAGAAGCTGAAGCGCAGGCCGGAATACTCGGTGTGGAAGCCGGCGACGAGTTCGGATTCGGATTCGGGGAGGTCAAAGGGTGCGCGCTTGTTGGAGGCGAGCGCGGCGACGAAGAAGAGCCCGCAGGCGAGGGCATTAAAGGGGTTATGGAAGACGAACCAGGTGGAGAGGCCGCCTGCCTGGAGGTAAGAGAGTTCAACCAGGTGAAGGGTGCCGGCGGTGAGAAGCCCGGTGATGATGGCCAGGCCCATGGGTACTTCGTAGGAAACCATCTGGCAGGCTTCGCGCATGGCGCCGTAAACCGACCATTTGGAGCCCGAGGCCCAGCCGGCGAGGATGACGCCCATCACTTCCACAGCGAGGACGGCGAGGATGTAGAGCACGCCGATATCCAGGCGGGGTTCAAAGGTGAAGTCCGGCCCGAAGGGAAGCGCGACCATGGCGGCGAAGACGGGGGCGAAGGCCAGGTAAGGGGCGATCTTAAAGAGGACGGGGTCTGCGGCGCGGGGCATGAGGTCTTCTTTGAAGACGAGCTTGAGGCCGTCGGCGATGGACTGGGCCCAGCCTTGCCATCCGCCTACGTGCATGGGGCCCTGGCGGGATTGGATCCAGGCGGCGACCTTGCGCTCAAACCAGATGCAGAACATGGCGATGATGCTGACCATGGGCATGAAGACGAGCGGGATGAGCGCGAGCTTCACGAGGAAGGCCAGGAGGGGCGAGGTTGGGAAGAGGTCTTGGATCATGTTTGAAGGTGGAGATTATATGGGATGAGGGGCAGGCTTCGCAGGGCGGGTTTTTGACGGGGTTAAGATGGGGCGATGGCGTCATCGGTTTCATCACATTCCGACGGGGTTGGAGCGGGTACGGGGGCTTTTGCCATGACCCGGTGGAGCGTGGTGCTGGCCGCGGGGGATTGGCGCGCCAATGCCGGGGCCAAGCGGGCCATGGGGGAGCTGGCGCGGATTTACTGGTTTGCGCTTTACGCCTACGCGCGCAGAAGCGGCGCGCCAGCGGCCAAGGCGGAAGACCTGGTGCAGGGGTTTTTGCTGCATCTGCTGGAAAAGGATGCCCTGGCCGGGGTGGACCGGGGAAAAGGGAAGTTTCGGTCGTTTTTGATCGCGTCGCTTAAAAATTACATGGCCAACGACTGGGACAAGGAGACTGCGGCCAAGCGGGGCGGCGGGGTGAAGACGGTGCCGATCGACGCGCTGGACGCCGAAGCCCGGTACACGCGTGAGCCGGTGGACGAGATGACCCCTGAACGGCTGTTTGACCGGAAATGGGCGCTGGCCGTATTGGAAGAGGTGCTGCAGCGGCTGGCGCGTGAATACGCCGACCGCGGGCAAGGGGTGGTGTTTCAGGCGCTGGAGGGCGTGCTGATCAAAGGGGAGACGACGGGGTATGCGCAGATCGGGGAAAGGCTGGGGATGACCGAGGCCGCGGTGAAGGTGGCGGCGCACCGATTGCGCAAGCGGTACCGGGAACTGCTGAGGGAAGAGATTGCGCAGACGGTGTCTGAGCCGGGGATGGTGGACGAAGAAGTGCGGCAGTTGATGGGGAGTCTTTGAGGAAGGGTCTGGGGTCTAGGGTCTGGTCAGAGGGAGAATTCAGAAATTTGGGAGATGGGGTGTAACCTTTTTGCTTGTTTGCTTTAGTAGGGGGTGGAAGCATTCACGCAAATGGAGTTTTTGAGATGAGCCAGGTTGAAAAGTGTCCCGAGTGCGGGAAAACCGTGGGGGCGGGAACACCCGGGGGGCTTTGCCCGGCGTGTCTGCTTAAACGTGGGTTGGAAGAAGACACGGCGGACTTCCGCAGCGGCACAAGCCCTTTTCCGGGGAGGGCGAAGGCGTTTGGGAATTGGAAGCCGATCGATGCCAATGAACTGGCGGGGAAGTTTCCGGAGCTTGAAGGCGTAAGGCTCATCGGGCGCGGGGGGATGGGCGCGGTGTACTGGGCGAAGCAAAAGAGCCTCAACCGGGAGGTGGCGCTGAAGGTGCTGCCTCGCGAAGTGGGGGAGTCGGAGGCTTTTAAGGCACGGTTTGAGCGCGAAGCGCAGGCGATGGCACGGTTGAATCACCCGCATATCGTGACGATTTATGAGTTTGGGCAGCGCGATGGGCTTTACTACTTTTTGATGGAGTATGTGGATGGGTTGAGCCTGCGCGGGCTGCTGGATTCCGGACATGTATCGACCAGGGAAGCACTGGCCATCGTGCCGGAAATCTGCGATGCGCTGCAGTATGCGCATGAGCGGGGGATTGTGCATCGGGACATCAAACCGGAGAACATTCTGCTGAATAAGGCAGGCCGGGTGAAGATCGCGGATTTCGGGTTGGCGAAGCTGGTGGGGGAACCCGGGGCGGGTGAGCCGGCTGCGGGCGAGCGGGCGATGGGGACGCCGGAGTACATGGCGCCCGAGCAGATGGAGCGGCCTGACGTAGTGGACCACCGGGCGGATATTTATGCGCTGGGGGTGGTGTTTTATCAGATGCTGACGGGGGAATTGCCCGGGGCCAAGCCGCTGCTGGAATCCGCAGTGCGGAAAGTGGTGATTGATGTGCGGCTGGATGCGGTGGTGCTTAAGGCGCTGGAGCGCGAGCCGGAGCGCAGATACCAGCAGGTGAGCGAGATCAAGACGCAGGTGGAGACATATGTATTGACGAAGGCGTCGGAGCCGGAGATTGCGGTTGGGGGGACAGGGTGGTTTTCGGGGCGCGGGCTTCGCGGGCTGGGGTGGGTGGGGGCGTTTAATATGCTTATTTTTGGGTTGTTTTTAATGTTTCCGATGATTTTTACCAGCAAGGGGTCGTGGGTGGTGTTTTGTTTTCTGGCGGGGTTGGTTGGGCTGGTGATTTTGATCGCGGCGATGTGGGTGGAAGGGGTATTGGCGATGCGCGGGGCTGCGGAGAAGCCACGGGTATCAAAGCTGGCGGTGGCGGGGGCGTTGTGGACGCTTTGGGTGTTTGTGTTGCTGGTGGCGATGGCGTTCTGGCAGCCGCTGCGGCCGGGGATCGAGGGGGGGATGCGCGGGTGGCAGGGGATGACGCTCAAAACGGTGGCGCTGGGGTTGGGTTTGACTGCGCCGCTGGTGGCGACGGTGCTGGGGTGGATGGCGCTGAGGCGTATTTCGCGGTCAGAGGGCCGGGTGTACGGGGTTCCCGCGGCGCTGGTGGCGGCGTTGCTTTTTCCGATCATGCTGATGAACGGTTTGATCGGCCTGGGCTGGATGTGGCTGGTGTATGCGCTGGATGTGTCGTCCCGCTTGGCGGGGCTGATGCGGGTGAGCCCCAGCGCCGTGAATGTGCAGGTGTGGGTGTTGGCGGCGGCGGTGATGGTGGGGCTGTGGGCGCTGGTGGATTACGGAATGGTGTGCTGGGGTTGGCGGATCGCGGGCCGGCTGCAAGGGAAAAGGAGACCGGGTATTGCAAGCGCGTATGCGCTGGTGTTTTGGGCTGGATTCATGGGGATGGCGTTTATTGGGTTGATCGATCGGTCCGCGCCGACGCGGGTGACAGTGGAGGGTGGTGGTGATCTTGTGATGCTGGCGGGGCGTCCGGAACTGCTCAGCAGGGCTTCCACAGACGAAGTGATTGCCGCGGGGTGGGCGCAGCCTAATTCGCCCTGGGCCTGGAATGAGCTGAAAAAGCACAAGCTGACGAAAGAGCAAGCTGCAAAGGTCATGGATGGCCTGGGTCCGTGGATGAAGAAGGAGATTAAGGCGGGAGATGATGTGCCGCCGATGACATGGCTGAATGATCTTTTGGAGGAGCTGTACAAGAATGGATTGGTGAGTGATGAACAGGCGATTGAGTTTCGGAAAGTTCTGGCCGGTTCGGTTACGCATGAGGAAGGTGGGATTCGGTTTCGAGAGGGGAAAAAGCAGCGTGTTGTGAGTGTACGTGTGGCTTCGCCCTGGTATGACCGGCTGTTTGGCTACACATTGATGGGTGAGTTTGTATCAGCGAGCGTGGATGGGCAGGCAATCACGATGCGAAGCGGGAATCGCCATTGGAAAAGCACGCAATTTTATGGAGAGCTGGTGTTGCCCGAACTGGCTCCCGGAAAGCATGTCTTGACCCTCGAATTTTTAAGCGCGCTTGCGCCTGTCGCGGACCTGGTGGGTGTGTCGGAGATGGCACCGTCAGCGGACTGGCCCAAGACCGCCTACCGGTGGAAGCGCAGTTGCCAGATCAACGTCACGGTGTATTCCAAAGATGCTGAGATTGTGGCAATGACCCAGGACCCTGCGCTGGACCCGGTCAAAGTCGGGAAGCTCAGGATGAAACAGGTTGTCGTTCAATCCCGAGGGAAGAAGGCGCAGTTGGTGGTGCAGTTTGAGTGGGGCGACAAGATGGCGGTGCCCATGAGCGTTGATGTGGCGGTGCGCATCGGCGGTCGGGATTTGAAGTGTGGATCATTGTGGTACACGCCCAGCGGCGGCAATCCAGGTGAAGTGTCTGTGCCGATCGATGTATTGGATGCCGGGGTGACGACCGCGGATGTGATTCTGACGCCCAATGTGCGGCTGGTTGATGAAGTTGAAAAGATTAATCGGGTCTGGGGCGGTGTGGTGGAGTTTAAGGGGGTTGCGGTGAAACGGATGGATTTGAAGTGAGGGTGTGGTGGTTGATTAGGGGGAGAAACGGGAAGGGGACAGGTCCTTGAAGAAAGGGGACCAGTCCCCGCAGAGAGTTGGTTGGCGGTAGGAATGCGGTGTGGTTTTTGTGGGGTTTGCGGGAGGTCGGGCTCGCGCCCGAAGACCCTCGCTGGCGCGTCGGGCTAACGGCGTTTTGGTGTGAGGTGGCGAGTGTTTTTTGTTGGCGCGTGCAAGACATGCTCACGCGGACGAGAGCATGGCACGCTGGGTTGGTTGGCTTGGATGGCGGCGCAACGGGAAGGGGACCAGTCCCCGAAGAGGAAGCTGGAAGAGGGGGAGTCGGGTTTCAGGCGTCGATGACGAGGAGGGTCATGTCGTCCTGGCGGGTGGGGGAGCGGCGGTATTCTTCGGCGGCTTCCATGACGGCACGGACGTATTGTTCGCAGGGTTGTTCGCGGAAGCGGCAGAGGAGTTCGCGCACGCGGCTGCGGCCAAAGAGTTTGCCTGCGGGGTCCATGGTTTCGGGGATGCCGTCGGTGAGAATGACCAGGCGGTCGCCGGGGCGGAAGGCCATTTCCACTTCCTGGCATTCCAGGAGTTTGTCGATGCCCAGCAGGGGGCCGGTGGAGTCGAGCTTGCGCAGGTCGACGCCTTGCGGGTCGACGAGGTAGGCGGGTTCATGGCCGGCGCTGGCGTAGCGGAGGATGGAGCGGTCGGGGGAGATCCAGGCGATGAAGAAGCTGGCGAAGTCGCCTTCAAGGGTGACGGAGGCGAAGCCGCGGTTGATGGATTGGAGGATAAGGCCGGGGCTCAGGCCGGTGTCGCAGGAGGAATCGATGAGGGCTTTGAGCATGGCGGCGCCCATGGCGGCGGGGACGCCGTGGCCGGTGACGTCGCCGATACACAGGAGAATTGCGCCGTCGGCGAGGCATTTGATGTCGACGCAGTCGCCGCCTACTTCGTTGGCGGTGAGTTGTTTGTAGGCTGCTTTGTGTTTGCGGGCCAGGTCGGTGGGGGGGCGCAGGTTTTCCTGGATGGCCTGGGCTTTGTCCATCTGTGCGCGGCGGTTGGCGTCGGCGTCTTCCAGGGCCTGGGTCATGGCGTTGATTTCGACGGCCAGGAAGTGGGTTTCCAGGGTGTTGCCGGGTTTGGCGCGCACGCCCAGTTCGCCTTTGGCGATTCGGCGCATGACGGCGACGAGGTGTTGGATGGGTTTATTGACCAGGCGCAGCAGGATGATGTTGACGACGGCGGTGATGCCCAGGCCGATGCAGGCGAGGGCGACGATCCGCCAGAGGAGGTCGCGGCGGAGTTCGCGGAGGATGTCGGTGCCGTCCTGCCAGACGATGATGGTGAGGTCCTGGGTTTTGGCGACGCCGACGACGAGGTAGCGGCCGTCCACGCGGAAGTCGTAGCGGTTGCTGTCGATGACTTCGTCGAAGCGGGTGATCAGGTACGGGTCGGTGAGGCCGTCGCGCATGGAGACGGGGATGAGGAGCTGGTCCTGCACGCGGGCGATGACGCCGGGGCCGTTGGTGAAGCGCGAAGGGCGCAGACGGATTTGAACGCCGTCAAGCCAGCGCTGAAGCGGGTCGGCCTGCTGGTTGCGGCGCATGAGAGCGAGCTCAGAATTGCCGGGGACGTAGTGTTCGTATTCGGAGCGCGCGGTCTGATAGTGCTTGGAGAGCAGGGCGACGAGCGCGCTGGCGTGGCCGCGAAGGAGTTCGCTTTTGTCGCGCAGGCGTGCGCCGAGCCGGTCGGAATAATCAAGCGAGAGGTAGATGGCCAGGGCCAGGAGAAGCGTGAAGTTCACCCCCAGAAGAATCTGACGGCGAAGTGATTTGGGCGGTTTGGGGTGAAGCGCGGAGGCGGCGGGGCTGGCCACGGTTTCGCGAGGCGGATCGTGATTCGGCTTGAGGTTTTGCGTATGAGAGGGCATAGACGCCAACATGACCCCGGGGTGCTGGGAGGATTGTAAGTCAACGGGGTGAAGGGGGGAAGAAGAGGGGGAAAGGTAAAAGGGACAAGGTAAAAGGTAAAAGTGAAGAGGGAGAGGGAGGGTTCAGGTTTGGTCGGAGAGAAGAAGAGTTAACCAATAGCGGTAGCGGTTTTCAGTGTTTGTGCATGCCGCAAGGCGGGCGAGAAACGAAATGTTTATACGGATGAGGGCATGGGACACGGTGTTTGGTGGGTTAGGAGCACCGTGCGGGGGTGTTGCGTTTGGGTGATTTATGGGTTGAGGGGTCTTGTGGGCGGCGTGGTGGGCCTCGAGGACTCGGCCGCACCCAACGAAGAGGGGTTTTTAGCCGCCGAGGCGGACGATGACCCATTGGAGGGAGGTGGCAAATTCGGGGATGGCGGAGTCGTGGTGGCCGCCTGTGAGTTCAAGGTAGCGGAAAGTCATTTTGCCGGAGAGCTGCTGGGCGAAGGCGCGGGCTTGTTCGACGGGGATGATGTTGTCGCCGGCGGCCTGGCAGACGCTGACGGGCATTTTGAGTTTTTTGGCGTTGGCGACGGCGTTGTGCCGGGCGTAGACATCGGGGTTTTGCTCAGGGGCGCCATAGCGCTGGATGATGGTGTCGGCGATGACGCCGAGGATGGGGGTTTGTTTGCGGCGCTCCTGGCACCAGGGGAGGTAGGCGGCCAGGTCGCTGGCGGGGCAGAGGGAGACGACGCCGTCGAGGAGGTCGGGGTGGAGGCCTGCGAAGATGAGGGCGCTGGTGCCGCCCATGGAGCCGCCGACGAGGATGATGTGGCGGGCTTGTTTTTCGGATTTGAGCCAGAGGATGAGTGCGGCGAGGTCGTAGGCGGCCGCGGGGTTCATCCAGGAGTTTCCGCGGATGTTTGCGCCGAGGATGCCGAGGTTGTTTTTCCGGAGCGCGGGGACCCATTGGTCGCGGATGTCGGGGCGGACGAAGATCTGATCGCCAAAGGAACCGTGGCCGTGGAGGAAAACGGCCCAGTCGTTGCCCTGAGGGGGCGGGGAGAGGACGGCCCAGTCCAGCGCGTTATCCAGCCCGGAGGTGAAGGCGACCTTTTCGACGTTGAGATCGACGTGGTCGTAGCGGACGGGGAGGGTGGACTGGATGGCGATGCGGGGTAGGTCTGTCATGGGGTGTCCGTTTTCAGGGTGGGAAAAGGATACATGCCGGGCAGATGAATTACGAGTTATGCGTTATGAATTGAAGAGGCGGGAAATGAGGGTTTATGGCGAATCGCAGCAGGCCAGAAGAGCAGCGATCATGCAATAAGCAACGCACGGGCCTGGTTTTGAGAGGTCCGTGCGTCCCATTCCTGCGGGGTATATGGAGTTTTAAGTGGCGGGGTCTTTGGATTTGACGACGGCGCCGATGACTTTGGAGAAGAAGCCTGCGGAGGTGGGCTGGGGGGCGGTGGGCGCGTCGGTGGGGGGTTTAAGGGTGGTGCCGCATTGGACGCAGAGGACGGCGCCGGCGCGGACTTTGGATTTGCACTGAGGGCAGGCGGTGGAGTCTGTGGGGGCCGGAGGGTTTGTATGGGTGCCGACATTGCTGCCGGGGCGCACGCCTGCGGCGCTGCCGGGCCGGAGGGTGGGGGCGGCGGGGCGGACAACGGGGGCGGGGGCCTCTGGCCGGAGCGTGGGGGAGGGGATGGCGGGCTGGGCGGCGACGGGGATAGAGTCGACAAGGGTGTCGAGGTTGAGGTTCAGGTCCAGGTCGGAGGTGGGGATGTCGTCGACGACGACGTCGGAGGAATTCAGATTGAGGGTGGTGGATTCCTCATCCCACTGGTGTGTGGTGAGGTTGATGACGGCGTTTTCGCCGACGGTGGCGTGGACACGGGCTTCGCTGGGCTTGATGACGGGAGCTTTGTGGCCCAGGGAGGTCGGTTTGCCGTCGGGGGTTTTGGCGCAACGCATGATGAGGCCGCAGACACACAGGACTTTTCGGCCTGCGCGCTCGGGGCGCCACCGATAGATTTTGGTGCAGGCGATGCACCTAAAATGTGGTGGGATGTTGGGCTTCATGTTGACCTCTTGGGCGGGCCGCATCGTGGCGGGGTTTATGAAGTCCTTTCCGGAACTCTGTCACGGCTCATTGCGTCCGTAACTAGAAAGGTCTTCGGCGGGACAACGCCTGTCGAGCGTTGCTTAATGCAGATTATCGTATCCTCGGGAACAAGTCGAGGGTTTTTTGCGTCCAGAAATGGTGATTGACGGGTGATTTATGCATAAATGCGAGAAGCGGGGTCGCTATCCCCGTGGTTTTCACGTGGTATCCACAGGTTTTTCACTTTTATTCAGGTGAAAAGCGTGGTTGGTTTTAAGTTTGATGGTTGTTTTCAGGCGAATTGCGTGGCGCGCGGCGCGGGCTGGGCGTCGGGAACGGGGGTTGAGAAGATGAATTTACCCTGGTGGAGCTTGCGCTGGAAACCAATGCCAAAGGCGGCGATGACGGTGGTGTCGCAGGCGTCGAGCTGGGTGTCATCAAGCTGGCTTTCAGCCAGGCCTGCATCGTGCTCCAGGAGGGCCAGAACGCAAGAGAAGGGGTGCGTGGGAGCGAGGATCTGATCAAGCTCCGCGGTGTCTGTGATGGAGGCGGGGACGGCGAGGGTGATGGCCATCTGGGCGGCCTGATTCTGGAGGGGGATGAGGGCTTTGGCGTCGGATTCCGAAGAGGCGGCGAGGCTGGCGATGCGGGTGAGGATGGCGTGGGCGGCCTGGTGTTTTTGGGCGATGAGCCGCTGCTCCTGCTCGCGACGCTGGATTTGAAGGAGGATGGCTTCCAGCTCGCTGGGGTGGGTGGCGTTGACGTCGGGCGCGTTGACGTGAACGGCGAGGAGCTTGACGTCGTCGATGAGGTTTTTGGCGTCGTTGTGAAGCTGGGAGAGGGATTGAATCAGCGAAACGGTGTCTGAAGGCGTCTGTAGACGCGCCAGGGCGTCGGCGGATTGCTGGAGCGATTTGGCGGTCTGCTGAGCGCGTGCGGACCACTCGGAAAGGCGAAGGAGAAGGTCCTGGCTGGAGCCTGAATGATCAATGTTCATGGGTTGAGAAACAGGCGCGGGCTCGGCGGGGATGAGGGGCGAAGCCGGAACGGGGGCTGGTTTGATGGAAGGGGCTTCGGCACCGGGTTGAACGAGCGCGGTGGCTTGTTTGACGAGGCCGGCGATCTGGGCTTCGGTGGCGCCGTAAGGGGCGACCCAGGTGGCGACTTTGGGGAACTTGTGGAGGATCTTGGAGACGATCCAGATGGATTGCTCAGGGTCGACGATGGCGAAGGTGGCGACGAGGACCATGAAGCGGTGGTAGGAGGTGCGCTTGAGGGGGTTATCGACGGATTTGAGGAGGTTTTCAAAGGCTTTGAGGGAGAACTGGAGGTGGCGGCCTTGCTCGGAGTCTTTGACAAGGCAGTTGGACCAGGCAGGGGCGGAGTGGGCGTAGCTGGGGTCGTCAAACCATTTTTTGAGGGTGCTGCCGAGGACTTCGGAGAAGGGGGCGTCGATGCCGACGAGGTTTTTCCAAAGCCGGGATTGGGTGGCCATCTGCTGGCGTGCCTGAGGGTCTGCGAGCATCTGGACGAGGAAGGGTCCGGCGAGCTGGTCGTCGGCGAGCTTGGCGGGGAATTTGACGGTGAGGGGGAGGATGTTGCGGGTTTTGAGGTCGCCGGCGACGGAGTAGAAGGCTGCGCGCATGGGGTAGCGCTCGGAGCCGGAGAAGACTTCGCAGAGGAGTTTTTCATCATCCAGGGCGCGGCAGAGCTGAGATGCGTTATTGCCCCAGGGGAAGATGTCGGCTAATTGCATAAAAGCACCTTGGAGGGGGGAAGAGTTTACGGGCTGTAGTTTTTTTGTAAACAAAAGAAGACATGTTCATTCTCTGCAATGTATTAATATACCTGAAATGAGCGGAAAAATCAATATTAATTGATTAAGTGTTTTGTGACAAAGGTTTATGGAGTTTCAATTTCAGGTGGGGGTGCGCATGGCTTTGCGGAAGTCGCGGGGGGTTTGGCCGACTTCGCGTTTGAAAGTGTCGTAAAACTGGCTGAGAGAGCCGAAGCCGACTTGAAGGGCGATCTCCAGCACGGCGAGGTCGCTGGTGGCCAGGAGCCTTTGGGCGCTGGCGAGGCGGAGCTGAGTGAGGTACTGAAGAAGGCCCTGGCCGGTGGCTTTTTTAAAGAGGGTGGTGGCGTAGTTGGGGTTGAGCCCGGCGTGGGCGGCGACGTCGGCGATGGTGAGGGGGCCGTCCCAGTGGTCGGACATGTAGCGGGACATTTTGACGACGGCGGCGATGGAGGCCTCGGAACGGGGGGCTTGCGGGGTGTGGGTGTGGGGGTGCTGGGAGGCGTCGTGGTGGAGGAGGCAGAGCCGGGTGACCTGGGCCTGGATTTCCAGAAGGGTGACGCGCTGGAGGGCGGGGGTGGCGAATTCATCAGGCCAGCGCTGGGCGGTGGCCTGGGTGAGAGGGTCTGGGTTTTGGTGGGAGAGGACGCCGCCTGAGAGGAGGGTCTGAAGGGCGGGGTCTGGGAGTTCCCATCGCAGAACCCAGGGAAGGGGGAGGGTGACCCAGAGTGCGCGGGTGCCTGGGGCCATGTCGATGAGGGCGTGGGGGAGTGCGCCCCAGAAGCAGGCGAGGCGGCCGGGGGGGAGGGTGACGGCGCGGCCGTTCATGATGTAGTGGATCTGGCCCTGGGTGATGAGGTTGATTTCGATGTCGTTGTGGGTGTGGGCCTGACGCATGAGGGTGACGGGCCCGGCCCAGATTTTGAAGCCGATCTGGGGTTGTTTGTAGATGGGGGGCATTGGAGGAGGGGTCTGGGGTCTAGGGTCTGGTCAGAGGGATTTAAGAGGGGGGTATTTGGGGGTTTGGCGTGATCATATCTGAGAAAGCCGGAAGTTTGGTGGGTTTTTGGTGAGGATGTTCCGGGGTGGGGCGGGGAAGATGCTGGGGTGTGGTGGGTTTATGTCATCAACAAGGAGCATGCGAGATGGTCAGCGAAATGGATACGTACCTGTTTGATCTGCTGGGGTATGTGCTTTTGAAAGGGGCCTTGAGCCCTGCGGAGGTGAAGGGGCTCAATGACGGGCTGGACGCGATTCCGCGTTTAAAACCCGGAGAGTGGCACGGGTATGTGCATGGGCACCACTACAACGACCGGGACGGCATCAACTATCAGCAGATCTACGAGGGGGGCCCGGTGTTTGAAAAGATGATCGACCACCCGAGCTGGATCGACCATGTGAAGGCGTTTGTGGGGAGCGATGGGTCTTTCGACATGCACCACGGGCCTCTATTCATTGATGAGAC
>CAZIWA010000012.1:0-74612 GCA_964542875.1 uncultured Phycisphaeraceae bacterium
GATACCGACCGTTCCGTCTCCAACCCCAACAGCTCGCAATCTGGCCCGCTGCGTTCTTACTCGGCCGAATCCAACGTACTTAACGCTGCGCAGATCAAAGCTGACCGACGCCGCCTGCTGACGGTGCTTAACGGGACCAATACGATTCTGGTCCCCACTTCCCAAACCAATGCGGCCACTGCGCAGTATCGTGAACCCATGCCGCTCTGGCTCAGCGAGCTCAATGGTGTCAACGCACCTTCCATTACATTCCCCAGCGCCTTCACGCCTCCGCAAGGCGTTCCCAACTTCAAGCTCAACCCCAACACGGATGACGCCAGCTGGCTTGGGTACGTTTTTGAGCTCATTCTCAGGCAAAACAGCTATCTCAATGCCCGTTACGGCGCTGAAAGCCGCCCCGACTACCCTCGGGCGACTGACACGGCTTACATGCTGGGCGCAAACCTTGCCCGCTACCGCCTAACCAATGCCGGCGTCCCCTACAACGTCTCAAACCCGCAGACTTACGACCCCATCCAAGCCCAGGTCACCTCTCCTCATGGCATAACCTACTATGGCTTGGGCGTGCAGCCGTTCTTCACCATGGTTGCCTATTCGGAAGTGTTTGCCGATCCAGGTGACGATGGCGAAATGACTACCTCGGCCGAACTCCCTTGGAACCAGGGAGCAACCTCCCCAAAGATGAAGTTTTTCGCAGTGGAACTGCGTAACCCTTTTCCCGTACCTGTGGATCTGAGCCAATTCGCCATCCGGTACAACGGTACCACGATGAACATCACAGGCTCCACCCGTTGGCTGAATCCGGGTGACTATGTGATCGTCCACACAGACAACGCAAACTGGGCCGCTTCCTTTAGCACGTCAGCTCCGGCGGGCAATCGCATCGCAATCGTGATGACCAACCACAACGCGGCATTTCCGCCAAACAATAGCGCGCTTGGCGACGGTATCTTTGAGCTCGTTTCCACTGCATCTCCCACTATTCCCATCGACCGAATCCAGCACGTCATTGGTGGCGTAGTCAGCACCACATGGATGCGTCCCGCTGCTGGCCCCGGTCCTGGGGCGACTTACCCCATCGCACTCCCTGCAACCGGCAGCCCTTCTTACAACTTTTTTCAAACGCTCTGCTTCCTCCAACGGTGGTGGTCCTACGACGGCGCAGCGCCCAGCTCTACTGCAACCAGCAATGGTTACGCCCAGTCCTACATGCTGGAAAATTCCGCTGGCAACAACACCGCCAATCCTCTTCCCAACGACTCTTCCACCTATAACCTGGGACAGTACCGTGTCGTCGCTGGCACCTCCGGTACGGCCTTCACGCCACACTCGGACCTTCAAACAGCAATTACCGCACGCATGGGGAACTCCAACCCGGCGGATGTGACCACGGCGCTGGCCAAACTCGGTTCAGCACCCGCTGGCTTAACTTGGCCCAAATTCCAAGTTGCACTCAAATATGATTTGGTGGCGGCTCCCGCGACCGTCAGCAATATCTTCAACAACGTTGGAGAAGTGTTTAACCTTCTGACCGTCTCTCACACCACCACCAAGACTTTTGCCGAAAATCTCGCTGATCGCTATCTGGAAGTTGCCAGTCCAACCAACCTTGTCATTCTTAACCAACCTCCACTTTTGAATTATGGTCAGTTCAACAATGGCCGGTTCAGCGATGGCACAACAACAGATAGTGTCATTCGCTCCAGCCCTCCATACCTTCCTGTGGCACTGTGCATCCCCACAGTGCTTGATCTCCTCGTCAGCGACGCCACTTCTAACCCGTCATTCGTGGCTGGCCGAATCAACATCGGCACCGCTCCGGTTGACGTCATTGAGGCCATGCCCTACTTCTACCAGGCGTCTTTAGGGGCAGCCAGCCTCCCCTCAAACTACTACCTGGCTCGCGGTGTTGTTGCCTACCGCGAACTGCTGTCTCTTCCCTCTGGCCCTGATTACTCGGGTGCCCTTGGCGACGCCAATAACCGTGCAGTATGGACAGGTGTGCAGGCGACTGCCGGCGCAACTGTCGCCAACAGGAATCTCCGGCTCGATAAAGGCTTCGCGACACCTGATGAGCTTCTGATGGTGCGCACCAAAACTCTCGGTGCCGCATCTGACTACGCCATCAATTACCTCGCGCTTGATACCACGAACTCTCCGGCAGCGGTTACAGGTCCTCTGGATTTCACTCCTGATCAAGTGATTGATGACGTAGAAGAAGACTCGATGGTCTACAACGCCGCAAGCAACATCGCCTCCACACGGAGCGATGTGTTCACGGCATATGTGGTGCTTCGCGGCGTGAAGCCCATTACCTCTGCTCCTGGGTCTAACTATGAGACTAAAGTCGAACGCCGGTATGTGGCTACTCTCCTGCGTGGCACAATCCTTCAGACGGGGTCTGACGCCACCTTGGCAAGTGCTACCAGCATTAGCGGCCTAACCCTGACCAATCCCACCCGATTTATTGGTAAGGCCATTCTTCTGAAGAAGAAAGCGGGTACCGGTTTCGCCTCTGCCATGGAAACACTTTCAGGGGTCATCACGAATGCCACGGCTTCAACCTTGACCATCAGCCTCAATGAAGGGCTGTTTTATAAGCTGGCTCCCGGTCCGATTAACCCCACCTTTGGACCCGGCTGGGAATATCAAATCGTTGATGAGCCTCAAGTCTTAAGCTTCATCGAAGCCAAGTAAGAATTGATCCAACTCAAATTCAAGAAGGCACGATCCAAGATCGTGCCTTCTTCATTGATTACCTCTTTTCAGCCCCCACTCCCTCCACCCATCACTCCGGCTGCATCGTCGGATCAGGCTGCGTGCTGGCGGGGTCTACTTCGGGAAGCGTGGCCAGAAGCTCCTTGGCCTTTTGCACTGTCGAGGCCGCCCAGGGCCGGTCATGGTAGAGCGCGATGATGCTCTGGCACACCGTCCGCGCGCGTGCGGGGTCGGATACGCCGGCCTTCTGCGCCATCTCCAACTGCTGGCGGATCAAGTCCAACTGCGAGCCGGACTGATTGTTGATGTCCTGCCTCAATTGTGCTGCCCGGGCACGGGCAAGCTTGACGTACTTCTGGGTCTCCCTGACGGTGTCATCCTCTTTGGATGTCCCGAGACCGGTTGAAGCACGTTTGATGCCCGCGTCGTACAGCCCGATCAACGCCTCAAATTTTGCCACCCCTGCCTCGGGGTCCACGCGTGAAGTCGCCAGTGCGCTAAGGTAAATCTGTTCGGTGGGTGTGCCTGAAAAGGCACCGGTCAACCTGCGGGAGCGGATCAACAGTCTGCGCTCGGTTTTGATCAGGTCCACTTCATCGGCCCAGAGCCGCACCTGCATCACCCTTGGGTCGTTGGGAAACCGATTCAGGAATTCCAGCAATTCGGCATCCACCTCTTCCAACGCGTCTGGGTTCTTGGTGCTGGCCGCAGCGGTGGTGATCGTCCGGTAAAGCGCATCGGCAGTCGGCGGCTGGTGCAGGTAGATCCATGCACCCGAAACGATGCAGACCACCACAAACAGCGCCAGCGATGTACGCCCGATCAGCGGCGCCACCGGCGTGCGCCGGGCTTCCAGCGCCTCGCGCTCACGATCCGCCTTGGCAGCCTGCTCGGCCGTCACGAATGTGGAGTTTTCCTGGCTCTCTTCCGCAGGCAGCGGCACCGTCGACAGTTCAACGGGTTCTGTACCCGAGGGCTCGGGCGTCACCTGTCTGATCTGCGGACGAGGCGGCTCATTCTCATCCTGCAGCGAAGTCGTCAGTTCAATGATGCTGTCAGACCCCGGATTGCCCATTGAGGCGTAAGTCGCCTGGCTGGCATCGGCTCCCGACCCAGACCGGCCTTGGGGCGCCAAACCTGGTCCTGAAACCAACGTATCGCTGCGGCCTGCCAACCCCGCACCGGACACCATCGTTGCCCCATCTCCCGCAACGGGAGGGCCTGCATTGGGGTCGGTGTCACCCGTAGCAGCCCGCGCGTGCGACGACATGGAGTCGCCGAAAATCGGCCTCGAATCACCCGTGCTCACCATCCCCGACGGCATCGTCTGCTCAATCACAGGGGGCGGCATGGGAGCATGCGCCTGATGCAGCGGCCTGCCGGCATTGGTGCTTAGTGTCTCGTTGCCCGTATATCCCGCAGAACCGGCAACAGGGCTTGATCCTTCGATGTTGCGGGTGCTGAAGCCCGGGTCAGACAGATTCGCAGCATTGGTGGAAACCGTCACCTCGCCCATGTTGTTCAAAAATGATCGCGGTGACTGTCCAGACGCCTGCATCGGCTGAGGCGGCACGCTGGCTTGCGCAGGCTTAGACGCTTCGGGATGCACCACCGGCGCGTCTGGCCGCACAGGCCTTGAGGCCCCCGGCGCCGGGGCTGGAAGCGCCTGCCCGGTGAGTTGCAGCCCCTGGTGGATCATCGTGAGCGCACGCATAAGCACACCGCAATTGGCTGGCCGCTTCTCGGGCTCTTTCTCCAGCAATTGATCGATCAACCCCGCGAAAGGCTCAGGCGTCGCTGGCGCATAAATGGTCACCAGTTCCGGCCGGGCCTTGCGCTGGAGTTCCAGTATCTTGTAAAGCGACTCGCTCATGAACGGCGGCCGTCCCGCAAGCAACGCATAAAACAGGCATCCCACGCTGTAGAGGTCTGACCGCTCTGTCGCCTTCTTGCCTTCGGTCTGCTCAGGGGACATGTAGTTGGCGGTGCCGATGGGCCCGCCTTCCATCGTCAATCCGGTGTTGCCGTAGCGTTTGGCGATGCCAAAGTCAGACAGCTTGATGGTGCCGTCGGCGAGAATCATGATGTTCGCCGGTTTGATGTCCCGGTGAATGATGCCTCGGTCGTGAGCGTGTTTGAGCGCCTTGGCCAGTTGAATACCGATGTCGATGGTCTGGGCTGCATTGAGCCGTTTCTTGGACTCCAGCAGCGATTCCAGGTCACGCCCGTCGACTAGCTCCATCGCGTAGAAAAGCGTGCCGTCCTGCTCCCCAAAACCCAGGATGCGGACGATGTTGGGGTGTTCCAGCTTTCGGAGCGCCTCGATTTCAATCTCAAAACGGGTTCGAAACCCCTGTTTCTTGGCAAGCGCTTCGGGGAGTACCTTCACCGCGGCGCGGAGTGATTTGGGGTCATCCACGGCTTCGTAGACGGCGCCCATGCCGCCTTCCCCAAGCTTGCGCACGATCCGGTATGGGCCGAGCTTCTGGGGTTGCATGGAGTTTCCCGTGTAGGTGGTTGGGGTTTAAGCCGAGGCCGTCAACTCCAGACTCAGGCTCCGTCTTTTAATCCGCCTTGAGTCTGGCGAGCAGGTACGTCCTGTCGTCTGCGGCCACTGCCTTACCCTGAAACGCGTTAAGCGCGCTTCGATAGCTGGCATTGACTTCATCAATGCTCGGGCGGGCTGAAATCGTACACGCCTTTGCCAGGATTTCCGACAAGCTCGGCAACCCGAGCATCTTACCCTGTTCGTTATGCAGCTCGTTGAGCCCGTCGGTGTAGAGAGAAACCACTTCGCCGGGATGAATGAATTCCTCACGCGGCTCCACAGGCATCGGCATGCAGCCAAGAGGAAGGTTGTCGCCGTAGGGAAACAGGCGAACCTGCCCGTGAATGTCCGCGATCATTGCAGGCGGGTGCCCGCAATTCACCTGAATCACCTTCCCGGTCACATGGTTGATATCCAGCGCGATCATGGTCACAAACGTGTTGGAGGGAAGCGTCTCACAGAGGTAATTGTTCAAGCGATTCATGACATCGGCAAGGCAAAAGTCGCCCACCAGACTGGTTCTGAGCATCGAGTGCAGACTGGTGGCGATCAATGCCGCCTGCATGCCTTTGCCGCATACATCGGCAATGG
This sequence comes from uncultured Phycisphaeraceae bacterium, assembly GCA_964542875.1. Classification (GTDB taxonomy): domain Bacteria; phylum Planctomycetota; class Phycisphaerae; order Phycisphaerales; family Phycisphaeraceae; genus CAZGOM01. The sequence continues at coordinate 5,858 of CAZIWA010000012.1, forward strand.
CGAATACCACACGGTCAGGGCCTGCTTTGAGGATGTCGATGTAATCCCCACCCACCCATTTGCATGGCTCAAAGCCGATGGTTACCTCCAGATGGGGCACGGAGATTTTCTTGGGCACCAGGCGCATCTGAATCTGTCGGGCGCTCTGGAGTTCTTGTTCCACGACAGCTTGTTCCTGCGCCTGCCTGCGTGCACGCCAGGAGACTTCAGCCTGCTGGTAAAGTTCCGCGGCCAGGCCGGCCAGGGCCAGCCATTCGGCGTTGCCGAACTCTCCTGGGAGGGTGACGTAGACAAGGTCGATCACGGAGCCTTGCTGGTGGATCGGACAGGCGATGGCCGCCATAGGCGCCACATCGCTGGCGATGGAAAGCTCCACGCCGGAGTTGGTCCCCACGTTGCTTGCTACCACAGGGCCAGGCTTGGCGCGCAGGGCCTTGAGGATCGATCGCGAAACGTAAGGCGAATCCTGGCTGCGCCAGTTGCGCGCATGGATGGGGTCACTCAGAAGCTGGGGAAGGCTCTCTTCAGCCTGCGTCAGATCCAGCCTCAGGGCCATCGCGGAATTGGCGTGAAACAACCGTGTGATAAACAGCCTGCAAAGCAGCTTAAGCCGCTCATCATCGCTTTCGGTGGAGAGCAGTTGTGCACTCAGTTCCGTCAATGCCGAAAGGTGTTGTGCGGAGATTTTTGCTTCGGCGATATCCCCCAGGCGCACCACGGGCGCGGCAGGCCCGGCCCCTTCGATCATCGTCACGCCGATCTGTGACTTCCTTGGCCCGCCTCCCGTACGTTTGTCGGCCAGTGTGCCCGGCAGCACGATACGCAATGTGTAGTCTTCAATGCCGACCACATCTCCGTTATGCAATGCGGATTCGGTGATCGCAGTGCCGTTTAGCCGGGTTCCGTTGCGCGATTTGAGATCGCGGATTTTCCATCGCCCCGAGTCTTCCTGAAAGAGCTCTGCATGCTGCCTGGAAACCGTGATGCTTTCGACTCGGACGTTGGTTTCCGGCGCGCGGCCGATGACCAGTCGCTTTTGATCCAATGCAATGCGCTGGGTTTGCCCCTGGGGTCCAATTAACTCGATATATCCAGTCCCCGACTCGGCCATAGGCTCTCTTCCTATTGCGTTGGCAGGCCAAGAATTTCCTGGCGACACTTTAGCGAAAATCCTCCGTGACGAAGGATGATCGGGCAAGCTGGCTTACGAACTGCGGCCGCCCGCTTTGGTTCTCGACTCAAAACATCATACGAAAACCCAGCGGACTCAGAAATAGTCACGCCGTAAAAGGTGGGAAAAAGATGTGGCAGGCAACCGCGACCTATTCCAGCGAGTCTTCCTTGGGCTCGTCTGCGCCCCCTGAGGTGACCGGCACGTAGTTCTCCGGCACAGGGCGGCCGTCGACGAGCTTAAGCACCACTCGCGGGTTGGCCGCTTCGTGATTGGCGAGCTTGATCTCCAGCTCCTTCTGCTTTTCAGGCGTGAGCGTCGACCAGCCCAATCGCCCCTTGCACTTGGGATAGGTAGAGCAGCTAAGCCATGGGCCGCGTTTGCTGGAACGCATGGCCAACGGTGATCCACACTTGGTGCAGGGCACGTCCACAATCAGAGCGGGAACCTTGGGCGCAACCACGGTGCCCTTCTTGCGGTCCAGGTTCACCACGCCTTTGCAGGTGGGATAGTTGGGGCAGGAAAGGAATGGGCCAAACCGGCCCGAGCGCTTGTTCATGGCGCTGCCGCAGTTGGGGCAGGCGATGTCGGATTGCTCTGCGACCACGGGGTTACCTTCGGCATTGATAGGCGCGGCGTAGTCGCAGGCGGGGTAAGTCGCACAGGACAGGAACCGGCCATTTTTGCCAAAGCGATAGACCGTTCCTGCGCCGCACTTGGGGCACTTATGGGGAGCAGGCTCCATCACGGCCTTGGCGTGCGTCATCGTCGTCTGGGCGGATTCCAGAGCCGCTTTAAACGGCCCATAGAACTCGTGCAGCATCGACACCCAATCCTTATCTTCCTCTTCGATAAGGTCGAGCTCTTTTTCCATCTGCCGGGTGTAGCCCACATCCAGCAGTTTGGGGAAGCCTTCCACCAGTTTGTCGGTCACCACTTTACCGAGATCAGTGGCGCGCAGCCTCCGGTCGCGCGGTGCCACCGGCTCCACGTACTTGCGGTCCTGAATGGTCTGGATGATCGCCGCATAGGTGCTGGGGCGGCCAATGCCTTCTTCTTCCAGTTTCTTTTGCAGCGATGCTTCCGTATACCGTGGCGGCGGGCTGGTGAAGCCCTGCAGCGGCTCCACATCCAACGGCGCCACCTGCTGGTTCTCGGCCAGTTCCGGCAGGAGCGCTTCTTCGCCCCCGCCTGGCACGCCTGTCACCTTGTAAAAGCCGTCAAACACCAGCGTCCGACCATTGGCCTTAAACGCCGCACGGACACCCTCAGGCTCAATGATCACCTGTGTGGAGTCCCACTGCGCGCTGGTCATCTGGCAGGAGACAAAGCGTTCCCAGACGATCCTGTAGAGCTTGAACTGTTCATCGGTCAGAGAGGCCCGGATGGAATCGGGCGTGATGGAGACATCAGTGGGCCGGATCGCCTCGTGCGCTTCCTGCGCAGCCTTGTTGCTGGAGGAGAAAAAGTTGGGTTTCTCCGGCAGGTAGGCGGGCCCGAATTTCGTCTGGATGTACCCACGCACCATGTTCAGGGCTTCGCCTGAAATATGGGTCGAATCGGTACGCATGTAGGTGATCAAACCCGTCTGGCCGCGGTCGCCTTTAAGGTCGATACCTTCGTAAAGCTGCTGCGCCACACGCATGGTGCGCTGAAGCGGGAAGCCCATCCGGTTGGAAGCTGCCTGCTGGAGCGTGCTGGTGATAAAAGGCGCGTAAGGCCGGCTGGACACGCGCTTGGTCTGGATCGACTTGATCTTGTACTTGGGCGCATTTGCCAAAATGCCTGAGAGAGTGACCTTCCGCTTGGCGGGGCCTTTGGCCTTTTCATCGTTCACTTCAATGGCATCGACGAGCTTAAAGCCAAGCTTCTGGACGATGGCCAGTGTCTGATCTTTGCTCACCAGATCGATGGCCTTGCCGTCGACTTCAAACAACTCGGCTTTAAACGCTTTGTGTTCGTTGAGCCAGCCGGTTTTCTCTTTAACGGAGCGGGATTGCTGCGCGTCTGCGCCATCGGTGCCGTCTTCGCCGTCGGTGGCGTCGGCGGCATCAGTGCCTTTACCGGCCTTGAGATAGTTCACCCATGCCTTGGAAAGTTCAGCCGCTTTGGCCAAGTCCGGCGTGAAGTAGCCGTTGACCTTCCAGAATTCTTCGGGAATGAACTTTTCAATCTCGCGCTCGCGCTCAACGACAACCCGCACACCCACGGACTGCACCCGGCCGGCGCTGAGGCCCCCTGCCACCTTCTTCCAAAGCAATGGCGAAACCTGATAGCCGACAATCCGGTCCAGAATTCGGCGGGCTTGCTGCGCGTTAACCTTGTTCTCATCAATCGGCCGGGGATGCTGGAAGGCATTTTGAATCTCAGCCTTCGTGATGGCGTTGAAGACCACACGCTTGGCGTGCGCCGGTTCCACATCCAACGCATGGGCCAGATGCCATGCGATCGCTTCCCCCTCGCGGTCCAAGTCGGTTGCGAACCAGACTTCAGAGGCGGTCTTGGCGACGCGCTTTAACTCTGAAATAGTTTTTTTCTTGTCAGGCATGATCTCGTAGGCGGGCTTGAAGTCATGCTCAAGATCAACACCCGGAACGAGTTGCTTAACGCCCTTGGGAGCACGGGCGGGAAGGTCCCGGACGTGCCCCACGCTGGCCATGACGACGTAATCCCGGCCAAGGTACTTGTTGATGGTCTTGGCCTTGGTGGGGCTTTCGACGATGACAAGGTTTTTGCCTCCTGCGGTGGGAACAAAGCCGGACTTGGACTCGCCGGAGGAAGCTTTTTTCGGGGATTTTGTCGTTCGTTTGGCCATAAGCACCCTTACCCGGCAGAAAAAGCCGGGTGTTGTGGCGTCATTCTAGGCAGCCGCCTCGCCTCTTCTCACCAAAGTCTGGCGACTGGGCCAGAATGGGAAAAGGGGGATCAATCAATCAACATATCGGGTTATTGTCAAGTCTGCTGGTGAGAAATAATGATTTTTAAAACGAGGCTTACAACTTTCCCCAGCCCTCTTTTTCGCCTTGTAAACCGCCCAAACCATTACTCGTCACAACCATAAACCCATTATTTTTATGCCTTTAAAATCTCTGGCGGCAGCCTTATCCCAAAGCCTGCCGACTGTTGGCAACCGCTTCAAGTGCTTTGTCGACAAGCTCCGTCGGGCTCAAAACCGTCGGGTCCAGCCAAGTCACTCCCCGGTATCGCTTAAGCCAGGTGCGCTGGGTTTTGGCAAACCGCCGGGTGAGAATCTTGGTCTTCTCAAACGCATCAGGGAGGGACGACCTGCCCTGGAGGTAGTCGATGACTTGTTTGTAGCCAAGTGCCTCCTTGGCCTGGAGACCCAGCTGGTTGGCCTCCAGGAGGGCTTTGGTTTCCTCAACCAGGCCAGGGACCTCCGGCGAGCTATCCGGCGTCAGAGTGGAAGCAAACGTATCCCCCGGGCCGGTGAACGATTGAGCATCGGTGGCATCTGAGCCCAACCCGGCCTTCCCGGGATAGAACATCAGCTTCACCCGGTAGTTGATCCTTCTATTTAATGCCTCCACCGGCCATTGGAGACCGATGAGCACCGGATTACGCAAGTATTGACTGGCCAGGGTTTTAGGATCCCACGACCAATCCCATTGGGTCTGCTGCTGGCTGATGGGCGTACCGGTTAGCTGGGTGACTTCAATGGCACGGACCATCTTCTTCCGGTCATTGGGGTGGATGCGCCGGGCGGATTCGGCATCCAGGGTCTGCAGCCGTGCATGGAGGGCTGCATTGTCGAGAGCGTCCAACTCCGCGCGCAATTCCGGATCATGGTCGGGGCCATCAAACATCCCTTCCAGCAGCGCCTTTAAATAGAGATTGGTTCCCCCCACCACCACCGGCATCTGGCCTTGTGTGGGAAGCAGGTCGATCAACGGCTCTGCTCCCTTAAGCCAATCGGCCACGGTAAAGCGCTCAGTGGGCTCAATCACATCGATCATGTGATGCGGCACGCGCGCCATGAGGTCGCGCCCAGGCTTGGCTGTACCGGCATCCATGCGCCGATAAACCTGCATCGAATCTGCGCTTATAACCTGACCGGAAAATGCCTCGGCGATTTTGACCGCCAGTTCGCTTTTCCCCCCTGCGGTGGGGCCAAGAAGAACCACAGGCCGGATGGGCTGAATTGTCATTGCTCGGCGAGCTCCTGCGCCGTCATCCGGACGGGCTTGTTTTCCTTGTAGCTGGCTTCGTGCTTGGAAATCATCTCAATCAACGAGGTAAACCCCGCCGTTTGTGCCAGCCTTTTAGCTCTCGCGCTTATTTCCAGCGCCTTGGTGAAGTCGCCCTTGCTGGCATAGGCCAGGGCCTGCGTGTCCAGCGATGCGGGCATTTTGCCGTCGGTGAGCCGAATCACTTCATCAGACAGCAGAATGGCCCTCTCCGAATCGCGCATCTTTTCATCATCGCTGGTGGCCAGAATCCGGGCCAGCCGGTTCATCACTTCCACGTTTTCAGGCGCGAGGTTGAATGAATTGATGTAATTGGCCACCGCCGAGCGGACCTCGCCGGACTTGAGATAAGCCATGCCTAATTCCGACCAGGCCAGCGCGTCGCCTGGGGTGAGCTGAGTCAGGTCCTTAAGCACCAGGACGGCACGCGGGCCCTGATTGGTCGCGTTGTACGCCCTGGCGAGGCCAAAGAGCCCCAGCGTGGACCGCGGGTTCTGCGCGACGATCGCTTCGTACATATGAGCGGCATCCAGCAGTTTGGCCTCGGCCTGGACGGATTCACCCAGCAGCTTGCGCACACGTCCCTCGGCCATCACCGGTTCCGGGTGACGGGGTTCGATTTCCTGTGCTTTCAAAATCTGCGGAAGGGCTTCCCGAAGCTTGCCCTGTTCAATTAAAACCTCGGCAAGGTTCATCCGGCCTTCGAGCATGTTGGGGTTGTTCTCCACCGTCTGCTCGAAAAGCTTCTGGGCTTCAGGGTAGTTGCGCTGATCGCGCATGATCATGCCCAGGTTGTTGGAGGCCAGCCAGGCTTTGGGGTTTTTGACCAGCGTGTCCTCCCAAAGGGTTTGGGCATCGGTGTAGGCGAAGGTCTGCACAAACGTGCTCACCATCAAACCCGCGACAAGGGCCGCGCCGATGCCCGCTTTGAGTTTTTGGGTGTCGCCGGGAAGAAGGCTAAGCAGCTTGATCCCCCCTGCCACGATCAGAGCGATGAAGCCGAACGTGGCCAGGTATTGAAAGTGATCGGCAACGAACGAGTAGCGAAACGGATAGACATTAAAAAAGCCTAACGCGGGGAAAAGCGTGCCGATGAAAAAGAGCCATCCCGCCAACGGCCCACGCCCAAGCCTGGCACGATAGGCCCAGAGCACGCCGATGACGGCAAGCACCGCGGCAGGTGCAAGGTAAAGAATGAACCGATGACCGCTGATTTCCCAGCGCGGATAGATGAACATGACGGAACTGGGGAAAACAAGCTTACCAGCGTAGAACCAAATGACGTTCCCGGCGATTTGAATGCGTTCCAAGGGGGTAAAAGCCCATTCCCCGCCTTGTGCGCCGACATGGACTTTTTCCAGATGCGCGGTCCAAAGGCCAAACGCCAGCCCAAGCACCAGCAACGGCGCAGCGGCCAGCCAATCCTTGGCGACAAGCGTTCCCCGCTTGTACCACACGACCACCAGCCAGGCCGCAGGAAGCGTGCATGCCGTGGTTTTGCTCAAGAGTGCGCATGCAAAAAGCACAAGCGCAATCGCATAGAACTTATGATTTCGCTCAGCAAAAGGCTTGTCCTGCTCAGGCGGGTTCCAGGTGAAAAGCGCATGCGCGGTGAGTAGATAAAAGAACATCGAGAGCACGTTCTTGCGTTCGGTAACCCACGCGACAGACTCCACATTCACGGGGTGAATGGCGAAAATCAGCCCCACGAACCAGGCGCCGGGAACCTCCAGACGCTTAAGCAAACGCCAAATGAGCAGCGCGTTGGCGGCATGGATGAGGATGTTGATGATGTGATAGGAAAGCGGGTTGAGCCCGCCTAGCTTGTGTTCGATCCAAAATCCCGTGAACACCAGCGGGTAATACTGCGGCGTGGAACCAGGCGTAAACCAGATATCCCACAGCCCCGTGAGGTTCAAAAGCGTGGGGTTCTGATAGACGTACATATCGTCATCCCAGATGTACCCGCACTGCGTGGCATAGGCGTAAGCCAGCAGCGTAAGTAAGACGATGACGAGGCCTTTGCAGATGCCTTTGCGAATGTCTTGACGATCAGGGTCGAGCATGGGAAGCATGATACGGGAAGTCGCTTGACCGGTGAAAGCTCGGCTGGAGCATCAGAGAAACACCTATTCGGCTCCGGTCCATCAAAATAATGCTTTGGATTCCAATTAAAACCCTTAACCTGAAGTGTGTTTCAAAACTCATTCAGGAGGCTCCCATGGGTGTCTACGCGCTTAAAAAATCCGGCACGCAGTTCATGTTCAATCTTAAAGCGGGCAATGGTGAGGTCATCCTGACCAGCGAGCGTTACACGACGAAAGCCAATGCCGAGAACGGCATTGCAAGCGTCAAAACCAACTCCTCCAAGGATGACCGGTACGAGCGAAAGACCTCTACGGACTCCCAGCACTATTTTGTGCTCAAAGCCGCTAATCATGAAGTCATCGGCACCAGTGAGCGCTACACCAGCGCATCGGCCCGGGATGCCGGCATCGCAAGCGTGAAGGCAAACGGCCCTGGTTCCTCCACCGACGACCAGACGGGTCAGTGAGATCACGCCAGGAAGACCTCAATACCGTCACGCTCCCCAACGCGATATGATTTCGCGCCGATGCGTGATGAACTTAAGTCCATCCTGGGTCCGGGCCGGCCGCTGCAGTGGGACATGCCCGCGCAGGAGGTGTTGAACCTGCTGCCTCATGATCTTCAGGCGCAGCTTCTCTGCTCCGGCCGACATCACCCAAGATGGGCCAATCGTTCGATCCTCGGGTTTCCGCAGGCGGTGTATACATTCGACGGCGCTCCCGACGCGGCACGCGATCCGATTTCCGACATTCAAAAACTGCTGGAGCAGACGCGCGGCCAGGGGTTGTGGATCGGCTGGATTTCCTACGACATTGCCCGCTTTATCGAACATCTGCCGGAGTTGCCTAAACATCAGCGCGCGTGGCCAGCGGTCAGCCTTGCATATTGCCCGGATGTAGCAATCTATCAATTGGCCGACAAGACCTGGACGTGGCATGGGGATGGCGTCCCCCCCGCCTTAAAGCCGCATCTGACGCTGGTTGAAAATGGGAAGCCCAAAATTGAACCACTGACGCTGACCCGGACGCTTACTCCGACCATCCCCAAAGAAGAATATCTCGCCGCGGTTACGAAGGTCATCCAGTACATCGGCGCGGGCGATATCTTTCAAGCCAACTACGCCCAGCGCTTTTCCACGCGCGTCGCGGGCGCCTGGCCTCACGGACCACGCGATCTGTTTCAGCGCCTGTGCGCGGCATCCCCTGCATGGTATGGGGCCTACCTGGAAACTCAGGACAACAAAGCAGTGCTCTCCAGCTCACCGGAACTGTTTCTGGAACTGGACTCCACCGGCCATGTGCTCACCCGGCCCATCAAAGGCACACGCCCCGCGACGGAACCCGCCGAAAACCTGCAAAACAGCGAGAAGGACACCGCAGAACTGAACATGATCGTGGACCTCCTGCGCAACGACCTGGGCCGGGTCGCCCGGTACGGCAGCGTAAAGGTGACGCAGCCGCGGGAGATCGAAAGCCACCCCACCGTGCACCACGGCGTGGCCACCATTGAAGCTCGGCTCAAGGCCGGCACCACCGTGGCCGATCTGCTGCGCGCCACCATGCCAGGCGGCTCCATCACCGGAGCGCCCAAAATCCGGGCGATGCAGATCATCGACGAGCTTGAACCCGTGCAGCGGGGTCCCTACTGCGGAGCCATCGGCTGGCTCACCGCAGACGCCATGTGCCTGAATATCGCCATCCGGACAATGCTCGCCGGCAAGCACAATGAAGGCGAGTTCAACGTGGACTTTTCAGTCGGCGGCGGGATCGTCGCCGACAGCACGCCTGAAAGCGAATACCAGGAAACAATCGACAAGGCGCAGGGTATGCTCAGGGCTTTGGGGGTTGGGCGCAATCCGGTTTGAAAAACAGGAAGACAACGATGAACCATGCCGTAATTCTGGCAGGCGGATCGGGAACCCGGCTCTGGCCGCTAAGCAACCGTGAGACCCCCAAGCAGCTCGCACCGCTTTTTAACGGCCGCTGCCTGCTGGAGGTGGCCATGGATCGATTGGAAGGCCTGGTGCCTCCGGAAAACCGGCATATATGCACCAGCGCATCCTGGGCCATTCAGATCGCCAGGCTGTGCCCCAGTCTCCCTTCGCAAAACCTGATCGGGGAGCCATGCGGCCGCGACACGCTCGCGGCGCTTGCCCTGAGCTGCTTCTGGATCCTGCGAACCGATCCGGAAGCCAACATCGCGTTCTTAACCTCTGACCACGTGATCACCCCTGAAGAAAAACTGGTGGCATGCCTCCAGGAGGCCTATCGGCTCCTGGATGAAAACCCGGCCCGCTGCGTAACCCTTGGCGTGGTGCCCGATCATGCCGCCACCGGTTACGGCTATCTGGAGCTGGGCGCCGAGGCTGGCAAGGGAACACCTGCCCGAAAGGTGACGAACTTTAAAGAGAAGCCGGAACTGCCCCTGGCCGAAGCCTATCTGGCCGCCGGTCCGGACCGGTACGTATGGAACTCCGGCATGTTCGTCTGGCATGCCCGAACGTTTGTGAATGCGCTCCACAAAGTGGCGCCGGATATCTACAGCGCACTGAGCCCGATCCTGGGAATCAAAACCCAGGAAGAGCTCGAAAGCTTCCTTCAAACGGTTTATCCCAGCGTGCGTAAGGTGAGCGTGGACTTTGGCCTGATGGAGCCGATTTCTCGAAACTCGGAAGTCTCCATCGTCGTCCTGCCGCTGGAGGCCCAGTGGCGGGATGTCGGAAGCTGGAATTCCTTCGCGGAGCTTTTGGAAAAAGACGCCAACACCAACTCTATCGCTCCCGGCAGCCAGGCAGTGCTGGTGGAGTGCAGCGGCACCACGGTGGTGAGTGCCACCCCCGGGCACGTAGTGGTGGCCATGGGCCTGGAGGGGTATGTGGTGGTGCGCACACCCAAGGCGACCTTGATTGTGCCCCTGAAGGAAGCGCAAAGGATCAAGGAATTGCACGCCCAGGTGCTTGGGCTTGAAGGCGGAAAGTACAGTTGACGGCTTCAGGGCCGCCAGGTGGTGGCGCAGCCGGGGGCTTCGGTCACCCGGACGCTGACCATTTTCACGTGCTCGGGGAGAGTTTTGGTAATTTCGCCGCCGATCCACCAAGCCACGCGTTCCGCGGTGGGATTCACCTTGCAGTTAATGAACGGCTCCACTTCATTCAAGTGCCGGTTGTGGACTTTCTTCATCAGCCCATCGAGCGCAACTTCCAGCACGTGGAAGTCCATGACGGTTTCCATGCCGTCAAGCTCCTGGGCGCTGACGGTGACGTCGACATTCCAGTTGTGGCCGTGGATGGGTTCCAGCGTGCCGTCATAGAGCCGGATGGCATGGGCAGCGGCGAAGACTTTGCTGACGGTGATTTCGTACATGGTGGGTCTTTCGCAGGGGGATAAAAGAAAACCGCCGGGGGTTAGCCCAGCGGTTTTCGGGATACATGGCTAGGACTGGGCTTGAACCAGCGACCCCAGCATTTTCAGTGCTGTGCTCTACCAACTGAGCTACCTAGCCGTCTCGGACTTGCGAGCTAATTAATTTACCTAACTGGTGGGAGTTGTCAACCCGGAGGGCTGGAACTGGAAAGACCGAATTACTTGAGATCCACGTAGAGCTTCTTCACATCCGGAATGCTCTTGATGAGCCCGAGGTCCAGAAGCTGCTTGGCGGTGCGGGTCCAGTCTTCATCGGTCATGAGGCCAATGCCCTTTTCTTTGGCTGCATCATTGAGGATCAGTTGCTTTTCAAGACCGGCCACTTCGTTGAACTCCTTAAGCTTCGCCGCAGCAGCGTTGGGTTCACGCTCCTTAGCCATCACTTCATTGGCCTTGGCGGGGTCGGCCTCATAAGCCGTCCAGCCTTCTCGCGTGGCTTTTACGAAGCGGGTCACCAGGTCGCGGTTCTTTTCCAGGTACTCGCGCCGGCAGACCAGGACGGACATGTAAGGGTTGTAGCCTGCCTCGGAGACGAGGAACACCTGGGGGTCTTTACCCTGGGCGCGGGCGGAAACAGGTTCAGAAGTGAAGAAGCATTGTTGAGCGTAGTCCGGGCCATTGAGGTAAGACAGGCCGCCGCTGTAGGGCACTTGCTTGACCTTGCTCAGCCCATATTTCTTATCGAGGAATTTCAGGAACGTGGAGCCGGGTTCCACGACCAGGGTGCCGGATTCAAACACCTGGTCAAGGGACTTCAAACCGCGTTCCTTGGAAGTCATGATCGCGCGCGGGGAGGTTTGATAGAGGGCAAAGAGCGCGACGACATCAAGCCCGTTCTGCTGCTGGATGAGGACTTCTTCGCCGGAGGTGATGCCAAACTCAAACGTACCGGAGGAAACTGTCTGGATGGTGGGCGCGCCGGAGCCGCCTTTGATGATGGTGACGTTCAAGCCGTTCTTGGTGAAAATGCCTTGGGACTGTGCTTCATACCACCCGCCGAATTGGGGTTCGGGAAGCCAGTTGAGGGCGATCTTCACGGAATCGGGGGTTGCGGTGCCGGGGGTCGAAGGCGTTGTGGTTTTCGCGGGGGCGGTCGTCGTGGTGCTGGTGGAGTTGTCACACCCGGCAAGCAAGCCGGCCAGGAGGCAAGCGAAGACGCCAAAAAAGGTGTGAAGCGGTTTGGTGAAGGTCATCATGGCCTCGGGGTAATAAATGGTAAAAGCTGGTATGCAGGAATATAGCGTGTGTGAGTGACAAGAGGAAAGCGGCAATCAGTAAATGACACCGCACAAAAAATGCCGCAACTCGAAAATGCAGGTGCATTCTTTTGCCTACGCCGCGCGCTCAACGCACGCCATGCTCAGGCCTTCTTAGGCGGGGCTTTCCAATCGGTGTCCGGGTCTTTATCAAACGCGGTCGCAGCCTGCCTGATGCAGGGCCGGCAGATCATCGCGGCGGGGTTGGCTGCTTTAGGGCGTTCCTTGGGTCCCCAGCAATGCGTGGTGATGCCAAATTGCATGAGACACATCGTGCAGTGAAACTCCGCGGTCGGCGCAGCGATTTCCTTCAAAGCCACTTCAAGGCATGGCAGACAGATGACTGAGCCGTGATGGCCTTCGATCATGGGGATGACTTCATCCCAATCGGTGCCGCAAAAGTCGCAGGCGATGACGATGCCTTCGGGGAGGGTCCGCTGCATGTTTGAAGGGTTCCTTGGTGAGCGCGTATGGTAGCAGACGCAGGGGGTTTTAAGCGGCAAGGACAATCTGCCGCCTGGCATTGACAGGACATTTGCCGCCGGGCGCGATACCATCCGGCCATGATCAACGCGACGTCCAGGCCGCTCAAATTCTTGATCTTCACATTCGGAAGCGCGGGGGATGTTCACCCATTTACAGGCATCGGCCGGGCCCTTAAAGCCCGCGGACACGAAGTGCATCTGGCCACCAGCGGGTACTTCAAAGACATGGTGGAGCGCGCCGGGCTTGGCTTCTCTGAAATCGGCACGCCGGAAGACTTTTTAAAAGCGACTTTAAACCCTGATTTATGGCACCCCACCAAGGGCGTGCAGTTTGTCGCCAGGGAGTGCATGGCCCCGAGCCTGGAGCCGACATACCGGATTATCCAGGAGCGATATGAGCCGGGCCGAACGGTGGTGGTGGCAAGTTCACTGGCGATCGGGGCCAAGTGCGCGTACGAAAAGCTGGGCGTGCCGTATGCGACGGTGCATCTTTCGCCGGCGCTTTTCCGGAGTTGGGTGAACCCGCCTGTGGTGCCTGCGATGCCGCTGCATAAGTTTCCGGTGTGGGGACAGAAGCTGGGCTATTGGTTCGCCGACAAGGTGATAGTCGACCCGGCAGTGGCACCGGTCTACAACGCGTTTCGCAAGACGATCGGGCTGGAGCCCGTAAGCCGGATTTTTCGGGATCCCATGCACTCCCCGCTGCTGACGATGGGGGTGTTTCCGGATTGGTTTTGCCCGGTGGCAAGCGACTGGCCGAAAAATGCGTGCGTAACGGGATTCCCGCTTTTTGACGGCAAAGACGCAGAGCCTGACGCTCAGGACGTGACCCGGTATTTAAACGAGGGGGAACCGCCCGTGGTGTTCACCGCGGGGAGCGCGATGCGCCAGGGCGAGGGCTTTTTTGCGGCGGCGGTCGGTGCGGCAAGAAAGCTCAAACACCGGTGCATGATGCTGACGCGCTTTCCCGAGCAGCTTCCCAAGGATCTGCCCGCGAATGTGAAGCACTTTTCCTATGTGCCCTTTGGCCAGGTGCTGCCTCGCGCAGTGGCGTTTGTGCATCACGGCGGCGTGGGGTCCACCGCGCAGGGTTTTGCCGCAGGCGTGCCGCAGATGGTGGTTCACTTTAGTCACGACCAACCCGACAACGCCGAGCGGATTCGCAAGCTGGGCGCAGGCGAAGGGCTGAGCGTGACGAAGTTCAATGAAAACTCATGTGCAAGCATGTTGGAGAAACTGCTTTCCGACCCCGGATATCGACAGCGCGCCTTGGCTCTTAAGGCCAGATGCGAGCCGGAAAAGTGGATGCGCGAGACATGTCAGCGGCTTGAGAACGTGATTCAGCGTTGAGCCGCATTTCCGGGGCTTTGCTCGGCACAATCGAGCATGGAGGTACGCTTTTCGTTTCATCCAGTGAAACGAAAGCATGACTTTCCAAGTGTTTTTTATTGACATGCCCTCCCCTCGGGGCGTATACACAACCTAGGCGCTTTCTTGTCCCACGACGAGCACACGAAGAACGCCGCCAAAATCCTCCACCCTTAATTATCACGAATTTAATCGGCGTTTAGATTCGCTAAGCCGTTTCCATCGACGCATGGAGCTTCTCCATTTGCGAGGTTGTTTTGCATCCTTTTTTTCCGTTACCCCCCTACCCTGGAGGTCTGTGATGAAAAGCGTTGTTTGTCTGCGCCGTCCCAGAGGAATCGCCCACCGGGCGATCTTCGAGGCCATCGAGTCTCGCATGCTGCTCTCGGTGCTCACCAGCACCAAAAGCGGCAACTGGTCAGACCCGCTGATATGGGACACGCTGACGGCCCCCGGCCCCGGCGACCAGATCATGATCGATCACGGGCACACGGTGATTTACGACAAGACAGACCCGGACACCATCGCACGCCTGGAGGTCCATGGGCTGCTGAGGTTCGACGCCAACACCTCCCTGGACCTCAACACCACAGGCAACATCGTCATCCACGGCGAACTGGAAATGCGTCCCAGCTCGGCAGCGGTGAAACACACGGTCACGTTCAAGAACGTCAACGAAGCCGCGTTCGTCGGCGGCGGAATGGTCGTGCTGGAAACCGATGTGGGCATGTGGATTCATGAATCGGGCATGCTCGACGCCATCGGCACGGAAAAAACACCGTGGACACGGCTCACCGGCAGCGCCCTGCTGGGCGCCACCACCATCACCGTGCAGGACGCCACGGGATGGAAGGTGGGCGATACGCTTTCTCTCACCCCCACTCAGGCGCCCACGGCAGGTTCAATCTCCTACTCCGGCTACGACAACCGCACCATCAGCGCCATCAGCGGCAACACCATCACGCTCAGCAGCCCGCTGACTTACGACCATCCCATGGTCAACGGCACATGGACCGCGGAGGTGCTGAACCTCAGCCGAAACGTGGTGATCCAGGGCACCACGTCCGGCCGGGCTCACATCATGTTCATGCATCTGGATAACCCGCAGACGATCAAAAACGTCGAACTGGCCTATCTGGGTCCGCAGCAAAGCGGCGCCGGCGTGCTGGGCCGGTACGCACTGCACTTTCACATGAATGGCGACGCCACCAACGGATCAATGATCGAAAACGTGGTTGCCCATGACATCGGCGCGCACGTGTTCGTACCCCATGGCAGCAACGGAATCACTTTCCGCGGCACCGTCAGCCACGACACCTGGGATGCCGCCTATTGGTGGGACAACGGCGTGCCGGAAGACGCTTCCAACGGCATCGTGTGGGACCGGACCGTTGCATCGCTGGTGAGGCCTTATGCCTCGGCCAAATACCGGCTGCCGGGATACTTCCTGGGCCAGGGGTCCAACAATGTGGTGACCGACAGCGTCGCCGTCGGCGTGCTGGGGGATGAGGACGCGGCAGGCTTCACCTGGCCCGAAGGCGGCAGCGGCATCTGGCTGTTTGAAGGCAATACCTCACACAACAACCGGCGTGACGGCATCTTCACCTGGCAGAACACCTCCGGGCTGCACGTGATCGAAGACTTCGTGGCGTATCACAACACCGACACGGGCATCGAACACGGCGCATATGCCAACTCCTACGTCTACCGGGATATCACGCTCTACGGCAACCTCAGAGCGGGCTTCTTCCTGCACTCAAGCTCCGGTGGAGTGAATCCCCAGACACTGGAGAACATCAACATCGACGCCGCGGGCATCTCGCTCTACGCGCTGGAGGTGGTCGGCCACACGTTGCCCGCGGGGCTGCCGACGCTAGTGAAAGGCGGCGAGTTCAAGGGCTACACCAAAGCGGCGGTCGGGTTCTCCACCGGCGGCATCAACAAGGAATGGTTCACTTTCGATGGCGTGAAATTCGCCTCGGAAGCGACCGCGTTTTACTTGAGCAATTCCATCCAGCCAGACTCGCTGCTGCGCATCCGGACGATCGACAACGATTACTACGAACTGCGCCGGGCCGATCAATCCGGCGATTTGGTCACCGGATGGAACGCCAGAAAAACCGACCTGGATACCTGGATCGCACCTGATGAAGCGGCGCGAAAATCCATCTCACACACCTTCACCGGCACTAACGGCGCCGCATGGGACCCGGCATTCTGGGATGTGAGCCCAGCCGGACACAAGATGACGATCCAGGGCAATACCGGAGAGATCCGCTTCAACTCCGGCGGGCCAGGTTTGGCCACAGTTGCGGCCCAGGCCGGCATCATGGAGTTGATGATCGATTCCTCACAGCTGGTTACCGCATGGGCTTCCCAAAGCACCGTCGGCATGCAAGGCGGGCTTATCGCCAGGCTCACCGATGACGACCCGGACACCTATTACAAAGCCGTCATGAATGTGGAGCTTAACGGCCGAACATTGAGCATCATCCGGGTGATCGACGGCGTGGACGGCGTCATCGCACGGGTGGAAAACTGGAACCCCGCGGTGGACTACAACATCCGTTTTGAAGTCACCCAGCAAGACTGGACCACCACCCGGCTCAAGGCCAAGATCTGGGCTGCATCAAGCGCGGAACCCTCGGCCTGGAGCATCGACCGGACAGACACCCACCCGGCGATGCAAAACCGGCTGGGACGCATCGGCGTCTTCGGCAAAGGCGCATCCTCTACGGCTCGGCACTGGAAGCTGGACAACTACTCCGCCAGCGTGCCCATTCCTGAGTTCAGCGAATCCTGGACCGGGCCAGACGCCGCCGGCTGGCCCGCGGCATGGACCATCGCCCCCATCGGCACCACGGGGATGACCCCAAGCATCCTGGGCAACAAGGGGAAGATGACCAAATCCATCTCTCAGGCCAATGGCGATGGCCTGGCATTCGTCAATAACCTGGTAAGCCGTGACGTGGACCTGACCGCCACATTCAGCATCAGTTCCAACGCTGCGGGCTTCGGGCTCATGGGCCGCGGGATCGACTCCAATTCCGATGGATCGCTGGACACCTATTACTACACGCAGGTGATCAGCAGCACAGCGAGCTCCGCTTACACCTTCAGGCTTTATAAATCGGTCAACGGCGTATCCACGGTGCTGGCATCAACCTCGCTCTACGCCCTCTCAGGGGCTGAGTACAAGATGCGGCTGACCATCGCCTCCAATCCCGACAACACAACTTCCGTGAAGGGCAAGATGTGGCTGTCAGCAGACCCGGAACCGGGAACCTGGAGCATAGATGTCACCAACAACGAACCGACGCTGCAGAATGTCGATGGGCGCTTTGGCACGCGCTTTAAGATGTTCCAGAACCGGATCGTGACAATCGACGACTTCACCGCGTCGTTTGGGGGCATGTCGGGAATGTCGATGATGATGATGTCCAGCGGCGGTGAAGAGACGGCCAGCCAGCGCCTGGCGCGCGCCGGGTCTAGCAGCTTGTTTGAAAACTGGAGTTTCAAACAAAATCAGGCAAACTGGCTGAAATTTGTACTAAAACCATTGGGCGAGGGTGAAGAGACGCAATTGTTGACACCACTTTAACTCTGTATCGATTCCCTTAAAGCCCGGGTTGGACACCTGTCCAGCCCGGGCTTTTTCTTTGCGCAAAACTCACGTTCTACGAGGCACACTGACCTGTTTATAGGATTATCAGAAACAACATGTTTTTAATTTGCACTTCATCAACACGCGTATACAATGCGAGAGGAAAGACAGGCTTGCCACTACCACAGCCTGTCTTAGGTTCTCGGGGGAGAAACCAGACAGATACCCAGGGATTGAGAGAGAGACGTAACCGTCAGCGAACAGGCACCATGAGGTGTCTTGACTCTGGCACCATTCCCACCGAGTATTTGTGAGGTCAGCATGACCATTCAGCACGGTCCTCAGATGACTAAAACGTCGTTGGGGTTCAATACGTTAGGCCGATCGATGATGTCACAACAAGCGGGTGGTGCACCGACGGGTCCAGCACCAATGGGTGCTGCGCCAGCAGGTGCGGCGACAACGGGGAGTTTTAACTCAGGACTGGTGAAAAAGGGACGCCTGCCGTTCCCTTTGCTGGACTGCACGCCGCTTGTGCTGGGCGGACAATTAATTGCCGTCGAAAACTGGCACCTGGATTGGGAGAAGGCAAACCTCTCCCGTGAGCAGGCCTTCCTGCATGACCAGGTACGCATCCGGGATATCGTGACCAACCAGATCATCGGCATACCGCTGATTGGTTATGCCAACGCAACGGGTCTGGTGTGGGACGGAAAGCTGTACATCATCGCAGGGTATTACTCTGACGAGACGCATCTCAATGAGATCCGCCAGATCCATATGGTTTACACCGACGATCTGGTGAACTGGTCCAAGCCGGTGGTGATTCTCGAGGCCGATGAAGGCCGTTTCATCCACGAGATGGGCATCTGCCGCGGCGACGGCTGGTTTGTGCTTGCCACACGGGTGAGCCAGGCCAAAGACGATGCCGGCGCGGTCTGGTTCTTCGCATCGGATGATTTGACCGATTGGTCCGAGGTGCCCGGCGCCCGGTACGGCGTTGAACGGCCCGTGGACAGCCCCTCGCTGTACTTTTTCGACGGGCGTTACTACCTGCTTTACTCCGAACAGTCCGGGCCCGTGCATGTGACGAGAATCACACGCTCGCACGACTTGATCCACTGGCAGGACGCCGACCAGGACCGGCCCGTGCTCACGCCCGATACGAGCGTGACCAACATCCCCCACCACGCGCCCACGGCACGGGAAACCAACAATTCCAACGCCCGGTTGGCGGAATACAAAAATCGGACGGTGATGTTCTACACCGCGGGTGACCGTAGCAGCCGCGGCGACTTGAAATACGCCGAAGCACCCGAAAGCCCGCAGGGATTTTTGAGCCGGTTCTTCCTTGAGCCCAGGATCATGGTGCCCACGCCTCGGCAGGTCGCGTTTCAAGAACAGCAGATCAGCGTGCTCTTCAACTTCGGCATGGGCACCTATGCCAACGCCGACACCTTCGGCATCGCCGACAAATCGCTCTTTTACCCAGTGGCCCTGAACCTGGACCAGTGGTTCAACACGGCCCGGATGCTGGGCTCGCGCAATGCGATTCTCACCGCCAAGCACCCCTCGGGCTTTTGCCTCTGGCCCACCGTGACTTCCTCATACTGCGTGAAAAACAGCCCTTGGAAAGGCGGCCAATCCGACTTTGTACGCGAATACATGGACGCCGCGGCCCGGGCCAAATTCACCACTGGCATTTATGTATCCCCCGCGGACATCAACAAAGGCGTCTTCTCCACCGACATGCCCATCGGCCAACGCGTGCTTAATGGCGACCGCGAGCTCTACTTCAGGAACATCTTCCTGGTCCAGCTTAAAGAGCTGCTGACCAACTACGGCCCGCAGACAGTGATCTGGCTGGACACCCGGCGCGACCCTCTTGGCTGGGATGTGCGCAATAAAGCCGGCAGCACCTTCGGCACCATCCATGGCGACGCCATGTTCGCGCTGATCGAAAAACTGCAGCCCAATGCAGGCGTCATCGGCGGCACCGTGCC
This sequence comes from uncultured Phycisphaeraceae bacterium, assembly GCA_964542875.1. Classification (GTDB taxonomy): domain Bacteria; phylum Planctomycetota; class Phycisphaerae; order Phycisphaerales; family Phycisphaeraceae; genus CAZGOM01. The sequence continues at coordinate 25,460 of CAZIWA010000012.1, forward strand.
CGACGGCCAGATCCTGGGCATGAACGCGCCCGCGCCAGACCCGGTGGTCTACCCCGTCTACCCAGGCTTTGGCCCCAGCATCGGCGCCCCCTACCAGTACACCGGCTGGAACGTGCCCTGCTCAGTGGTGGCTCCCCGCGGCAGCGCCGTGTGGAAAGTCGGCACAGAGCAGTCGCTGATGACCACCGACAAGCTTTTCGAGCTCTACTACAGCACCGTGGGCATGGGCACCAACCTGTTCTTCACGATTACCCCGGACCCGACCGGGTTGATCCCCGAACCGGAAATCAACATGATCCGGGCATTTGGCGAAGAATTGCGCCGGCGCTTTACCGTTCCCGTCGCCAAGACAGCTTCCGCGGACAACTGGCGTGAAGGCAATGCGCTGGAACTGGAAATCTCCCAGGAAAAGGGCAAGGCTTTCGACCACGTGATCGTGGAAGAAGACCTCGCCCGCGGCCAACGCGTTTCCCAGCACCGGATCGACATGCAGACCCAAGGCGGCGACTGGATGCCCATCGCCAACGGCTCCACCATCGGACGCAAACGGATTCACCGGGTCCCGCTGACAACGGCGAAAGTCATCCGGCTGGTGGTGAACCAGTCGATCGGAACTCCGCAGATCAGGCATTTCGGTGTGTATAACGCGACCAAACGATAATTGCCCAAGCGGGCTTATCAATCAGCAAAAAAGAAGCTTTGGCCCCGGGAAGCGGTGCCAAAGCTTTTTTATTTCGCCCGCGTGCTTCAACCTGTAAGAGTCAAAGCGGCTTGCCTGCTTTAGCGATCAAATCGTCTTCCCAGGTTTCCGTGTCGGTATTTGGCACGCGGTTGGCTTTGTCCATTTCGGCAATGACGCTGCGGAGGCCTTCTTCCAATGAAATCCGAGGCCGGAACTCGGGGATGTCTTTGAAGATTTTATCGCCGCTGTAATGGCACTGATTGGCGAAGATGGTTTTGCAGATGTCGGAACGCTGGGGTTCCAGCGCGAAAAGCTTTTCGCGTGAAATCCCGATGAGCGGGACAACCCGGCCGAGCACTTTCATCCCGGTTTTGTGGTAGTCGGCCCAGGTGGTGTGGCCTTGGTTGACGAGGTTATAGACCTGACCGATGCAGTGCGATTTACCGATGGCGCCGACGAACCCGAGGGCAGCGTCATCCACATGCAGAAACTGGTGCGGCGCCTTGCCTTCATCGCAAACGGCGATGGGCTTGCCCTTGCGTACACGGTCGATCCAGCCAAAGTCCCAGGCGATCTGGCGCAGCGCTCCCATCTGCGGGCCATAGGTGGTCGAGGGCCGGATGATGGTGACGGGGAAGCCTTCTTTCTCAAACGCGTTCAGGAAGAAATAGTCCGCCAGCGATTTGTTCTGGCCATACCCGGTGATGGGGCGAAGCGGGTGGTCTTCCCTGACGGGGGTGTAGTCATAATCAACGCCGTAGGCGCAGACGGTGGAGCAGTAAATAAGCTGTTTGAGGTGCTTGCCTTCAAAGGCACGCTTGGTGCTGGCGGCCTGGGTGGCGTTGTAGAGGATCATGTCGATCCCTATGTCGAACTTTTCCGCCTGAATGTTTTTTTCAAATTCAGCTTGGTTTGCCCGGTCTCCCGTGATGACGCGCACTCCCGAGGGCGCGGGGGCTTTAGAGCGCTGTCCGCGGTTATAGAGAGTGACCTGGTGGCCCTGGGCCAAAAGAAGAGGGATAAAGCTGGTGGAGATGTTTCCGGTACCGCCGACAATGCAGACTTTCATGTGCGATCCTGTGGTTGGCGAAATGGGAAAAGCTCAGGCCTGTGAAGCCCGGGAAAGCGGAAACGACAATCAACTGTTCTTAGGTGGGAGCCCGCGAAGGGAGCCGTCGGCTTCGATCCGGTTGTAACGCACATGCTGGCGCATGGCTTTGTCGGCCTGTTCCTCATCGCCCTTGGCAATCTGGTCGATCAGTTGGCTGTGCCAGTCCGGAGGCGTCATCTTCGCATGGGTCATCTGGGAGTGAACAGTGATGATGTGACGGAACCAGGCGCGTTCAAGCTGCTGGCGAAGCAGCGCAAAGCCAGACGCATCAGCCAGCATGAGGTGAAAACCCATGTGCTCTTCAATGCACTCGGGGCGTGAACCCATGCCTTTTTGGAGCATTTTGTCGACAGATCTGGCTTTGGCCAAAAGCGCCGATAGGGGTTTTCCAGACAAACGGCCCGCGGAACACCGGGCGGCCTGGCATTCAATGGCTTCTCGGAGGGTTTCTTCAGAAAGCACCCGGTGGTCGTCCCAGTCCACCACCCGGACGCCGGCATTGGCACGCCCGGTGACCAGGCCGTCCTGCTCCAGCCGGCGTAAAGCCTCAATAACCGGGATGGTGCTGACGCCGAGCTCTTGCGCCAGCTTCCGATGGACCAACCGCTCACCCGGTTTAAGAGCGCCTTTTAGGATTCGTTCCCGAAGGTTTTGAAACACCTTGTCGGAAAGCGTAGCGGACGCGGCGGGCTTCTTTAATGCGGTTACATCGGGCATGGGATGATTCTACATGGGCAAAGCACCGCTGGGGAAGGTAAAAACGGCACTTTGGCAGTGCAAAATGCGACAGTTATGGGGATTGGTGGATAACCCAGGTTGTTGCCGGAATCTGGCCTAGTACACTTGTATCTACGTCATCGGTCTTGATACCTTTCGATTCAGAAAGCCAAGCCGTGTTAATCCGGTCCCGTCTCTCATTGGTGGCAACCCCCGTACATGCTCCCGCTGCTGCTGCAAAATCTCGATTACCTGCTCTTCGTCAACGGCCTGTCGATGTTTGTCGTAGCTGGACTGAGCCTCCATGTGGTTCGTCAGCAGGAGCGACGGATCGACGGATTCTGGCTGGCGGTGTTCTGCCTGTTTGCATCGGTGCAGTCATGGGTGGAGCTATGCAAGCTCAGCCTGGCGATTGACTGGCTTCCGGTGTGGGGCTTCCCGGCGATGGGCGTGCTTACGGCCATCAGCCTGCTGAGCCTAGGGCAGCGCGCGCGCAATGATTATTCAGGCATTCCCTGGTCGATCACCATCATCGTGATGGGGGTGATCGCCTCGGCCGGGCTGCTGATTCTCGATGGCGCCATCATCGGCATACCCGCTTTGAAGGTGCAGCCCGTGAAGGTGCTGTACTTCCTTTCGGCGTTCATGATCGGCGTTGGCGGCATTTACGCCACAAATCCACTTTTGCGCGCAGCACACATCAGCGACGCCACGGAACGCTTCAAGCTGCAGGTGCTGGGATCGCTGGTGGCGGCATGGTCCGCCGGCCAGATGGGCGGCCTGGTGACCCTCGGCCTGGAAGGCATGATCGAGGAAAGCTGGGGCCCACAGGCGACCACCAATCTCGTGCTGCTGTCGACCGTGGCAGGCGTGCTTCTGGTGCCGCACGTGTGGTGGATGATGTATGTGCCGCCTAAGGACCAGAAAATACCGCTGGCGGAATCCTACCGGTTGTTTCCGGTAAGCTTCCTGATTCTGGTATCGCTGGGATGGCTGGCGCCGACCATCGCCCAGCAGCGGTTTGAGAGCGAATACCGTCAATGGCTTGTGAAGGAAGTCATCAAGACCGCAGGGACGATTCCCATCCAGCGGGTGAAGGAACTTTCCTTCTCGGAGAAAGACTACGGCAGGCCATCCTTCGAGCAGCTTCGAGAGCATCTCAAGGCCCATGGAAAACTCGTCAAGCAAGACAGCATCTACACCGTTGCCATCCGGCAGGGCTTGATGGTGTTTGGCCCGGAGAACATTGATCCTGAAAGTAAGGATGCCTCTAAACCCGGGGAGGTCTACGAGCAGCCATCCGAAGAACTTCGCGCGGTTTTCTCCACGAAAAAAGCAACCGCCACCGAGCCTTATGAAGATGAATACGGCCGGTATGTATCGGCCTTTGCCCCCGTGCTGGACCCCAGGACAGGCAATGTGCTGATGGTGGTCGGCATCGACAGGAAAGAAAAAGACATATTCCAGGGCGTGGCCCGGGAACGGTTTTTCTACATCGTCGGTTTTGGCGCGGTGACGCTGCTGATCATTTCACCCCTGGGGGTGCTCAGCAAGCGAAGAACGATCAGCACTCAATCAGGGTCGTTCCCGGTTCGGCATTTTGAGTCCATCGTGGCGTGCATTCTCGGGCTGGTGGTAACGGGGACATTGGGCTACATGGCGTACCAGAGCGAATCTCGGGCACGCTCCAGCGAGTTTGAACGGATCGCCGATTCATTCGCCGACAAGGTGGCCGACGAGATGAACCAACTCTCGATCGGTATCGAAGCCATCGCCCTGCACTACCAGGGAAACACGGAACCGACGATGGAAGGGTTCCGGGCATTTGCGACGCCCCTGACGGGAAACTCGTCCCTGGTGGCGCTGGCCTGGGTGCCCCGGGTAACGGACCAGGAACGTCCCGCCCTTGAAGCACGCCTGCGTGAATTGGGCGTCGGCGATCTGGGCATCTACGAGCAGGACCAGAAAAAGCAGTTGGTGCCTGCATCCAAACGGCCTGAGTATTACCCCTTCCTTTACTTTGAACCCGTCAACAGCGGCAAGCCGGGCTTTGACGTGAACTCCAACCTGATCCGGCGCAATGCCTTGGAAAAAGCGCTGGCCACTGGCCTGCCCACCGCTACCGATCCCGTGCTCCTGCTTTCCGACACGGGCGGAAAGCCCAGCGGCATCGTTGTCTTTCGCCCGGTAAGCAAGCCCGATCCCGGATCCTCGCAAAACAAGGAAATGGGTGAACGGGGATGGCTCAAGGGCTTCTCCGTCGGTGTCGTTCGGCTCAGTGAAGTACTCAACACCGCCGGTACAAGCTCACAGATTCCCGAGACGGAAGTGGAAGTGGGCATGGTGGACCTGAGCTTGCCCAAAGGCAAGCAACTGATGGCCAGCTATCCCCGGGGCACCGCGGAGGAATGGCAACTGGATGACTCGTCGGATGGGCTGGAGGATGCTTCCATCGAGCAGGTCCACCCGATGTTCCTGTTTGGCCGGCCGTGGGGGCTGGTGTTTCGGCCCAGCTATGTGTTCTATAAAACCCACCCCATCCGAACAACCTGGTGGCTGATGGCCGCGGGCGTATTGTTCACCGTGATCGGCACCTCCTTTGTGGAACTTCTACGCACACGCAAAGAGCGCATGGAGCAGGAAGTGCTCGCCCGGACGCACGCGCTCAAAGAAAGCGAATGGCGCTGGCAGTTTGCCCTTGAAGGCGCCGGCGAAGGCGTTTGGGACTGGAATGTGCAGACCAACATCATCTACTACTCCCGCAGGTGGAAGGAGATGCTGGGGTACACGGAGCAGGAAATCGGCAACACGCTTTCGGAATGGGACAACCGTGTCCATCCGGAAGACAAAGCCAAATGCTATGAAGACCTGAAAAACCACTTCGCGGGCAAGACGCCCATCTTCATCAACGAACACCGGGTGCGCTGCAAGGACGGCAACTACATCTGGGTGGTGGACCGGGGCACCGTGGTGGAATGGACGGAAGACCGCAAACCGCTTCGGGTAATCGGCACGCTCAGCGATATCACCCGGCAAAAGTCCGTGGAAGCGGGCCTTCGCGAAAGCGAATCCCGGTTCCGGCAGTTCATCGAGCAGGCGCCGACCGCCATCGCCATGTTCGATACCCGGATGCAGTATCTGGCCGCCAGCCAGCGCTGGCTGACGGACTACAACCTCACAAACACCGACATCATCGGCAGATCGCACTATGAGGTGTTCCCTGAAATCGGCGACGAGTGGCGGCGAATCCACCGGCATTGCCTGGCCGGCCATGTGGAGCACCAGGAAGAAGACCGGTTTGAACGCAAGGACGGCACCACGCAATGGCTTCAGTGGGAAGTGCGCCCCTGGTACAACACGATGGGGCAGATCGCCGGTCTCTTGATGTTCACGCTGGACGTGACGGCCCAGCGCACGGCACGGGAAGAAGTCGGCCGCGTGCGCGATCGGCTGAATTCCACACTCCAGGCACTGCCTGACCTGCTGATGGAAATCGACTTCATCGGCAGAATCCATGAGTACCGAAGGCCCGATCCGTGGACGGATCTTCCTGCGGCCAGCGAAATGTCCGGCAAGCACATCAGCGATCTGTTCCCCAAGGAATCGGTGCCGATCGTGCTGGCTGCGGTCCGGCAGGCGTCCAACGATGTGCATGTGCATGGCGTGAGATGCAAGCTGGTGACTTCATCGCACAGCGACCGGTGGCTGGAGCTGAGCATTTCCCGCAGGCCGACGCTTACGGGTGAACCGCCTCGCTTCATTCTGCTGGGCCGTGACGTATCGGAACAGGCGCGTTCCGATGAAGAAACACGCAAGGCCCGTGATGAGGCGCAAAACCTTAACCGTCAGCTGCAGGCAAGCATGGACCGGGCCAATGAACTGGCCAAGGCCGCGCAGAAGGCAAGCCAGGCCAAGAGCGAATTCCTGGCGAGCATGAGCCACGAAATCCGCACCCCGATGACGGCGATCATGGGCTATGCCGACATGATGCTCAAGCCCGGCCGCACCCCTGCGGAATTCCAGTCCTGGGGCAAGCAGATCCATCGCAATGCAGACCACCTCCTGAGCCTCATCAACGATCTGCTGGATCTCTCCAAGATCGAGGCCGGCCAGCTTCAGGTGAACCGGTCCAGCCTGGACCTGGTGGAAATGCTTGAATCCGTGCAGGCGCTCTTTGAACCCAGCGCACGGGAAAAGACCCTCGACTTCAAGATGGTTTACGCCACCCGGGTGCCGAGGCTGATCATCACCGATCCCGTCCGGTTCAAGCAGATCATCCTGAATCTGGTGAACAACGCCGTAAAGTTCACGGATCACGGCGGAATCACCGTACGCGTGCAACTCATCCGTAACCCCGGCGACCGCGCCCACCTGGCCATCTCCATCCACGACACCGGCCCCGGCATTGCCCCAGACAAGCGCGCGCTTCTTTTTAGAAGCTTCTCCCAGATCAACGACCCCAACGCCCCGCGCAAGCCCGGCACCGGTCTGGGGCTGGCAATCTCCAAAAAGCTCGCCCTGCTCCTGGGCGGCGACATTTCCGTGGAGTCTGACCCGGGCGTCGGCTCAACCTTCACCGTCACCCTTCCCATGGGTAAAGACGATGATCTGGAACTGGTCGAAGGCCCCCTCTCTGTCAGCGAAATCGGGCTCTCCGCGCCCAGCAGGCGCAACTTGCCTGAGCTCACCGGCAAACGGATTCTTGTCGTCGATGACAACCCGGACAATCAACGAATCATCACCTTCATGCTCGAAGAGCTGGGCGCCAATATCCAGACCGCAGCCAACGGCCAGGAAGCCGTCGACATCATGAGCAGGTCCGCAAAAGCGGCGGACCTGATTCTGATGGACATGCAGATGCCTGTGATGGATGGATACACCGCCACCAAGGTGCTGCGTGAACGCGGAATGGCCACCCCCATCATCGCACTGACGGCCTATGCGATGTCCGGTGACCAGGAAAAGTGCATGAAAGCCGGTTGCTCTGGCTTTGTCTCCAAGCCCATCGTCCCGGAAATGCTCTACAAGGAAATCGCTCAGCAGATGACGGAAACCCGGTCCACTCAGGTTTCCGACCCTGTTCAAGTAGCAACACCGGAAGGCACGTCCAAGCCCCAGGACACCAGCCCCAGCAAGCATGACTCCCACGAAGCGATTCCTGATGTGCTCAACCCGGAACTCCCTCCGGTGATGGCAGCCAATCCGAAGTTTAAGGCGCTGTTGAAGAACTATGTGCTGGCCATGCCGGAAACCATTGAAAAGCTGAATGAAGCGCTCAATAAGAAAGACATGGACACGCTCCGGTTCATGACCCACCGGCTTAAGGGAACCGCAGGCAACTACGGCTTCCCAAGAATCACCGAAGCCTCGGGTAGTGCGGAAAAGATGCTCATCGACCAGGCCCAATGGGATCACGTGGAACGCCGCGTCAACCGATTGCTGGCGCTCCTGAAAGCAGCATCGCAAGCGAAGATCGACTAAAAGGCCAGCGGATGCACAGCAGCCCTCTAGATCATGCGCGGGTGGATCACGCGCTGGTAACAGGCGCCACCGGCTTTATCGGCCAGCGCTTGGTGGCCCGGTTGACCGCCCAGGGATGCAAAGTCACATGCGTGGTCCGCAGCGGTTCCAAGACGCAGACGCTGACACAGATGGGAGCGCAGCTTGTCAACGGGGACGTGACGCATGCGGCGAGTCTGGGTGAAGTCCTTGAGGCGTCACAACCAACGATCGTCTACCACCTGGCGGGCGTTGTGAAAGCAATCCGCAATGCAGACTTCACACAGGTGAATGTGCTTGGCAGCGCAACACTGGCAGAGGCATGTGCGAGGTTGAAAACACCCCCGGTGCTGGTGGTGGTTTCGTCCCTGGCCGCCTCCGGCCCAGGTCTGGAGACCAGAGAAACAAAGGCACCTCAGCCGGTATCGGCGTACGGAGCCAGCAAGTTGGAAGGCGAACGCGCCGTCGGGCAATGGGCAAGTCACGTGCCGATCACCATCATCCGGCCCCCTATCGTCTTTGGTCCCGGCGACCGTGGCGTGCTGGAGATGTTTCGGGCGATTCATCGGACGAAAATGCACCTTGTGCCGGGCTATCGGGATTCCCGATTTTCGCTGGTGCATGTGGATGGGCTGGTGGAAGGATTAATCCTCGCCGCGCATAAAGGTGAACGCCTTTCCGGTGAGGCTGGTCCACTGGGCCAGGGGGTGTACTACATCGCAAACGATGAAACACCGACCTATGCCGAGCTTGGCCGGGCGATTGCCCAGGGACTGGGCGTAGAAACATTACGCCTGATCCGCATGCCCGGGTGGTGCTTGAAGATTGCAGGTGTGTGTGGTGACCTGGCTGGGCGTATTTCGGGCAACGCGCCATGGATCAACAGCGACAAGATGCGCGAAGCCACGGCAGGGGATTGGACTTGTGACGCATCTAAGGCACGTGAACAACTCGGATGGAAATCCGCGGGCAGTCTTCAAGAAGGTCTGGATGAAACGGCGTTGTGGTATCGCAACAACCGATGGCTGTGACCATGGTGGCTATCGCCGATCACAGCGGCCGGTCATACATCCGATAGGTCTTGGAAATGCCCACACCGGCGCGCTCCAGTGAGCCACGGGATTTTGTGTTGGATTCCAGCACCCACGAAAATTCCCACGTGCTGATCCCCCATTTGGTGGAGGGACGCATGAGGTCATCCAAAAGGATGATGCCCAGACCCGACCGCTGATAGCCGGGGACCAGGGCCAAAACCATCGCCCGGGCGGTATCAAGCGACTTGCGCTGCGTGAGCAGCCGATAGGCAAAAGGAAACAGCCGGCCATCAAGTTTGGCGAGGATTTTGTTGTAGTCCAGAAATGCCAGCACGCCCCCAACGATCTTGCCGTCGATCTCGGCAAAGACACTAAGCTCCCTGATGATCAGCGGCCGAACATCGCTGGCGATGTTCCTGATTTCCGCAGGGGTCAGCGGGGCAAAACCCCAGGTGCCTTCGAGGGACTGGTTGTAGATGTCCAGGTAAAGTTCCATTTCCTGCCGAATTTTCCCGGCGTGGAAAGGCCGAATCACCAGATTCGTTCCCTCAAGCTGCGAAAGCACCGCCGGCTTGTATCGGTCGACGATTTTTGCCAGCAATTCAGGCCGCATCTCGTAGGCGTAGAGGTCTTGGGACTTTTTGAATCCCGCGGCTTCCACCAGTGCGGGGTAATAAGCCGGGTTGTAGGTCATCTGAAAAATGGGCGGACGATCAAAGGCGTCCGTCAAAAGCCCACATGTGTAGTTGAGCGAGGGATTGGCCGGACCACGGACCGCAGTCATGCCCTGCTGACGCAGCCAGGAGAAACCTGCTTCAAAAAGCGCGCTGGAAACATTCACATCATCAATGGACTCGAAGAATCCAAAGAACCCAAGCTTATCGCTGTACTTACGGTTGTGGCTGTGGTTGATGATCGCCGTCAGCCGCCCCACCGGTCGTCCATCTTTAAATGCCAGCAAATTGTGTGCTTTGGCGCTCTCATAAAATGGATGCCGGGAAAAGCCCACCAGTTGCCGCTCCAGCCAAAGCGTTGGCGGCACCCAGTTGGGGTTCCCCTTGTAGATGGACCAGGGCAGGTGAAGAAAACGTCGGCGATCAAGCCAGGAAGCCACTGGACGGACTTGTATCGAAGATGGGCCTGTCGTTGTCATTTTTATGTGCCGCCTTCCAGTACCTGCCGGCAGACTGCGGCAATATTTTGAGCCGCGCAATTGTTCTGCACGGGCATCAATTTGCGCAGCACATCCATGTCGTAATCGGAATAGGTCTCTTTTCCCAGCGCCAGGCCAACGAACACGGTTGAAGAATATCGCGTGACGAGCACATCGCAATTGGCGATCATTTCCTCGGCGCTGCCGGTTGAAAACACCTGCGCGCCCGGGGCGTAGCGTGCCACTTCACGGGTTGCCCTCGGAATGTTTTCATTGGGGTGAAACTTGAAGACGATCGGCCTTCCCCCGGCAATCTCGACCACTTGTTTAATGAATGCCGGCCGGTCTTCGGAGCGGAAGATTTCCCGCAGCGGCGATGTGCACGCCAGCACATAATTCTTCAAGGGAAAGGAATTGTTCAGGTATTTTGCGCAGTTATCGAAATTCGGAATGCCGGTGGTCACGATCCGGGCCGGGTTCGCCCCGTTTTGCGTGAAAAACTCCGCATATCCCGGGCTTGCCACGCAAAATTTCACATAAGCGCCGCTGAGCCCGGTGCAGGCCGTGCCCGCCACCCAGCGCGGAATGAAGCGATTCTTTTGCACCAGTCGAAAGAGTCTGTCACGCGGGTCTGTAATGCCCTCCTGCACGAGGACGATCCTGGACTTTGCGATGCTCCGCTGGATGTAGACATCCGAACAAGTGACAACCAGATCGTAAGGCCCCTTTTGTGCCCGATAGTCGATGGGAAGCTGGTTGTCCTGCAGATACTTTCGACAGCGCGAGGCCAATTTCTCGCCAATGATGGTGAATTCCATAAGCCTCAGCCGGCGCATCATCTCGTGATAACCGTCACAGAAATACGGTGTGAAAGTTTGGGAGTACTCGCCCAGGTGCCGGGCCACCTGATGCATCTGGGTGGTCTGGTTCATGGATCCGCAGATAAACAGAATGCGTTTGGGCGAGCCGGCCATTACGTGCCTTTATCCCATCTTGTGGTCAGCGCGCCAAGCAGGAAGACAGTGACGCCAACCCCGCCCACGACCAGCAAGCACCGGAATACGACCGCGGTATCCAGAAAAATCATCGCGGCACGCAGGCCTTCGTTGAGATAATAAAGCGGAAGCACCCGGGCGAAATTCTGTAAAAACACCGGCATCATTTCAACCGGAAAGAAGCTTCCGGAGAGAAACATCATGGGAAAAAGCAGTGCGTTAGCCGCGGCGGCGGCGCTTTCAGCCTCCCTGGCGATGGGCGTAAGCATCATGCCCAGCCCCACAAAAACAAACACCTCAAGCACCACAAACAAAGGCAGCCAGAAGTTAATGGTGAGCCGAACGTCATAGACGAAATACGCCACCAGTAAAATCGACGTGGTGGAGAGAAAGCCCAGGATGATCTGGTAGAAAATATTGGTGAACATCCAGTCGATGTGCGAAATAGGCGTGGTGGCCAGTTTCCGGAGAATCCCTTTCTGCACCAATTCGGCATTTGAATTCAGCGCACCCGAAAGGCTGGATGTCATGATCGCCATCGCGATGATCCCCGGCACAAAAAACTCAATGAACCTGTACTTGCGGTCCAGGATCGATTCTTCCCTGGAGATGAAGAACTCAGGGATCCCCGTCATCTGCTGGTTCCCCTTGGCCAAACCCGCGTTGACGAACGCCAGCTTACTGGTGAGGGATGTGGAGCTGGGATCGGTGATGAGCCGGATGTTGGCCACCTTTGAATCGTCTTCGTTGGCGATCCGGTCCATTTGATTGTTTTGATACCCCTTAGGAATCACCACAACCAGATTCACCTTGTTTTCCCGTGCGTAGTCCTTGGCGTCCACTTCCGAGGGCACTTGGGTGACCGAGAAAACCTTGGTTTCAGCAAAAGACTGCACCAGCTTGCGGGAGGCCTCGGTGTTGTCCAGGTCTTGAATGCGCAGGTCCAGATTCAACTGTTCGGGTTTGGTGAAGATGGCGCCAAACACCAGCACCAGGATGACGGGAAAAAGAACGGTGAAAAACATCGTGGACTTTTCACGCGAGAAGGTCTTAAGCCGGATGATCAGGTTGGCCCAGATAATGCGAGGACTCAATTGCGCCCCCCTGCCGTCGTGGCATCTTTTTCCTGCTGGGCCTCGGGGCTCAGGGTTTCGCCCGTCAGGGTGAGAAACACTTCTTCAAGGTTTGGCTTGCGCACATCAAGCACCGGCAGCGGCAGGTTTCTGGCCTTGATGGCGGCCAGGATCTCGTACACCGCATCGGGACTGGTGATCTCCAGAGTGATATTCCCATCCGCCTGCTTTGGTTTAAAGCCCCCTTGTGCCAGGGCTTCAAACACTCCGGGGGCAGGCGCCTTAAGCGTGACTCCGGTGTAATTGGCTGTGCGTTCGATGATCTGGTCGGGCGAGCCGGTGGCGATGATTTTGCCTTTAGAAATAATGGCCACGGTATCAGCCAGAAGCTGGGCTTCTTCCAGATAGTGGGTGGTGAGGAAAATGGTTTTCCCCCGGGCTTTGAGGCCTTCAAGCACTTTCCAGACTTCCCGTCTGGCGTGAGGGTCAAGGCCGGTGGTGGGCTCGTCGAGAAACACGATCTGGGGGTCGTTGACGAGGGCGATGGCAATGCCCAGGCGCTGTTTCAAGCCGCCGGACAGATTTTTGAACTGCACATCCCGCTTGCTCTGGAGGTTGGTCAGCGCCATCAGGGCGTCAATATCAGGGTTTTTGATGCCAAAAAGCGTGGCGTAATACTTGATGCTCTCGTAGACCGTGATCCGGTCGTAGGAATTAAACCCCTGGGGAAGCACGCCGATAAGTGGAATCACCTTGCGTTTATGGGTGGAGACATCCATGCCTAGGATGCTCACCTTGCCTGCCGTTGGCGTCCGGATGGTTTCGATAATCTCAACCGTTGTGCTTTTGCCGGCTCCGTTTGGGCCAAGAAAAGCAAAAAGTTCGCCTTGCCTGATGTTGAATGAAATGTTGTCCACCGCAGTAAGTGTTCCGTAACGCTTAGTGAGGTTTTGGACTTCGATGGCGTGCTGGGTGGCGGTCATATGGACACCGTATCCCATGCGGGACAATTGGGCTACCGGGGAAAACAGGGTCTTAGAGCCGGGCTAATTCCTCGCTCGTGGCGAGGACCGCGGCGCGGATCTGCTCAGGGCTGTGGTTGGTGGTGATAAAAAAGCGCAGGCGAGCCGCAGCTTCGGAAACGGCCGGGTGCAGAATCGGCTGAACATTCACGCCGCGATCAAACAACGCCTGGGACAGCTTCAGGCATTTCACCGAGTTCCCCACGATGACGGGCACCACCGGAGAACCCGAAGCCAGGCCGGTGTTCAAGCCGGCGGCCTTGGCGCACTCCAAAAAGAGCTGGGAAAGCTCACGCAGGCGCGCAACGCGCTGGGGCTGTTCCTGGATCACTTCAAGCGCGGCAAGCGCAGCGGCGGCCACCGGCGGCGAAAGCCCGACGCTGTAGATGAAACCCGGCGCGGTATAGCGCATGTACTCCACCAGTTCGGAGGAACCGGCGATGTATCCGCCGCAAGCCGAGAGGGATTTGGAAAGCGTACCCATCCAAAGATCCACATCAGGCCGATGAACGCCAAAGTGCTCGCCAATGCCCCGACCGGTGACGCCGAGGGTGCCCAGGGAGTGGGCTTCATCCACAAGCAGGAGCGCTTTGTGTTTCTTCTTTAGCTCGATGAATTTCGGGAGGTCCGGCCAGTCGCCATCCATGGAATAAACGCCTTCGATGGCGATCAGCACGCGCCGGTAGCGATGGCGTTCATGCTCCAGGAAAGCGTCGAGGGCTTGCCAATCGTTATGGGCAAAGGCCCGGACGGTGGCGCCGGAAAGCTTGGCGCCTTGAATGATGGAGTTGTGAGCCAGCATGTCGTGGGCGATGAGGTCGCCAGGCGACAGGAGATGCCCGATCGCCGTCACGTTGGTGGCGTGGCCGGAGACAAAAGTGATGGCGGCGCTGGTGCCCAGGAACTTGGCAAGGCCACTTTCCAGGTCTTCATGAACCTGCTTATGACCGGCGACCAAGCGGCTGGCGCCGGCGCTTACGCCGTAGCGCAGGATGGCGTCAGTGGCGGCTTTGGCCACATGCGGGTCCGCCGCCATGCCGAGGTAGTCGTAGACGCAGAAGTTGACGAGCTGCCGGCCCTGGATGTTGGCGATGCCAGGCGTCGTGGAATTACCCTGATCAACCCGGAAGTACGGCACCTGCCCGGCGACGCCGATGAGCATGGCCTCCTGGCGCTTGAGTTGTGCATATTCGGGGAATTGGGCGATGTCGTAGTGCTGAGGGGGCACTTCCCGTGTGAGCGTGCCGTCCTTGGGACGGTCAACCAGGTGCCGCTGCACTGCCAGGGCAAGATCGCCCAGGGTTTGCGCCTGGGCGATGTGAGAGTCAGGCAGGTGGCCGGCGAAGGTTTTTTCCAGAACGGCCAGCAGTTCCATGCGCTTTAAGGAATCCAGACCGAGACCGGCAAGCTGGGTCTGCGCGCTGAGGCTGGCCAACGGCATGCCGGACATGGCATGCGCGTGCTGGCAGATGACTGCAAGCACGAAGTTCACCGAGGCGTCAGGCGCGACTGCGCTGGCAACGGTTTCCGAAGGCGGGTGATCAGGGGGAAGCGCAAAGGATGCGATGGCTTTAATGTCATCAGCGATGTACGCCGCTTTGCACGCTTTGCGTTGCACTTTACCGCTGGTGGTCCGGGGAATGGAGCCCAGGCGCACCAGCAGCAGCGCGCTTAGCGCCAAGCCGTGGGCGTCAAGCACACTGGCGCGAACGGCATCCAGAACAGGGGAAAGGTCTTCGGAAGAAACCTTGCCTACTTCGTGGATCAGCACGATCCGCGGCCCGGCGGGGTCATCAATGGCAAACGCCGCACCAGCACCGGAATCCAACATCGGGTGGCTGGCGCGGGCAGTGAATTCAATGTCCTGCGGATGGTGATTCACGCCGCGGACGATGATGAGATCATCAAGCCGACCGGTGATGTAGATTTCGCCGTCGCAGTAAAACCCCAGGTCCGACGTGCGCAGGTACTGGGCATCGACAGGCCGGTCCGGGGAAGGAGCTGCCAAACGCGCACCGAAGGTGGTTTTGCTTTGAATGGGGTTTTGCCAATAGCCGTGGCCAACGGTGGACCCTGCCACCCAGACTTCGCCAACGGTGCCTGACGGGCATTCCAGATGGGTTTGCGGATCAACCACGGCAACGTGAAGGCCAGCGACGGCGCGGCCAGATGAAACGAGCTTGCGTGCTTTGGGAGCGCTGGGCTGTGTCGGGGTTGCGCGTCCGTGGGAGAGGGCTTCGTCGTCAAAATATCGGGTGGTGGCGCCGTTGAACCTGTTGGCGCCAGTGACCATGAGGGTGGCTTCCGCCATGCCGTAGCAGGGATAGAAGGCTTTGGGGTTAAAGCCTGCCGGAGCGAAGGTTTTGCAGAAGCGCTCAAGGGTGTCGGGCATGATGGGCTCTGCGCCGGTGTAGGCCAGTTCCCAGTTGGAGAGGTCGAGCGTGGCGAGTTGTTCGGGCGTCACTTTCCGGGCACACAGGTCGTATGCAAAGTTCGGCCCGCCGGAAATGGTGGCCTTGTATTTGGTGATGGCTTCGAGCCAGGCGATGGGGTTCTGAAGAAAAGTGGCCGGGGACATCAGATAGTGAGCCTGGCCCGCGATGACGGGGCCGAGAATACCCCCCACGAGGCCCATATCGTGATAGGTGGGAAGCCAGCAGACACTGGCGTCCCGCTTGATACAGACGTCAAAAGCCCGGTTGATGTCCGCCGCGTTGAACGCCAGGTTTTCATGGCTGAGCATCACACCCTTGGGCCGGTTGGTGGAACCGGAGGTGTATTGCAGCATGGCCAGGGTGTCGGGGTTGATCTCCGGCTGCCGCCACGACTGGGCCAGGGAATCAGGAATTTCGTCAGCGGCAAGCCACTGGACCGCAGAAGCTATTTCGTTGGATGAGCCTTCGCGCGAGGGCCGGATGTGGAGTTGATCGATCGCGGCGCGAGTGCTGAGCACAAAAGAAGCCTTGGCGTCGTCGCTGATGGCCCGGAAACGGTCCAGCGTGCGCTTTCTGTGGGGCATGAAAGTAGGCACGGCAACACAGCCGGCAAAAAGGCAACCAAAAAACCCGGTGATGAAGTCCAGGCCCGGCGGATAAGCCAGCATCACCCGCTGACCGGTAAGCCCCATGGCCATCAATTGTGCGGCAATGGCCCGGGCGCGAAGGTCAAACCGCTCGTAGGTCAAGGTGGCGACATCGCCGGAATTATCCTCGGCAAGACAGTAATAAGCGGGAGTTTCAGGGTGCTCGATGGCGTGCTTGCGAACAACCGTCACCAGCGAGCTGTACCGATGAAGTGAAGAATGGTCCGGTCCGAGCGTCAACGAGTTATTTGAATTTGATGCGCCACTACCTGTTGAAACCGACTGCAAAGCCTGGGGCTGCGTCTGGATGGCGTTGGCATTGCTCATGGCGTTGGTCTGGGTGTTAGGCACTAATTAGGTTCCACGCGATTCGTTTGACGCAATAGAACACTTTAAGGGGTGGAACCACGCGTCGCTGTCGCGAATCTACCACCAGAACAGTCATTATTCAGCCCGTTGGGGGCGCCGGTATTTCATCGGGCCTCCGTGACCAGTTAAACCCGGCGTTCTGCTGATATTTTAGGGAAGTGTGAAGTAGGTGGCAAATAAATACCCCGTCAAACAGGGAATTACAGCCCTGGCCTGAGCCCAAGAGCAGGGAAACCCCGACCACCCCCCCGGCTGAGGCCTGATATCGGCGGTATCAACGAGCGATCACAGGCAAAATAAGCCGCGACGGGCACTGCACCGAGTGATGCACCATCTGGCGTGCGGACCGCATTTGCGTACCCTTGGCAAAATCCTGTCCGGTGTTGAGATTCCTGGCGAAACGTGGAAAACAACTGGAAGTGACCTCAAGCCGGATCTTGTGTCCCGGGAGAAAAACATTTGACGTGACGCCGAGCGTCACCTTGAGCCGATACACCTCCCCGGGAATGGAAGGAACAACGCGATCCAATCCTTCCCGGAAGCTGAGCCTTGCGATGGTGTCGCAGAGAATGAACGATCGGTCATCGGGATGGACATCGCACAGCCGGACGACAAAATCAGTGTCAGGCGCGTCAGTGGAGACATAAAGCTCGGCTTCCACAAAGCCGGTCACTTCCAACGGCTCGGACAAGGCGGGCGACGAGTAGACCAGAACGTCATCGCGCCGCTCGATGGGCGAATGATCGGTCGGCCCGGAAACCACACCAAAGGTGTTGCCGCCCATGGTGGGCACAGGGTTGGCCGGGTTGTACGTGTAGCGGTCAGATTCCGCTGCGTAAGTTGCGGCCGTGGCGAGAGCGCCATCACCAAACAGGCTGTTGGCCCGGCCGGCGCTGTTCAGGAAATAGGAGGTGGATTTTGCGTTGGCGGGCGGCCATGACGTTTCATTGCGCCAGGTGTTGACGCCCATCGTGAAAAGCCTAATCGGCGGCTCGCGATCGATTCCGTTGTCCTCGCCCTTAAGCCAGCGGGCCATCCAGCGGGCCTCCATCTCATCAAGATTCACAATGGCCTGCGGGCCAAAATCAAGCTGACCGGTGGTCCGGGTGTTTAAGCTGTGGGCCCACGGGCCGATGATGATTTTTTGCCGCCCTTCGCCTTGCTTTTGCCTCAGGGCATTGAAGTTGCGAAACATTCCTTCGGCGTAGAGGTCGTACCAGCCGTTCATGTGCAGTGCAGGCACGGCGATATCGTCGTGGTGCGCCTCCACGCTGTGGGCACGCCAGAGGGAATCGTAAACCCCGTGCTCCAGCCATTGGTGGAAGTATGGAACGTGATAGCCCGCGGACCTGGGAATCTCAGCCAGGGGGAGCTGATTTAAAAGCGTGTTCCAATCCAGCGCGGCAAGGTTCTGCCCGGCCCGGCCCGCCATCGTAAAGCCCCATGAAGCGGCAAGCTGGAGCGAAAAGACACCGTTGACATAGAGGGTATCGATGAAAAGATCACGCCCCATCACCCGGGGGGCGATGGCCTTCAACCCCTTTGGACGCGTCCATGCGGCGTTGAACTGCGTGGTGGCTGCGTAAGACCCCCCTGCCATGCCCACGCTTCCGTCTGACCACGGCTGGGCCACGATCCAGGCGATGGCGTCATGGCCGTCGGAGGCTTCATCAAAGGTGGAAAAAATGCCTGCGGAATCAAACCGGCCGCGGCAGTCCTGGGTGACAAGGGCGTATCCCTGATCCACATAGCGCACCAATGTGCCTGGGTCCGTGTTGTTGTAGGGCGTGCGCCAGAGGATGGTGGGAAATTTACGATCACCCCTGGGAAGGCGCACGTCAGTGGAGAGCACGACGCCATCACGCATGGGAACGGGGATGTCGATTTGCTGTGGCATATGTTGTTTCAATAACGGGCCCAAGGACACGACCATCAAATTCACAGGAAGATCAGCCGTTGTATTCAACCATGTAAACGCCGTGCCTGGGCGTGGGCCAGCCGGCATTAAAGAGAATGCCCGAGGAATCCGGCAACATCGAAGGCTGCGGGAAGGGTTCGACGTTGTTCCCCAGTGAAGTGGTGGCCGGATACTGGCAAAGAATGCGTTCGTTCCAACCGTCTTTAAGCTTGGCGATATCGACGAGGTAGAGGTAATCAAACCCATTTCCGCCTGCGGAGATGATGTACCTGGAATCGTTGGTCACCTGCATGTGGCAGCCCCAGCGGCCGGGCGGATAGAAGGCGGCGAAGTCTTCACCGGTGCGCCAGTTGAGGGCGGACAAAACCCAGCGGATTTTGAAGTGATCAAAAGACGGGCTGTACACCTGCTCCGTGGTGAGCGGGTCGGGATTCAAGTAGCTGACGATGTATTTGGCATCGGGGCTCCAGACATAGTGGTCGCGAACGCCATACGTGGAACCGGGGCGCATGGCCTGGGCGTTGAGCTTTGCGGGCTCATGCACGGAGCCATCGAGGGTCATGATGTGGATGGCCTGGTCGACCTCGCGCATGGGGGAAGGCCAGCGGTCGTATGCGAAAAGATTGGCGTCCGTGGGGCAGCTTTGCATGTGGTTGCAGAAGAAGGCTTGAGCATCAAAAAGCTCTTTAGGCGGCTGATTGGGACGCAGCAGCCAGAGCTTGGACTGCACGAATTCGGTGTAATTCTTCCCAATGACATGGGAGACGAAAGCGCCTGAGCCGTCGGAGAGCTTTTGCAGCCCTGACAGCCGCCAACCTTCAGGGACGGCGAGGGTGGCGAGGTCTTTGCCGGTGCGCATGTCCCACAGGACGGAGACCGGCCCCGTCGGCGTGGTCCGGATAAAAAGCGCGGTCTTGGTGATGTCGGAAACTTCGTAGACGTTTGCGCCTTCGGGGAAGGGTGAATCAAGCTGACCGGTGGTGAGGTCGAGCACGTAGGTCTTGATGCCGCCGCCGCCTGCATAGGCATTGGTGCCGGTGCGCAGGAGGAGCTTGGAGCCGCCATCCAGAAAGCCGTTGAACTGGTGATAGAGGGTGTGGAGCTCACCGGGCTTAAAGACCGGTTCCTTCGGGGTGATGTGAAGGACACGCGCGCCGGTTTTGGGGTCGGTCCAGCCGGAAAAGATTTTGGAGGCCCTGGCAAAGACGGTGTCGGTTTTGGTCGTCGAAGGCGCTATGGTGTTCATCCGGGTATTTTAAGAATGTTTTCCTGGCACGACACACAACCGAAGGCAAATATGAATCAACCCAGGCTTTTGATCATCGGCGGTTCCGGCTTTGTGTCGGGCACACTGGCGCGCCTGGCCGTGGAGACTGGCTGGGCTGTGTGGGCGGTAACGCGAGGCAAGCGCGAGGGCGTAAAAGGCGTCACTCCCCTGCTGGCGGACCGGAAAGACGCGTCAGCGCTCAAGGCTGCGCTGACAACCGCTGGAGTGACGTTTGACCTGGTGGTGGACTGCATCGCCTACGAACCCGCCGATGTGGCCATCGCGCTGGATGCGCTTAAGGGAATCGCCAGGCACTACGTGATGGTGTCGACAGACTTCGTGTACGACCCGGCCAAGCGCAAGTTCCCCCAAGGCGAAACCGATGCGGCGTACATGCAGGGTGCCGGCTACGGCGCCAACAAACGGCTTTGTGAACTGGAATTGATGAGCAAGGCAGGCTCGCTGACATGGACGATTATTCGGCCCTGCCACATTTACGGACCGGGTTCGCTTCTGGGGTGCAATCCTCCTGATAACCGGGATGCGAAACTGATTGAAAAGATCAAGGCGGGCCAGACTTTGCCCCTGGTGGGCGCACATTACCTGCAGCAGCAGATTTTCGCGCCGGATTTGGCGAAGCTGCTGCTGAGCATACATGGCAACAAGAATGCGGTCGGACAGGTATTCAACGCCGCAGGGCCGGATTATGTGGAGTCTTACGCCTATTACGAGGCCATCGGCAAAGCGCTTGGGCTGCCGGTGAAGTGGGATGACATCCATACACCGCCTTACCTGGCCGCCAACCCGGATAAAGCACCATTCTTATGCCATCGGATTTACGACTTGACCCGGATGAAGGCCGCGGGCCTGGCGGCACCGAGCACACCGCTTGAGGCGGGGATCGCAGTGCATGTAAAGAGCCTGGGGGGCTGAGAACCGCCAAACGCATTACCAGGATTCGTACAACGGCCCCCAAAGGGTGTTGAATGCATCATTGGTGTACGACACGGGGTAGAACCAGAGGCTGCTGGTGAGTTGGCCTTCGGGAAAAATACCAGCCATATAAACCTTTTCATGTTTGATGAATTGCACATGGCCATCGACATAGTTTGAGTTAAACCCATACAGGTGGCGCTGCGGGGAAACGCTGTCGGGATCGCTGTAACCGGCAATCTGCATCGGCTGCGGATAGGCTGGCGTCATGGTGTAATTGGCAGGCCAGGTGTTGGCTGCGCTAAGCCGGTAGCCGGACTTGTAATTCTGGTGGGTCTCTGCAAAAAACAACCGGTTGGAAGCGCTGCGTAACTGCTCCGCGCGCACGGTTTTGATGGTTGGGTTTGCCGGCCCGTTGTAGCGGGAGAGGACAAGATTCATCCCATAGGTGGCTTCGGTGTAGGGGTAGTCGCCGTTTCCACGCCAGGGACGGGGAGCCGCGGGACAGTAGGCGAAGCCTTGCTTTTTGGACAATGGAATGACGCTGGTGTTTGCCGATGGGTCAAGGAGCTCCCACACCTCCACGTTGTAATAGCTCATGTCGGCGTAGTTGTAGGAATAGTCGTAAGCGGTGTACGCGTTGCGGATGTTGACGCGAGCGGGATTTCGCCCGGCGGCGGGAGCGAGCCAGCCTTTGTAATCCGCGCTATATACCCCCGCACCCATGGAAGCGATCTGGCGCATGTTGCTGCCACACATGGCGACGCGCGCGTTATCCCGCGCGGAAACCAGCGATGGGAGCGTGAGGGAGACAAGCAGCGCGATAATGGCGATCACCACCAACAGCTCAATAAGCGTAAACGCCCTGTCTGCGATCTTTTGCATAAAGCCATTCCAGATGTGAAGTCAAAGCAAAATGAGAGGAGAAAGCGGCGATCATCGTAATCGAATAGCAAGCGCATGCAATAGAAAGTGCGCCTATCGAGTTTAAATCACACACGCAGCAATGTCTGGCGCACACTTAGAAGGCTATAATCAGCATCCTTGAGTAATGCATCCATCCAATCCGATCAGCGTCTCTGGCATAGCCTGCGTATCCGCCGTCGGCAGCCGGAGCAATTACGTGGGCTGGATGCGACCGCCAACAAGTGGATCAACCGGATCAAACTCGCCCGGCGCGGGGTGAAATACCTTAACGCGCAGGCGGATTTGATCGTGGCGCAGGAAAAGGAATGGTCCGGCCTGCGCGAAGGCGAGCTGGACCTGAAGCTGATGGACCTGCGCGATGCGTTTTCCGCACGCGAGGTGAAGGAAGACATGATCCGGACCGGTTTCGCCGCGATCCGTGAAGTGGCATTCCGGGAGACGGGCGAACGGCCGTACAAAGTGCAGATCATGGGCGCCCTGGGGCTGTACCTGGGGCAGATCGTGGAAATGGTGACCGGCGAAGGCAAAACGCTGACGGCAGCGGTGGCTGCCACCGCATTGGGCTGGCGCCGAAAGCCGGTGCACGTGATCACCGTCAACGACTATCTGGCCGCCCGCGATGCCGAAGGCCGTTCCCCCATCTACCGGCGCGCCGGCCTTAAAGCGGTGTCGATCGTCGGGGAGACGCCCGAGCATGAACGCGCGTCCCTGTACCAGCAGAACGTGATCTACATCACGCAAAAAGAACTCGTAGCCGACTGGCTGCGCGACCAACTGAAACTCGGCCGGATCATGAACCCGGTGAGCACGCGCTGGCGAACCGCCGGCCGGCAGGGCGCCGGGCAGATTCTGGTGCCTGGGCTTTTTTATGCCATCGTTGACGAGGCCGACGCGGTGCTGATCGACGAAGCGGTGACACCGCTGATCATCGCCCAGCCGCGTATGGTGGACCCGTCATCGACGATGTACAACCGTGCGCGCGAAATCGCGATGAAGCTGGAATTTCCCGAGCACTATGAAGTACAGTTGGCCAAGCGCAGATGCGAGCTATCCCCCGCCGGCCGGGAAAAAGTGACGGAGCTTTTGACCGAAAACGATCACGGCATCTGGAAAGCCGTACGCCGGCGCGAAGAGCTGGTGGAAAGCGCGCTGACCGCGGAACACTGCTACATCCACAAAGTGCAGTACCAGATCGTTGAAGACAAAATCGTCATCGTCGACGAATACACCGGGCGATTCATGCAGGACCGGCAATGGCAGCATGGACTGCATCAGGCCGTGGAGGCAAAACACAACCTCTCCGTGACCGCGGATCGCGATACCCTGGCCAGCCTCAGCTTTCAGCGGTTCTTTAAGCTCTACCCGCACCTGTGCGGAATGACGGGCACCGCAGCGGACGCAAGCTCGGAACTGGAAGAAACCTATGGGCTGCCGGTGCGGATCATCCCCACCCACAGGCCGATCCAGCGCAAGCAATTGCCGACGCAGATTTACGCCAACGACGCGCTTAAATGGGCCGCGGTGGTGAAGACAATCCAGGAACTCCACCTCGAAGGCAGACCCGTGCTCGTGGGCACCCGGTCGATTGAAGCTTCGGAAACGCTCTCCGAGCGACTCTCAGCGGTGGCGCTGAGGCACCAGGTGCTTAACGCCATCCATCACAAAGAAGAAGCGGACATCGTTTCCAAAGCGGGCCAGCCCGGGGCCATTACGGTGGCAACCAACATGGCCGGCCGCGGCACCGACATCAAGCTCGGGCCGGGCGTGAAGGAAATCGGTGGGCTGGCCGTGATCCTGACCGAACGGCACACCTCACGGCGTGTGGATCGCCAGCTCTTTGGGCGCGCCGGCCGGCAAGGCGACCCCGGCACGGCGCAGGTCATCATCTCATTGGAAGACGATCTGGTGGCGAAGTATTCGCCGATGCGGACGAAGGTGGTCCGGAAAGTGTTTCAGGGAAACACCAAGCCCCTGGCAAAACCGCTGGAAAAACTGTTTGACCGGGCGCAAAAAGCCGCGCAGAACGTGGCGTTCAAGAGCCGTGCGCAGGTGCTTAAGCAGGATGAGGAACTCGATCGTACGCTGCCCAGGTGATGTGGAATTGATGGGCATTTGGTCTGAATCCGGTCGCCACCTTGCAATGAGCCGCCCTATAATGAGAAAGCGATGAAGGGCGACTACCTCTCCATGTTGATTCCGGTGGCACGTAAGACGAAATACCCGCCTGATGCGTTTTGCTTTGTGAAGCGCGGGCTGGACTTCACCGTGCGCAGAATCCACGGATCAACGCCGGAGGATGAAGCCTCACACCTGCACGTAAGCTGCAAGCAATTGTGCCTTGGCCTGCGTGATTACGGCCTGGAGCAATACGGCCTACTGGCGCTGACCGTGCTGAAGCGGTGGAACATCACCAAGTGCGACGATTTCGGAAACATTGTTTTCGCCATGGTGGATGCGGAGCTGATCCGGAAAACCGATGAAGATACGCTCAAGGACTTCCAGGGCGTGTTTGAATTCGAAGACGCGTTTGCGTGCGAAATCGCGCTGGATTCACTCGGCAAAGTGGATGAATAAACATTTGGGCTCTTGAGCATTACCCACAGGGTTGCCAAGGCAAAAATGCGCGTTATAATGGCTCGCTCGAATTGGCCCCGTCGTCTAGCGGCCTAGGACACCGCCCTTTCACGGCGGACACACGGGTTCAAATCCCGTCGGGGTCACTTCAACACCCAACCCGGTTTACGCCGGGTTGTTGTGTTTTATGGGGTTGAGCGGGGTTGAACATCGTCTGGCACATTGCAAGTTGAAGATCGAACTTCTCCCAGCGGAATTATTCGTTAGCCATCTTCATCGGACGCACATCCTCGACGGATTTAGTCCGGCCTTCCAGGGCCATATCGCCCGACCAACCCCACATCAGAATGATCTTTCCGTCTTCGATCTTTTCGATCCGGCGTGCGTACCAACTGGAGCTCGACGGATTGGGAGACATTCGCGCATAAACCCATTCACCCGGCTTGTACAAACTGGCGGCTTTGGTGCGCAAAGAGTGCGTGGTGGTTAATTGCTTAAAATCTTTGACGTCTTCACTGTTGTCGTTTTTGTATCTGATGACGACGTTGTCGCCATCGACGCGAACCACCCTCGCCTCGCTGGGTGCGGCGCCTGGATTTCTGGAAGTGAATACAAGCAGGCCGGGAATGTAGTCCGAAACCTGTTTGCGTCGCTCGGGGGATGAAACGGTCGTCACGGCCGGTTGCTGCCCCTGACCGCCGGGCACGGGAGGCCGAACGGAGGATGCTTCTTTAACCCGCTGCATGAACAGCTCGCGCTTCATGCGAACTTGCGAGGGAGCGCGCGACAACTCAGACCCAGTACCGTCGAGAGGATAAAGAATGATTCGGCCCGTTTCGGTGCGTTTGACCTTCGCCGGCACCCACTGGCCGTCGGATGTCAACGTCTGGACGGGGTCCTCATTTCGATAGTGGTAAAACGCAACGACGGCAAAATCAGGATTGGGCGATGTCGGGCCTGTGGGCGCCTGCGGCTGCACTTCGGCACGCGCCTGTCCGCCGCTGGCGGCACGGATCTCGCCGACTTTAGCCGGCACACGAACGCCGATCATGTTGACGTCGACAAAAACGTTGTCGTCCTGGGCTGAGACGACCTGCCCCTGTGACCATCGACCCCGGAAAATAATGTCCACCTGTTCGCCGACAGCGTATGCAGACAAGGGTTTTGCCGCGGCAACCCTCGATGTGCTGACGGGGATGTCGGTGGCGCTGGGCCGGGTGCGTTCCTGGAACGGGCCCCAGGCGCTCAAACGGATCTGATCGGGAGCGAAAGATTCATCGGGCTTGAGCTGGGCATGCCAGCGGATGACGACGCGGTCGCCGTCGGCACCGACGACCCGGGCCTTGGAAAATGGCGAGCTTCCCACCACCACAACCTCTTCGCCGGGAATGAAGTCGCTGGCCTTGAGATTGATAGGCGCTTTTTCCGGCGGAGTGGTTCGGCTGCTGTAGCGGGGATCAGACTTGTAGTTCCACGGCCGGACCGTGCTTGGCGAGTTGGAGGCGTCGGACTGGAGTTCATCGAAGTAACGCGTGATGATGGCCTGGGGCGTTACGCTGACGATCGCTGCGGTGCGCCATGCCTTGAATTTGGCGTCATAGACCTCAACCCAATCGCCGGATTGATATTCGCCGCTTGCCTTGGATGCCGTGCCTGCGGCGATGGCACCGGAGGCGCTGGGGCCTGTAGCCGCGCGTGCGCGAATCTGTGAAATGCTGCATTCCTCATCGGAAAAAGAGGAATCGGCAAACCGGACAAGAATCATCGGCCGGCGGACATCAACAATGCTCGCCTCACGCCACTGCCCACGGACATTGGCATAAATGGGAAGGTCCGGCTGGCACTGATCGAGCGTGAGCCACGCACCAAGCTTGGACTCAATACCACCGGCCGCGGAACCGGCGCCCGACGCGGTGGAGCCTGACATCACATAGGTGGCGGCGCCACCGGGCGTAGGGGTCACCGGCGCAGGCGCCGGACCAAGAGCGCTGGAAAAATTGGATCCCGCGGGAGGCATTGTGGCCGGGAGAGCCGATGAAGCAGTGTTGTCTTGATCTGTTGCCCGCTGACGCTGGGCAAGCATGACGGCGGCGTGCGTCCGAACGACGCGGGTCTGTTCCACCGTGCCATTGATGTGCAGAGTAAGGTTCACGGTCACAACGACCATGGCCACCGCGGCAACGCCCATCCAGGCGTATTCAAGCGAACGCAGAAGCTGCGCTTGGGAAAGTGGTGGTGAATAGCTCTTAGACATGGGCCGACTCCCCGAAGGAAAAATCACAACACACCCAACAGGATACCTGAAATAGCCGTTCAAGCCCTGAATTGCCATCCCGACGCCTTCTACTGGTCATCGTTGGATGCCGCAGGCAGCGGCTGACGCCTTCATCTTCACTTCATTTGCCATTGTCCATACTTAAAGCACGAACCTCATATATGGACAAGGTCCGCTCCTCAAGTGAACTATCATCGTCTTCTCCCCATTGCATGATGATTTTGTCGCCTTCTACCTTTTGCACTCTGCACAGGGCCCAGGAATTGAATATCCCCCGCTGTTGATTCGCGTAAACCAGTTGGTCCGGCTTGTATTCATCAGCGGGGCGAACCTGGTAGGAAAATTCCGGCCAGACTTTCTCGATCGGAAGAGTTTCTTCCGTGCCATCGGTCTTATAACGAATGGTGACAAACGACCCATCAATACCCACCACGACCGCCATCAACCGGGATGAATTGACCTTTCGGGTGCCTGTGATCAGCATTCCGGGAATAAGGTCCGTCAGGCGTGGATACCGTTCAGGGTTGGTTTCGCGTGTGTAGGCCTTGCGCGGCGGCCGGGGGGATTGCCGATAGGCTGCCTGGCGCGCCTGCAACAATTCCCAGCCGCGCGTACTGGCTTGATCGTAAGTCATTCGAACCTGGAGAAAACCCAGAGGCACACTGGAATCAGGACTCTCGGTCAAGGCACAAACGATATGAGAACCCACGACCCGTTTAACCGTGGCAGGCTTCCATGCGCCATTCTGGGTGACGACCTCAACAGCGTCTTGAGCCCGGTAAAACCTTGTCGGCATGGAGACCCAACCCGTTCGCGACGGCAGCGGAGACTTCGTCCTTGTCATCGCAGCAGGGACATCGGAGGCAGATGTAAGCCGCGCAGAAGTCGCTGTTTCACCTGGCGCCGGGGTTGGGGTTGCGGGCGCAGGAGAAGTGGAACCGCCAGCAATGGCTGCCGGAGGCACAGGAGGCGTGGGAGCCAAGCTGGCGGTGCCGGGCGAAGACGGGCCCGGAGGCTTACCTGCGCCCGAGCGCGCGCGAAGCTGCGAGATGCTGCATTCCTCATCCGAAAAAGACGAATCGACAAACCGGACCATCACCACCGACTGACGCACATCCACAATGGTGCCTTCACGCCATTGCCCACGGACATTGGCGTAGATCGGCAGGTCCGGCTGGCATTGCTGACGGTTGAGCCATGGGCCGAGCTTGGCCTCAATGCCGGCATTGGCCCCGGCCACGGATGTTGAGCCGGAAATGACATGGGTGGCCGCGGCCGGCGCAGGAGCGCTTGGCCGCACGGACGACTCTGGGATGGAAGCGGGGGCTGAAGGCTGACCGGGATTCGGGGGATTCACCGAACCCGGGCGCATGTCTTGAAGCCCTGCCGCCGAGGCCATGGGGCGGGCTGGAACAGGTTCCTCATTGAGCCGATTCTGCATGCGCGCCAAGGCCTGGTCGCGCGAACGGCTGGTACGCACCTGCTCCACCGAAGTGCTGACAAAGGAGGTGAAATAAACAGTGAGAATGATTGTGGAAACCGTCGCCGTGCCGATCCAGATACGTTCAAGCGTGCGCAGAAACCGCGCTTGAGGCAAAGGTGGCGAAGATAGTCTGGACATGCGTGACTCCCCGAATTTCAAACTTCACGTAAGAAAACCTACCTCAACCGGCACCGCAAAAGAATCAAGCGGCGTCAGAAGCGCGCTGGACGCTGGAAATCCACCCGCCGCCCAGAAGCTGGTCATCCTGATAGAAAACCGCAGCCTGCCCGGGCGTCACGGCTGAAACGGGCTGATCAAAACTCCCCTGCACCGTGCCGTCGGGATGAATCACCAGCGTGCCCTGCACAGGCTGGCTGTTGTAGCGGATCTTCATCTGGCAGCGAATCGGCTGGCCCACGGGAAGATCGGTCATCCAGTTGGTCTGGTCAGCGGTGAAGGAACTGGAAAACAGCGATTCCTTATCACCCACCACAATGGTGTTGGCGACGGGATCGCGCTGGATGACATAAAGCGGCACGCCCTTGGCAACACCCAGGCCCCTGCGCTGTCCGATGGTGAAGTGCTGGTGCCCTGGGTGCTCGCCCAGCGCATTGCCCTGGGTATCAAGCACGACGCCCGCGGTGACTTTTTCCGGGGTCCGGCGTTTGACGAGCCCGGCGTAATCGTTGTCAGGCACGAAGCAGATTTCCTGGCTGTCGGGCTTGGCGAAGATGGGTAGGCCCATGCGTTCAGCGTGCGCCCGGACGACCGGCTTGGTCATCTCGCCGATGGGGAGCATCAAGCCCGGCAGAACCTGGCGCTTAATGCCAAAGAGAACGTAGCTCTGATCTTTTTTGGTGTCCATGCCCCGAAGAATGCGCGGGCCATCGGGATGGGTCTGGTCCACCCGGGCGTAGTGCCCGGTGGCCACGTAGTCCGCATCGACTGAACGGGCATAGTCCAGCAGTTTGCCGAACTTGAGCCAATCGTTGCAACGCACGCAGGGGTTGGGAGTCCGGCCTGCGTTGTATTCGCTGACGAAGTAGTCGATGATTTTGCCGAAGTCTTTCCGGAAATTAAGGACGTAGAAGGGAATGCCAAGGAGGCCGGCGACCATTCGGGCGTCCTGGGCATCATTGACGGAGCAGCACCCCTGGTGGCCCGGTTTTGCAGTGGAACAAGCCACAGGAGCGGAGGTGTCGACTTTTTCCACACTGTCATCGCTGCCCAGGCGCATAAAGCAGCCGATAACGTCGTAGCCCTGCTCCACGAGCAGGCCAGCGCAGACGGAGCTATCCACTCCGCCACTCATGGCAACCAGAACCTTACGCTTTGACGCGGTCATAAGACTATTACTATAGGGACTTATGGCGGATAAGCCAAGTTTTTCGACACTGGTCAGGGTCTGTGGCGGGTGCCAGTGACACGTATGGTTTTCATGCGCTATACTGGCACCTGAACCGGTCTGAATACTGTTGAATGCGTTGTCTCCCCTATTAGGAACTTGCCCATAACGCTCGCAAAGGATCGCCGCCAGATGCAAAAGACTCCAGGATTTTTCCGAAACCGGATTGTGTTGGCTGCAGGTTTGGCTGGCATGATGCTGTGGGCGCAAAGCCAGACTTCCAGTCGTTTGTATGCAGCAGACGCAGCGGCCCCGGCGGCTGAAACCACGTCGGATTCAGCAAAAAACGCGACTCTGCCGAGTGTTGTCAATGATGCGCCGGTGAATACCGCGATGCTGGTGCTGGTGCCTAACCCCACGCAGTTCAGCCAGCGCCTTTCAGCCTGCAGCGAAGCAACCGGCCTGACCTTTCCGCTTTTGGCAGACGCGCTGGGACAGTTCAAAACCGCATTTGGCGTCAGCAAGGGCATGGCCGAAGAAGGCCCCGTGATGGTGGTGTTTCCCGCTTCCAAAGGCGGCCTGCTGGGCAGCGCGGCAGACGGCCAGACGCTGGCGTTTTTCCCGATCACCAACTATGTCGACTTCCTGTCCAATTTCGGCGGCAACGCCAACGAATTAACCACCCAGGTCAAGCTCCCGCGTGACTATACCGGCTACTGCCGCAGGCTGGGCACGCATGCCGTGTTTGGTTCGCAAAAAGGCACGCTTGATGCAATGAACTCCCCCGCCGCCGGCAAGGCGATCGTCGAATCTCTGGGCCCCAAGGGCGCGCAGCAACTGGCCAAATCCGACTTCTCCATTGTGTTGAACCTCAGCGTGGCCAGGGCGCAACTGCTGGCCGATCTGGACGCGAAAATCGCTGAAGCGAGCACCGAACGCGAAAAGATGCCCAAGGACAGGCGCCCGGCCGATGCGCACCGCCTGGTGACCCGCATCGCCGGCTATCAAGCCCTTAAAACCGTCATCAATGAAGCCTCCGGCATCGTGATTTCCGGCAATCTCTACCCCCACGGCATCACGCTGCAGGCTTCGGTCCAGCTCAACAGCACCTCTTCCGTCGCGGGTCTGCTCAAAGCCCCCCGGGACGCATCCCCCCTGCTCTCCCTGGTGCCCACCGAAATCTACATGAGCGCCCAGGCCGTTGCGCTCGACAGCTTCAAGACCGATGTGCTGGTGGACATGGCCGTCAAACAGATGGAGCCGATGATCGAGGATCCGATGACGGCGATCCTGGTCCGTTTGCTGCCTGCGCTTAACAAGGCGTCGGGTTACGCCCAAACCTACAACTACGTTCCCGCCACCTCCGGCTTCAACAACAGCGATATCAACGTCCTGGTGTTCCAGACCAAAGACCCCGCAGGCCTCCGGCAGACGCTGATGGAAGGCGTGACGAACCTGAGCGCCAAGCCCTTCCCCGGCATCACCAATCAGGGCATCCCGTTCGTATCGGCCTACAGCAAGGATCATCTGCGCATCGGCGATCTTCCGGTGGACCAATACGAAGTCCGGATCACCGCGCAGCGCAACGTGCTTGACGCCGGTAAGGATTCGCAGTTCCTGCAAACCCTGGCTTCGACGGGTATTTCCGGGTACGTCTGCTCGGGCCCGGATTTTGTGATCGTAACCACCGTGGCTGACGCCGGCGTGATCCGGACGACCATCGACAGCATCAAGAAAAAATCCGGCACGGGCGACACCCGTGGCGTGCGCTTCACCCGGACGAACATGCCCGCGGGCCCGTCGGTGGAATTCATGCTTACTTCTTCGGCCTTCCTGCAGGACGTCAACCAAGCCCGGCAGGCGCTGAAGCTGCCCGCGCTGGCAAGCCTGCCGGTGACCTCGCAGATGGGTGTCAGCGTCGTGACCTCTCCCGGGAACCTGACGGTGACGAGTTTCCTGGGCACAGACCTGGCGCGCGTGATCTACCTTGCGGGCTCGCAAAAGGACCCCGCATTCAACACTCCCACGCCAGAGAACCAGGGAACCGGCGATCAGGCCGCGCCTTCAGGACCGGCAGCAGGGCAGCCGGCTGACCCGGGCATGCCGCCGCTCCCGGGTGGCGGACCTGGCATGCTTCCTCCTCCCGTGCCAGGCGGCCCTGCCGGGGCACCCCCCAGGTAATTGCGATCTCAAAGAGCCTGTCTCTCGGCAACACCGACCCATGCCTTCATCGAGAATCAGCCGTTATGTATTGCTTGGCGCGGCCGGCCTCTGGCTGCTGGGTGTTGCGTTTGCGTTCATGGGTACCGGCGCCAGCGTGCAGGCCGGCCCCATGCCAATGTTGGCGATGTCCAAGGATAAAACGCTTTCCGACGGCCAGGCAACCGTGTCCCCCAGCGATCGCAAAGCGGCATCAACTGCGCCGCTGCGTGGCTTCGCGCTCAACTATCACCACACCAAAGACGTGAAGATCTACATGGACGCGATCGACGAGATCAAAGCCATGGGATTTGACTCGATCGAAGTGGTGACGCCGATGTACCAGACCAACGGCGCAACGACGGACATCCGGATCATCGTGGGCCCGGGTAAATCCCCCGATCCCCAAGACCTGGAACAGGTTCTGCGCTACGCCAAGAAAAAAGGCCTGCGCACGGCCCTTATGCCGATCGTGCTGCTGGCGGAGCCCAGAGGCAACGAATGGCGCGGGAAAATCCGGCCTGAGAATTGGTCGCTGTGGTGGAAGTCTTATGAAACCGCGATGGATGGATTCCTGAAGATCGCCATCACCACGGACACGGACGTCTTCAGCATCGGCTCTGAGCTTTTGACGACGGAAAAACAAGGCGACAACTGGTCAAAGTTCATCGGGAAGGTGCGCTCGAGATTCAAAGGCCGGCTCAGCTACTCCACCAACTGGGACCACTACCAGACGCCCGTGTTCTGGGGTCAGCTGGATATGATCGGGATCAATGGCTATTGGAACCTCCAGAAAGACATCCCCGCCAATGAGCCGGTAACGCATGAGAAACTCGTCGCACGCTGGGAAGACATCCAGGCCCAGCTTCTGGAATTCGGCGAGAGCCAAAACAAGCCCGTGCTGCTGACGGAAATCGGCTATCCATCGCTTCCCTGGGGGCTCAAAGACCCATGGAACTACGTCAACAGCAAAAAGGCCACGCCCGACCCCAAACAGCAGTCCGACGGCTACAACGCATTTCTAAGCGTCTGGAAACCCCTGCTTTGCGATAAGCCGGACACCACCAAGGCCGCAGGCGTTTTCTTCTACAAGTGGGACCCCTACTACAACGGCGGGGACGACGACACCGGCTACGGCGTGCGCAATAAACCCGCCTACGACCTGCTGAAAACCTGGGTTAAGGATTCCCCCGGCCAGACACAGGAATCCCAGCGCGCCCATTGACCTGCAATCCCGTGCAATAGCCGGTACGCTTCAACGTTATAAAGCCATGTCTCGTGTCTGCCGAATACCAAGTCTCCGCCTCATTTCCTAAGTTGTTTAATTGAGCTGTTTGGCCTGTTTATCAAGGGTTGAATATGAAATTGCGCAATTGGATCAACCACAATTCGACGGTCGTGACATGCGGAGCAATGGCGGTGCTGGTGGGCGCACTCTGCTACCTGAATGCGACGATGAACCCAACCATGTATGTCCCCCCCACCACCGCGTACTACTACGACACGGTGAAAAATGAGCTCTTCGTCGGCAAGGTGCAGGAGATCGCGCCCATCCCCACGCCGGCAGGCAGCACCGCCAACGATGAACCCGCGGGCGTGCGGGCCTATGTGTTTACCTGCTCCAGCTGCGGCGACGCCTCTTCCAGATTCGTCGGATACCTGGAAACATTCACCGAAGAATCACGCAACGCGCAGATCCGGATGAATGAACAGATGCTGGCTGACAACCAGATGATCAACAACGTCAGCGATCCGGCGGCCAATCCCGTCGGTAATGCAGACCCAAACGCTTCACTGGACCTGATGGCAGCCTATGCCAAAGGCCATCTGATCGCAGCGGCAGCCATGCCCAATAAGTGGTACCCGGAAGGATCCATCGAAGCATCGGAACTGATTTCCAAAATACTTGAGCGATGCCCCAACAAGCAATTTCCCACGCAATGCATGCCGGATGAGAAATAACTCACGTTAGAATGGTGTGTCCCTTCAAGGCCACAGGCGCGGCAACCGGGACCCCGAGGCTTTATGAGGCTGATACGCTGGATCAATAACCATCCGATGCCGGTAACGCTTTTCTCGCTGATGGCGGTCTGCTGCGCAATGTACTACGTGTGGGCCTTTGTGTTGCCGGGCTGGGGCGACCCCAGACCGCTTAAGGCGTATTACTACGATGCCGCGACCGGTGACTTTTTCCCAGGCGGCTTTAATGAAACGCCTCCGATTCAAACACCCTCGGGCAGCATGATCGACGGCCAGCCCGCGGGCGTGAGAGCCAACGTATTTTCATGCTCGGGCTGCTCCAATCCCCAATCCCGGTATGTGGCGTACCTGGATACCTTCACCCCGGAAGCCCACGAGGCTCAACGCAAACTGATGGCCAAAACCCAGGAATTGCTGAGCACGACAGGACCAACCAACCCCGTCCTCTCCGGTGAGCAGGAAGAAGCATCCAGCCCCAGCCTCATGAACATCGTGCTCAAAGGGCACATGGTGGCAAAGGTGGGAAAGTTCCCGATTTGGGAGCCGTCAAACTCCAAAAGAGGCGCAGCCATCGTGCAGGCAGGGATGAAAAAATGCGACGGCGGGCAGTTCCCGGAACAATGCTTCACGCATTGACCCGACACGCTCCTGATCATTTCGTCTGAGGGATTGACCTTGACTCGACCGCATTAGTGTATTACAACACTAATACACATGGTCGAACCAAGCATTACATTTCATGTTTCGGTTTCGTCGGGTGTGCCGATCTATCGACAGCTTATGGACCAAGTGTCCCAGTTGGCCGCTGCGGGCCGGATCAAACCCGGGGACTTTCTCCCTTCGGTGCGGTCGCTGGCCAAGGAACTGGCCGTGAATCCGATGACCATCTCCAAGGCCTACTCGCTTCTGGAGCGCGACGGTGTGATTGAAAATGTGCGCGGGCAAGGCGTGAGGCTGATCTCTCCTCAAAACGATGCCACGTTCAAACAACGCAAAGCCGTTATCCAGCAGGCCCTGCGCCAGGTGGCGGCGCAGGCGCACCAGCTTGGCCTGACGCCCGAACAGGTCCAGCAACTACTTACGGGGATTTTCCAGGAGAACGAACATGAGTGAAACCATGCAGCAAACCAGCGTGATCGAAGTGTTGAAGCTGACGGTCACCTATGACAATCACAAGGCCATCGATGACCTGAGCCTTCAAATCCCCACCGGCAGCGTCGTGGGCCTTTTGGGTCGCAATGGCGCGGGCAAGTCCACGCTCATCCGGACGCTGCTTGGCTTTTCAGAGCCCACACAGGGGTCGTGTTTCGTGCTGGGAGAAGACTCGCGCACCATCAGCGGCCAAGCCAAAGCCCGGCTGGGGATCGTGCTCCAGAACCCTCAGTTTTATAACTGGCTCACGGGCACCCAGCTCATCAAATACACCGCGAGCTTTTATCCCAGATGGAACACCCCGCTGGCTGAGCGCCTGGTGCATCAGTGGGATGTCCCCGTCAGCCGTGCCCTCACCGAATACTCTCCGGGCCAGATGCAGAAACTTGCGTGCATCCTGGCGCTCTCACATAGCGCCGACCTTTACGTGCTGGATGAGCCCGCCAGCGCGCTGGACCCTGTATCACGCAGGCAACTGCTTGCGGAACTGATTGAGATCGCAGGCGGCGAAGGAAAAACCATCCTCTTCTCCACCCACATCGTCAGTGACCTCGAACGCATCGCCGACCGTGTCATGATCCTCGACCGAGGCCGACTCAAGCTTGATGAACCCCTCGACGCCCTCAAGGAATCCGTCAAGCGCCTGCGCTTTTTCGGCCCTGAATTCAAGCCCTTGAACATCACCCATCCCTCCATCTCCAACATCAAACGTCAGGCCGGGTGCACCCTCGCGCTCACCACCGGCTTCACGGGCGACCTCAGGGAAACGCTCGAAAAACAAGCCGGCTGCCCCGTGCAGGTGGAAGACCTTTCCCTGGAAGAAATCTTTCTGGAGCTCAGCCGTGACTAACATGACCGCCACGCCCTCATGGTCCGTGATGCTTGGCCCCATCGGCCGCCTGCTGCTGCGCAAGCAGGGCATTTCAATTTGGGGATTTCTGCTGGTCGTCATCACTCAAATTCCCATGCTGCTTCGCGGCGGCTCCGACAGCATCATCCCTCTCTACATGTGCCTTACCTTTTTCCTGCTGGGGCTGGGCTTCATTTTTCACGCCTTGTTCGTCATCGCCGGCAGCAACATCTGGGACACGCTGCCAAATGCCCGGGCACGCATGTCAGGCCTGATGTTCTGGTGCACCGCCTGCATCGGGACCCCTCTCGTGTTCCTCTACAGCACGACGCTGGGCTCAAGCTTCTATTCCAAAGCCCCCGGCTACATGATCTGGAGCATCGTTCTCTCCACTCCCGCCATGGTGTGGTTATTCGCCGCATTGGCGGCGCCGGAAATCGGCGCTTCCTTACGCATTAAAAACGCCTCTGCGTTGTTGAACATCGCCAGCCTCGCGGCCCTGACCGCGGCCATCTTTCTCCTCGCCACAGGCCATCATGCAGCCGCTTTTCGCCTGGCCTGCGTCACCGTATTCGCCTTTCTCGCACTGGCGCTCTGGGGCACATGGCTGCTGCGTCTGTCTCGCCTCCGCGGACCGGTCTCTCTCTCGCCCCTTCTGATCGGCATATTCGGTCCCCCTCATCAGGCACCGGCCGACCGTACCGGCAACTGGATGCAAAGGCTGAATATTGAATCCGACATTGCGCGCGCTCAGCGCAACGGCGAACGTCTCTGGCTGATCAATCGGATCACCCCACAGCAGATCATTGGCCGCATTGCAACCACTGGCGTTCTCTTGATCTTTTCGCTTTCGCCGCTGCTGGTCTTCGACATTCAGGTGCGGCCTTTGGCTTTCATCGTGGCGCTACAGTTGATTTTCTTCAGCTCGATTTTTTCTCTCTTCCACGGGCTTAACCAGCCTTGGCTTTTCGTGGCGTCGCTGCCTGTCTCTCGCAGGGAACTGGCCGACAATCTCACCGTCAAAGCCGCG
The DNA here is from genome assembly GCA_964542875.1 of uncultured Phycisphaeraceae bacterium. Taxonomy (GTDB): domain Bacteria; phylum Planctomycetota; class Phycisphaerae; order Phycisphaerales; family Phycisphaeraceae; genus CAZGOM01. The sequence continues at coordinate 62,130 of CAZIWA010000012.1, forward strand.
TGGACCATGGCATTTGATGCTTTGGCGGGCCTGAGCATTGCCGGTATTTCGCTATGGCAACTAGCCTCAGGCACAGCCCTGCGCAAAGTCACCGACTTCACCAATGGGAAGATGACTGTTACCTATTCGCCCGATGCGCCCCTGCCTCCGTCGTTCACTTGGCTGAATATGTTCACCGGCACTGCGATTTTTATCTGTGCGATGGCCATTCTTCGGCCTCTGACACTCATGAACGTGGGCAATGGATTAATGCCTCCGCCGCGCAAAACAATCACTGCCGCGTTGCGATACCTCATCATCGTCGGCCTGTGTTTCGGGCTCGTCTACAACATCAACCGCATCGAGCTTCCCCCCATCGCGCAGATCCCTCTGCTGCTGACGATGGTGCTGGCCATCTGCTTCGCATCATTCCGTCTCTACAACGCTCTCTGGCTCACTGCGCGTCTGGACGGGCAAGGCGACATCTTCTCTTTCAGAAAAGCCCTCCGCCAAGCCTTCTCCCGGCAATAACTCAAACCACATCACGTCTTGCGCTCTTCACTCTGCCTTATCCCTTTTACCTTTTCACTTATCACTTTTCCTGCACAAACCCATTGCTCTTCTTCTCCCAGCCGGTCGTGGTTTCCGGGCCATGGCCGGGGTACACGGTGGTGTCGTCGGGCAGTGTGTAGAGCTTTTGGCGGATGGATCTGGCCAGAACATCGAAGCTGCCGCCTGGGAAGTCGGTACGGCCGATGGAGCCGCGAAAGAGGACATCGCCGCCGATGACCATGCGCTGGTACGGCATGTAGAGGCAGATGCTGCCGGGGCTGTGGCCGGGCGCGTGGAAGACCTGAATGTCCTTGCCTGCAAAGGTGAGCGTGTCGCCTTCGTTTAAAAAGCCGGTCGCCTCCGGCGCGGTGAAAGGCTCACCAAAAAGCGCGGAAAGATTCAGCACGGGGTCGATGAGAAACTCCTTCTCCGCGGGGTGGATCACGATCGGAATTTCCGGCCAGCTCTCACGCACCTCATGCAGGCCCATGATGTGGTCGGCATGCGCGTGAGTCAGCACCACCTTCTCAGGCGTCAGCCCCTGCTCCTTGATGAAGGCGATGGCCTTCTCAGGCCATTGGCCGGGATCGATGATCAGCGCACCCGTGCCCTGCTCTTTGCTGGAAGGATAGAGCACGTAGCAGTTGGTCTGAAACATGCCCAGTGCGAAGCATTCAAGGTCAAATGTTTTCGTACGCATGAAGTCTCTCTTGTAGCCCACCATGGTAGCGGGCGAGGTTTTTCGGGGTTCGGGGTTCGGGTCAGAAAAACACAGGACGCCCTTGGGCGTCCTGTTGTGTTCTATGAATTCTTCCTCTGCTCTTACCCGATACCCGAAAAGGCCGCAGGCCTCTCTGCATCCGATCACAGCGTGACGTATTCCGCGGCGCTTTCGAGTTCCTTATCGAACTTCGGCATCGCAACGGAAGACACAAACACGCCGCCCATCAATTCGCGGGTTTTCGCCGCGTCGAAGATGGCGGGCTTGCCGGAGCCAAGGGCCGAGGCCAGGTCCAGGGCGATCTGCCCTTCGGACCGGGCAAACTCAACCACCGGGATGGCTTGCTCAAACGCCTGAAGCTTGCCGGCATGGTTTTCAAACGTGCCGGCCTTCTCCAGCCATGTTGCGCTGGGGAGCAGCACGTTGGCCTTGGTGGTCAGGTCGTTGGGCAGCGTGTCGATAAGCACCAGGAACTTGCCGGACAGAGCACCCGAAAGCTCCTTGGTGGCCCAGGCGCTGGGATAGTTGCCGGTGACGATGGCAGCGGCGACGCCGGCTTTGGCGTCCTTCACCGCGGTCTGCCATGCGGCCGCGTCCAGGGCGTTGTTCTCGCCGACGATGATCTCGATGGCGCGCTTGACGCCGCGGGCGTTGGGGGCCTTTTCCGCACGGATGGTGTAGCCGCCGGGGAAAGCCTTGTCTGCGCCGGAGACGGGCACGGGGCCCACGCCGATGACGGCGCCGGGGTCCAGGGCCTTCACGGCCCGGGCCAGCAGGTAGGCGTCTTCGGAGCTGAGCATCGGGGAGACCAGCAGCGCGACATGCTTGCCGTCGTTGACGGCCTTCTTGAGGCTGTCGCGTGCGTCTTCGTAGGCCTTGGACCAGTCGCACTCAACCTGGGTGCCAAGCTGCAGCCGCTTGGGCGAGCGCAGGCGATCTTCAGAGTGGACGAACTTCCAGCTATAGCGGATTTCGTCGGAGATCCACCACTTGTTGACCTCGGGGTTGGCCCGGGGCTTCAAGCGGTAAATCTGACCTTCGTTGTGGTGGACGGTGATGTTGTCGCCCGAAGACGTGATGCCGTCGATGCTGGGGGTCTGGCTCAGGAACCACACGCGCTGGGTGAAAAGGAAGTCCTTGTCCAAAAGCGCGCCAACGGGGCAGAGATCGACCACGTTGCCCGAAAGCTCGTTGGCCAGGCCACGGCCGGGGAACACATCGATCTGCTCGCGGCTGCCGCGGCCAAAAACACCCAGTTCAGCGGTGCCGGTGACTTCTTTGGTGAAGCGCACGCACCGGGTGCACATGATGCAGCGGTCGCTGTAGAGGTAAACATTGAGCCCGATGTCTTTCTTGGGCTGTTTGATCTTGTCTTCAAGAAAGCGCGACTCGGCGCGGCCGTACTTGAAGCTGTAATCCTGCAGGGAGCATTCGCCGGCCTGGTCGCACACGGGGCAGTCCAGCGGGTGATTGATGAGGAGGGCCTCCATCACCGCTTTCTGGTTGCCGATAGCCTTGGGGGTCTTGGTGTGCACCACCATGCCGTCCATCGCGGGGGTCTGACAGGTGGGGGCAAGCTTCGGGGGGCCCGGGGGGAAGGGCTCCAAGGCGTTGTTGTTCTTGGGGTTGGGCGCCAGAATCTCCGCCAGGCAGATACGGCAGCTGGCCACCACGGAAAGCCCGGGGTGGTAGCAGTAATGCGGCAATTCATGAGTATTATCCAGGGCGACCTGGAGAATCATCTTCTTGCCTTCAAAGTTCAGTTCTTTGCCGTCGATCGTGATCTTGGCCATGGTCGGTCCGGGTCTATCCACAGGGAGGGATGCGTGATTGAAAACGCCACTAATTTAGTCGGGTTTGGGGTTTGGGTCCAATGGCTATGCCAGTTCCCAGACAGGAAACGGGGGTAAAGCCATAAACCCCGCGGTTTTAAACGGCTCAATAAGCGCTTTTGAAGGGCTTAAAACCGCTGCCACGGCTTTATGCTGCGATCTTGAACACAACTCCAGCGCGTACCACAACGTGGCCTGCGCCAGCCCGGGAATGCCGGGGTCGGGCATGGTGAAATCAACGATCAATCCCAGCGTGTTGACTGTTATGACCGAAACCGCGCTCACCGGCCCCTGCGGCAGGCGCAGCACAAGCATGTCCAGCCTGGGCTCATCCAGCAGTAGCGTAAGACCGATTTTCGAGTCCGGGTCCAGGGCGGCCACATCCCGGTACACCGCCCTGCCTGACAACACCTGAAAGCCGCCCTCAGGCGCATGGGCGATGCTGGTGCGCGAAAGCACCCACAGGTCAAGCGGACTGCATTTGTAGCCCAGCGGAGACAGCCCCTGATCCACCTGCGCCTGATCCCAGCCGGCGTCGGGAATCACCCGCCTGGGCAAGACCCCTTCTTGAAGCAGGTTCGCAAGCTCAGCCTGCCTGACATGGCCGGCAAAGCCAAACGCGGCATCGTGCAACGGTGCTCCCCTGTCTGCCGATGTGGATACGCGCTGATGCGTATCCAGCGAAACCAGCCCGTCGGTGCTCCCCCCCACCATCTCCAGTGCGCGCAGCCACGCCCGGACGATCTGATCGCGCGTGGGGACATGCGTGGTTGGGGCGATGGGGAGTTCCATGGAATGCGTCAGCGCGCGTTACAGCGTCCAGTCGTAAAACTTGACGGAGAACCCTTCGCCCACCAGCCGATGATGGATCCGCTTGATGTGCTCCACATCATCGGTTTCGACAACGCAGTGAACGTTGACGGAAGCCAGATCCTGTGCGCCAAAGGTCCGGTCGTGGGAGATGTCGCGGAAGCTTGCTCCTTCGGCGGCGATGAGCGTAGCGAGCTTCGCCAGCCCACCTGGACGGTCGGAGATGCCGACTTCAAACCGGCAGAGCCGACCATCAGCGGCGAGCCCGCGTTCAATGATCCTGCCCAGCACGGGGGTGTCAAGGTTGCCGCCGCAGAGGGGAAAGACGACTTTCTTGCCGGCCAGTTCGGGAAGCTTTCCGGCGATCGCCGCGGCCAGCCCGGTGGCGCCTGCGCCTTCGACGACGCCGCGTTGCATTTCCACAAGGCGAAGCACGGCAAGCGCGATCTCGCGCTCGCTGACGGTGACGACTTTATCGACGTGTTTCCTGGCCAGCTCAAACGCATTGGCGCCCACACAGGCGACGGCCAGGCCGTCGGCCAGCGTCGGGGTGATGGCGGTCTGCACGGGTTTGCCCGCGGCCAGCGCAGCGGCAAAGCTGGCCGCGCGAATCGGCTCCACGCCGATCACCTGCACCGACGGACGCATGGTCTTCACGGCCAGCGCCAGCCCGGCAATAAGCCCCGCGCCACCCACAGGCACCACAATGGCTTCCACATCCGGCACCTGCTCAAGAATCTCAAGGCCCATCGTCCCCTGCCCGGCGATCACCGCGGGGTCATCAAAACCGTGGATGTACGTGGAGCCCTCTTTCTCCATGATCTCCAGCGCGAACTGGCGGGAGTTTTCGAGATGGTCGCCGGCCAGCACAACCTTGGCCCCCAGCTTTCGGCAGTTGCTGATCTTGGTCATCGGGGCGAATTTGGGCATCACCACGGTTACGGGAATGCCTAGTTGCTTGCCGTGATAGGCAAGGCCCAGCGCATGGTTGCCCGCCGACGCGGCGATGACGCCGTTCTTGCGTTTTTCTTCAGGCAGTTGAAGCAGCGCGTTGCGCGCGCCGCGTTCCTTGAAGCTGCCGGTGCGCTGGAGGTAGTCCAGCTTGCAGTAGACCTCGCAGCCTACGGCCTGGGAGAGCAGTTCGGCATACGGGCAAGGCGTGTACACCACGCCCCCCTTGATGCGCCGGGCCGCGGCCCAGATGTCTTCAAACATGATCGGGGAGGTGAGGGTGGTCATGGGTGGCCTGCATAAAAGTGGTTCAAGGTCGGCGTGCGATCTTTGTCCGCGGCCGTGCACTGGGCACGAACCGACTCGCCGAATCAATTGCCGTCGAAATCGTCATCATCTTCTTCTTCAGGCGGCTCATCGGCAACCACGATGGTCCGCGCCGCCATATCGCCAAGGCGCTGGGCGTTTAGCCGGGCCACGGGAATGAACATAAGCGGGAAGCAAAGCACTTCAATGATCTTGACGGCGTTTCGGATGATGATCTGCAGCGCCCCGGGCGCACTGGCATCAAGCCGGGTGACGCGCAGGCCGGCGAGGTATTTGCCCAGCGTCCGGCCGTAAAAGATCTCGCAAAGCGTGGAATAGACCGCGAGGATCGCCACCGTCACCAGCCACGGCTTAAGCAGGCCCCAGGTTTTCTGGAGCTCGATGATCTGCTTGAATAGCTCGCCGAACTCCACCTTGTAAATCAGCATGGATACCCATGCGCAAGGCACCAGGTCGATCAGGCAGGCAAACGCCCTGCGCGGAAGATCGGCTTTCACCACACCCACGGGCAGCCGGACGGACGTCTCCACATTGTCACGGCCCCACAGGCTCCACATCAGCAGCAGGCCCACGAAGAACGAGGACGCGAAGATCACCATGTTGGGTGAATCGTTCCACAAATTGGCTGGTTTGGATTCCAGCGTCTGCTGCGTATCGCCCACGGTCTGGCCAAGCAGGTTGATGCGCTTGAGGGAAAGCTTCCAGTCCAGTTCAGATTCGATGGCCTGGCCCGGAAGCGGCTGGATGATGGCAATGGCGTTGTCCATCGGCACGACAGCCCAGGAGTCGCCGGTCGTCGAGGCAAGGTCCACTTTGGGCAGGTCAATGACTTCATCACCGGAAATGACGCCGAGATAGAGACTTGCGCCATTGCCACCTGCCTTGGCGGCCCGGACAATCACGGCCTGATGGTCAACAACAATGGCCTTATCAAAAGCATCCGCGCCATCAATGACCGTGGTTTCCCAGCGGTCATTGATCCAGCGTGAACGGGTGATGCCCACGCCCGGCGTTTGGTAAAGAATCTGCGGCCATGCGTCTTCCTGACGTAGAAACAGCATGCCAAACGCGCCCTGCTTGTAGGCCGGTCGAGTGCTGGCGCCTTCGGTTTCTTTTTGCGGCGCATCGGGCAGCTTCGGCGCAGGGTGGGCGCGCCAGACCGAGCCTTCCAGATGCAGCACCCGGTAGACAGGGAAGTCTTGCTTCACAGCGGGCTGTAAAGCCACGACAGGCCGATCCACCACGGGCGCTGTGGTGGCAATGTCGTCAGGCATGGTGATCGGTCCGCCATTGCCCAACCCGCGAATCACAAACCAAGGCGGAAGGTCCGACCCCGGCTGCCCCGAAGAGCCCGCGGCCGGCGCCGGATTCATCTGCGCTTCGAAGCGTTTGAAGTCTTGCGCATTGTCGATGCGAACCAACACCCAAAAACCGTTCCTGGCCGCAGCGCACGTCACGGGCTTCACGCTGTCGGGCAGTTTCTGCTCCGACCGGGGAGCGCCGTACCTGGGAATCCCGGTGTTGATCGAAAATGATTCCACCCAGCCTGAAGGCTTGATCATCCACAGGCCGGACGGCCCCGCGGCAATCACATTGTCCGAAGGCCGGCCTTCAGACTTCATGGAAACGGAAACCATGTAGAGCGATTGCGCGTCTTTATGGTCGGACTGGTTCCGATGGTAGACGATCACATCGTCAATGCCGGATTTGCGCAGCAGCCAGATATCGTCCTTATCCCCCGCCGCCGGTATGCCTTGGGCAGACGCGCCGGCACCGGCAATCAACAACACAACCCATACCAGCATTCCGAAAAAGAGTGCCTTGGATCGCGGTGAATAATGAGTTATCGGTTGCAGTCGCATGAGCCCCATACGATATGCCATCTGACGGGCAGAAGCCAATGGCCCGGGAAGTAAAGATGGCTGATTTGGAAGATCAATGGCAAGGCCGTAAAACCAACTCTCAAATCCCAGGACTCATTGAAACTCAACGAGTTCCACGGTGTGGCCGTCAGGGTCTTCAAAAAAGAGCTGGCGCGCGCCATCGGGCCGAACCACCGGCCCCTTGGTCCATGGCGTTTTGCCGGCAAGCCTGGCGGGGTATTCGTCCAAGCCCGTCACCTGAATGGCAAAATGATTCCCACGAGAACCTGCGTTGACATGGCCCCCGTTTGGCGACTGAATCAGATGCAGCTCGTAGGGCTCCCGTCCGATGCGCAGCCACGCACCCGGGAAACCAAAATCCGGCCGGGGCATGACAGTCAACCCGACGACCTGAGTGTAAAACGCAACGGTGGTCTGCACGTCCTTAACCTGCAGCGCGACGTGATTGAGTCCTGTGATTGGCATGAAAACATCATCGCAGGCGAGCCCGGGGAGTTCAAAGCCCCTGGCCCGCAAAACGCACGACTCACTGCTCACGCGTGGCAAAAGCCTGATCGATTTCCCGAATGGTCGCCCACTGGGTCTTGTAATCGACGGCGGTGAAACTGGTTTCATTGAGCGCCTTATCAAGCCCGGAGGTCTTGAAGTCAAAATCAAAAATGCCGGCCTTCACCTTGGCGGCCAGTTCCGGCTTGAGATTATTGGCCATCCCCAGCACTGCCTGAGGGAACGGGCTCGATTTGTAAATAACCCGTAGCTTGCTGGCATCAAACCCTTTGGCGGTCATTCGATTCAAAACCGTGTCGGCGATGGCCGCTGCCTGGTATTCCCCCATCGAAACACCCACGATGCTCGCCTCATGCCCGCCTGAGAATTTGTACGTGAACGCTTCCGGAGCCCTGAATCCGAATTCCTTGCCGAGGATCACCAACGGCGCCTTAAAGCCCGAATTGGATTCAAAATTGGTGAAGTAAATCGTCTTGCCTTTGAGGTCGGCAACCGTTGTTGCCGGGCTTGAGGCCGGAACAATGATCTGCATCGAATAGCCCGAAACACCCGGCATATGGGAAGGCTGCGCCAGAGGAACAAACCCCGCTTCGCGAACGGCTTGAGGAACGGCCCCGGTGTTGAAACACGTCAGATGAAGCTTGCCGTCTTTGAATGCCTGGAGCTGATCAGCCTGGTTTTCAATCTCCACAAACTCAACGCGCTTGCCGGTGGCCTTTGAGAGATGCTCCATGAAGCCCTCAAAAGCAGGTTTGAATTCCTTGGTGGCGCCTTTGACGCCAAGCCATGAAAAATAAATCACGTCCGGGTCCACCTGCTTGGCGGGGTCGGTCGGCGCATCGGCAACCATATCGCCGTTGGCGTCCATATACCCCTCGCCCATGGCCAGAGCGCCGGTTGTTGAAGAGAGCGCCACCGGTGTAGTGACTGAAGGGTCGATAGGCGTGGGGTTATTGCGCTCCAGCGTCATGCCAAGCCACACTCCCCCCAGGAACATCGCTGCGGGGATGACCACATTCAGAACTGAGCCCCCAATTTTCTTCGCGTCAGCCATTAGACAAAACCCCATGCGGCAAAAGTGATGTGAAAAATCTTGGTCATCCAGGCTGACGGCGCCATTCCAATGAAGGCCGCCGTCAAGCACGATCAGGGATAAAACGGACCCCACGTGATGATCTGCGGCGCAAGCTGCTCATAAGGCGCCGCCACCACATTGCCTCGCCTGCCCAAAACACCGCGGGCAGGAATGGAGACAAACGGATCAGCCTGCAGCGGCGTGCTGGCGCCGCGGCCGGTGGTGCTCCCGCCGGCCACGTCATTGCCCACGAATGTGGCTGAACGCCCATCCAGAAAGAGGATGTTGGTGGTGCCGGGCCAGCCTTCGCCGGTCAACCCGGAGCCCCCTGGGAAGTTGTAGGTATCCGCGGCGCTGCTGGGGACCGCAGAACCCCGGTTATGCCGCCAACGGGCAAACCCGGTGCCGCCCAGCGGGGTGACAAACGCCTGAATGTGCCCCTCAAGAATGAAAGGAATCTGGCTGTTTGAAATGCTGATGCGATCAAGTTTGAGATGATTGGACCGCTTGGCTTCGGTCATGGAGGTGGAACCGTCGGGGGCTTTCCCTTTAAAGGGGGTGGAATCGTAGTCGTAGGAGCCTGAGCCCAGAAGCGCGCCGTTCATGGAGTAGTGCCCGCCGCTGGTGCCGGCGCCATTGGTCTTGTCTTTGAAGATCATCGAGGGACACCACCAGAGCCAGTTGTTGCCGCCGCCGGAGTTGGTGCCGGTCAAAGCTGCGGCATCGGGCACCACCTGCGCGCCGAATTCATCATTGGAGGTGACAGCACCGGTCCCGGAAAACGCTTCGCCATAAGGCTTTACGTTGATGTATCGGGGCAGCGCGTTGTACCACGCCGAGGCAAGCCGGGCGCCGGTGTAGGCCGTGCGCGGGTCCGTGCCGGACCGGTAGCTGATGGAGCCGGTGAAGTCCCCGCGGGCAGGAATGAAGCCTTTAAAGTCTGCGCCGTAGCAGCCATTGGCGATGCCCCACTGGCGCATGCCGCTGCTGCATTGGACGCCTCGGGCATTTTCCCGGGCGCCGGAGATGGCGGGCAGCAGAATCGCAATCAAAACGGCAATGATGGAAACCACCACCAGAATCTCAATCAAGGTAAATCCGGTTTTTCTTCGCAGCCGCATAGGTGTCTTTCTCCCCCGAGGAATAACCCATGAAGCGTAGAAAAACTCCTTGAAGCCCTCGTTGGCCTTGCGTGAGCTTTGGGTTAACTACATTTGCATGCAGAATTGAAGAAAACCGGTTTACCGCGATACAATGACGTACGTCAGCCAGGAGTTGTGCCCGGGGGCCTGTCCAAGTTTCGATAGGCCAGACCAACACTGTGAGGCACGCCATGGAATACCCTTCTTTCCAGCCACGCCACCGTTCTGTTCAAATCGCTTCAGGTTTTACGCTCATCGAATTGCTTGTAGTGATCAGCATCATCGGCGTGCTGATGGCGCTCCTGCTGCCTTCCCTGGGCGCGGCGCGCAACGCCGCACGCAAAGTGGTTTGCGCCAGCAATCTCCGGCAATTCGGCTTGGCCGTATGGAATTATGACAACGACTTCAACGGTCTGCCCGGCGGACGGTTCAACGTTTCCAACTGCCTAGGCACAGCCACCTCCAACGCCGGCAATACGCGAAAAATGCATCAGATCATGCGTGAGGACTATAAAATCGCGCAGAAGCAAACCCTCTGCCCTTCCTTCCAAGGCTGGGACGCAGGCACCTTCGATCATCCCTGGAATAAAAACGACGACACTGCACAGCTCACCTACATGTGGATGATGGGCTGGGGCAGCCGGCCGGCCAGCCCGATCGGAAACGTGCAGATCGGCAATGTGGACACTGGATGGCTCAAAGGCACCTACCCCAGCTATGCCGCTGGTTTTTACCCTGCCATGTGGCTTAAGCGCGGAATGATTCTGCCCCCCAGCCAGCACCCCATGATGTTCGACGTAAACTACGTGAACCGGCCTCAGGTGGACATGCCCAATACAGCTAACCATTTGTTGCCTAATGGCTTGCCAGAAGGCGCCAACACCCTTTTCGCCGACGGACATGTGGAATTCCTCGCCGTTCGGCTGGGCGAATCCTGGGAGTTGATGAACGTGAATCACTATTGGTCGCCCAACTTCGCCAAGCCCACGGGGGCAAGCATCATGACCACGTTTAATAACTAACGCTGGGCTACTTGCATTCATGCCCCAGGTTTGCCATAATGTGGGGCTCACGATTGAACTGGATTCGTTCAAGAACTTTTGAGACAAAGCCGAGAAACAGATGCCCAATACCAAGAGCGCAGCCAAGAACGTCCGCAAAAGCACCAAGCTCAACGCCCGCAACCGCTGGCGTAAGGTTGAAGTGAAGACCGCGATCAAGGACTTTACTGCGCAACTCGAAGCTGGCAACGCCGCTGAAGCTGAAAAGCAGGTTCCCGAGCTCTTTAAGCTCCTGGATCAGGTCAGCTCCACCAGCACCTTCCACAAGAACACCACCAGCCGCTACAAGAGCCGGCTGACCAAGCGCCTCAACGCGCTCAAGGCCGGCGCCAAGGCCTAAGCCTTCGCTCGAGCCCTCTACCGCACATTGGCGACAACCCTGACTTTCTCAGGGTTGTTGTCGTTTGGACAGACAACGACGCGCCCCACTATCATCAGCTCTCAGTCTAAAAGCATTTGGGGTATTGCCGGCACATGCACCCGGGTTATCGCGTGATCGGGCTATCAGGAGGCTTCGAGCAAGTTCATGCCGCCCAAGGTGAATGCCATTTTGTGGCATGATCCGCCTTTGGGTTCCTCATAGACACCCGACAACCCGTCACCCGGGCATACGGGAAATCGGCAAATGCTTTTGCCCTGTTCCAACTCCCAATCAACGCTATAATTTCAACTGAATTACAGCCGAACTACGCTGCGTCGGTTCCTTTCCGCACATCTCAAAACGGAGCGCTCCATGGCCCTTAATCCCAAACAGGTACGTGATTTTGAACGCGATGGATATGTCATGGTGCCGGGCTTTTTAGACCCTGAAGAAACACAGCTCCTTTTGGACACCGCCAAGGAAGACCACGGCATGATGGACAATGCCGTAGGCATCGAAGACGCCGCGGGCAAGAAGAGCAAACTTTCCCTCTGGAACCACCCCGGAAACGACATCTACGGCATGATCGCCCGCTCGCGCAGAATGGTCGACGGCATGGAGCAATGCCTCGGCGGCGAGGTTTACCATTATCACACCAAAGTCATGCTCAAGGAGCCCAAGGTCGGCGGAGCCTGGGAATGGCACCAGGACTATGGCTACTGGTACAACAACGGTTGCCTCTTCCCCTACATGGCGAGCTGCCTCATCGCCATCGACCGGGCAGTGAAAGCCAACGGCTGCCTTCAGGTGCTCAAAGGCTCGCACCACCTGGGCCGGGTGAATCACGGCCGCTTTGGCGAGCAGACCGGCGCAGACCCCGAACGCGTCAACGAAGCCATGAAGCGCATGGAACTGGTCTACTGCGAAATGGAGCCCGGCACGGCGCTCTTCTTCCATGGCAACCTGTTGCACGCATCCTCGGCCAACACCTCAGACAAGCCCCGCTGGTCGCTCATCTGCTGCTACAACGCCGCGCGCAACAACCCCTACAAGGAATCTCATCACCCCTCTTACACCCCACTGGTGAAAGTGGACGACTCTGCGGTGAAAGCCATCGGCAAAACCAAGTTCGACACAAGCAACGACAGCATTTACCACGCGGAAAAAGACGCCACCACGGGCGCCAAGAAAAAGTAAATCAAGCAACATCACACGAGCCGTGCCTGCCCCAGGGTAAAAGCATTTGTCGATTTCCCACGCGCCCGGGTGACCGGGTGACGGG
>CAZIWA010000013.1:0-74180 GCA_964542875.1 uncultured Phycisphaeraceae bacterium
TGCCGCGTCGCTTAATTCTCTTGCGCAGCTGTCCGCTCCACGGGGGGAACCCCAATCCAAATCTTTCCCCAACTCCTTCTCCTTCTTTTTCCGGGACACCAGAGTCCGTTGGAGCGATTGCAAAGCCCATTAGTGATGCACGCCGTCTCTCAGCGCGAATCCTGTTTGTGCTCGCGTGTTTGCTTATCGCACAATCGACGTGCTGTTCCATGAGCATATTGATAGTGTCGACGGTTGGCAGAGCGAAATTAGAGGGCATCGGCCCTATCGTGGGGCTGGTAGTGCTATTTTTCATATCCGTGGGATTGTCGATCCTGACCTTGATTCTTCGGAAACTGATTCTTGGTTTTAATCAGATGGCGGCGGTGATTGCGGCGATCCTGGCAGGGATGGGGATCGGTTTAGGCTGTATGGGACTGCTTGGAAGCATCGTCAACATCATCAACGGCGCAGGAGTGCCCGGCGTGATCTCTTTTGGAGTGGGGCTGTTGTGGGTGGCAGCTTTGGGGCAGCTTCTTGTGTACCTGATCAAAGTGATAAAAGAAGGCTGATTCCGGGGAGCGGGTTTTGTTGGTGATGGGAATATGCGTAATTTGTGATTGACGGCATAAGTCTTGTGAGGTATCAATCTATTTCATCGATGGTCTTACATACTCAGGAAGAGAGTCGTTATGAAGTGCTCTTCTCGTGTCTGGGCTGCGGTGCATGGACGGGGATTCACGCTGATTGAGCTTTTGGTGGTGATCAGCATTGTCGCGGTGCTGCTTGCGATCCTGATGCCGGCGCTTGGGCGTGCGCGGGATCAGGCGATGATTACAACCTGCGCTTCAAACCTGAGGTCGATTGGCCTGGGGACCAACTATTACCTGGGATAACCGGTACGAGTTTCCTTCGTATTCGGACCCGACGGCGAGGCTGGCGCAGTATGTGGGATACCCGACATACTCCAATGGAACGCCGGTGGGGGCTAATGATCCAAAGTTCAGGAAGTCGGTGTTTTATGATCCGGCGTCCGCGGGGAAGCCGACGATCGCGGGGGACGGGGATTGGACGAATATTCCGTACGGGGGTTCGTTTCAGGGTTTGAACGGGTATGGATTTAACTCGATGCTGCAGGGGGCGCCGCCGACGTATCCGTATTGGTGGTCACCTGCGCCGAATCAGATTCGGCTGCATCAGCTCTCGAGTGCGGCGGAGGTGATGTGGTCGATTGATGCGTGGGGTTTCCGGATCGATCCGTGGTATTTGTTTATCGCTTACAACCGGCACGCGATTGGCGGGGTGGGCGATATCACGTCGGTGAATAATGTCGGAAATGATGATGGGCACAACATGTTGTATGTGGATGCGCATGTGAAGTTTGCGAGGCCGCCTAAAGATCCGTCGGTGGGGTCGAGGTCGAGCTGGCTGTGGCCTTGGAAGTGGCAGTGATGGCGCGAAGGTAAATGTGATAAGGGAAAAGTTAAAAGTCAGATGTGAAGAGACGGCGTGAGGGGCGGGGGGAAGTATGGGCGTGTGAAAAACACAGCACGCCTTCGGGGCGTGTTGTGCCACTCAGAACGATGGTACGAGTCTGGGTTCAGCGGAGCTTGAGGTCGCGCTTGAAGAAGTTGAAACCCATGGTTTCCTTGGCAATGTAGAGGGTTTCCTCTGCAACGGCGTTGGCCTTGGCGGTGCCTTCCTTGAGGACTTCGACAACCCGGGCTGGGTTTGCGTCGTACTCGGCGCGGCGGGCGCGGATGGGGTCGAGGAAGACGTTGAGGACTTCGGCGAGGCGTTTTTTGCAGTCGCCGTCGCCGATTTTACCTTCGGCATATTTGGCTTTGAGGTCGGCGACTTCATCCTTGTTGGGGTTGAAGGCGTCGTGGTATTGCCAGAGCGGGTTTTTGTCGGAGGTGTCGCCGGGGTCGGTGGGGTTGACGCGCCCGGTGAAGATCTTGTTGCACTTTTTCTGGACGGTTTTGGCGTCGTCGGAGAGGAGGATGTGGTTGCCCAGGGATTTAGACATCTTGTTCTTGCCGTCGGTGCCGATGAGGCGGGCGATGCGGCCGACTTTGGCTTCGGGGATGGGGAAGGTGCCGTGCTGGTTGTGGTAGGCGTCGGGCTTGTTGTGATCGATGCCGTTGTAGACCATGTTGAAGCGGCGGGCGAGTTCACGGCACATTTCGATGTGGGGGACCTGGTCTTCGCCGACGGGGACAAGCTGAGGGCGAAAGGCGAGGATGTCGGCGACCTGGCCGACGGGGTACATAAGGAAGCCGAAGGAGTATTGATCGCCCAGGTTCTTGACGAGGATTTCATCTTTGACGGTGGGGTTGCGCATGAGGCGGCCGTAACCCAGAAGCATGGCGAAGAACCAGGTGAGTTCGGCGATGGCGGGGATTTCGGACTGGAGGAACATGGTGGACTTGGCGGGATCAATGCCGGCGCTGAGGTAGTCCTTGGCGATCTCCAGCGTGTCGGAGGTGATGCCTTTGGGGTCTTCGGCCCGGGTGGTGAGGGCGTGGACGTTGGCGATGATGAAGAAGCAGTCGTGGGAGTCCTGCAGGGCGAGCCGGTTTTCAATGGAGCCCACGTAGTGGCCCAGGTGGAGCTTGCCGGTGGGGGTGTCGCCGGTGAGGATGCGTGGACGGTTGCCGGTGATGGAGGCCATGGTGTGTTCCTTGCGGTTTTTCAGGTGAGCAGGATAAGCGTTTTTGGGTTGAAGTTGAGGGGTATAGAAACAAAAAACCCGGCCTGGGAGGTTCCTGGTCGGGTTGGTTGGCGATTGTTGCGGTGTGTTTACAACGAGCCCGACGGGAAGGGGTTTTGCCAGGACTGCCAGCTTTGCCAGGGGGTTGTGAGGGGGCTCATAATTAGAAAGGTTATAGAAAGGATGGGGGGAGTGTCAATCGGGAAAGAGGTCGGCGAGTTTCAGAGGATGGTCTGGGAAGGCCAAAGGGCTGACGGAGGCAGGGGATTTGAAGGTTTGAGTTTGGTTGTATTGGCCCTTTGAAGGGTTACGAAAGACTTCAAGGGATTTGCCGGTAAGATTGGCGATCCAGACTTCGGGGATGGCGGCGTTGGCGTAAAGGGGGATTTTGATATTACGGTCGAAGTCCAGCGAGGAGTCAGCGACTTCGATGAGCAGAAGGGCGTCCTGAGGGCCTGGGTGGCCCTTGCGGTAGAAGTCTGATCGGGGGCGCAGAAGAATCAAATCCGGCTGAGGTTCGGAGATATCGCTTATCCGAATCGGATTTTGGACGCGGACGATGGCTTGTTTCCGGGTTGCGTCATGGAAGAATTGGGCGAGTTGATCAATGATGCCGGCGTGATCGTTACCAATGGGCGTCATGTCGACGATTTCCCCGTGAATGAGTTCGACGCGGTCATTTTGCTTCAACACACCGGTTTGAGCCATGAGATGGTATTCGTCGGCATTGAATTGATGGCGACGGATGGAAGGCAGCGGATTGTGCGTTGGGGCCAGAGCCATGAGGCTTCATTCTAGCTTGCAGGGTTGGGGTGATCGACACCTTTTGTGAATGCGACGCGTACAGGGGTGTGATTGCGGTTTTGCCGCACCCCAATGCGCCGGGGTGAGGCAACGGCTAGAATTGTGTGAAGAATTTTGGTTCAAAAGGGGTGCTCAATGTTGTTGGATACCGCAGATAAGGGCGCTCTGAGCGTTTATCTTCAGCAGGAACTGCATGAGGTGGAGAACCTGTTTGCCGCGGAGCTGCTGAGCGACCTGGCGTGCGTGAACGGGCTGGTGAACCACGTCGAGCGGTACCGGGGGAAGATGCTTCGGCCAATGCTGGTGATTTTGTCCGGCCTAGGGACGGCGACGCCGGGGCGTGATGGCGCACGCGCGGTGGGGCAGGCGCACCGGGTGATCGCGACAGTGGCGGAGATGGTGCACATGGCCACGCTGGTGCACGACGACATTCTGGATGAAGCGCAGGTTCGCAGGCGCGGTGGAACGGTGAACCATCTGCGGGGCAATGAGACGGCGGTGATGCTGGGGGATTACCTCATCAGCCACGCTTACCATTTGTGCTCCAGCCTGCCCAATAATGCGGCGAGCCGATTGATCGCCGGGGCGACCAACACGGTGTGCGAAGGTGAACTGCTGCAACTGGCCAATCGTGAAAACTGGCGGCTGGACCCGGGCACGTACTTTGAGATCATCCGGCGCAAGACCGCCAGCCTTTGCGGGATGTGCTGCCAGCTTGGCTCGCAGCTTTCCGATGCGGACCGGGAGACAGTGAACCAGCTTTACAAATTCGGCGAGCAGATCGGCGTGGCGTTTCAGATCGTGGATGACGTGCTGGACCTGGTGGGGGATGAATCCACGGTCGGCAAGTCGCTGGGCAAGGATCTTGAGAAGGGGAAGCTGACTCTGCCTTTGATCCATCACATCCATTCGCTGGGGCAGGATGAACGCGAGGCGCTGGTCGGCCGGTTGGCCGGGCTGGGGCCCGATGGCCGTGCGAATGTGGAGTTTGCGGTGTTCATGCGGGCGCGACTGGAATTGACGGACTCGATCAACCATTCGCGGGTGCAGGCAAGGGAGTTGATCCGGAGCGCCAAGACATGCCTGGATGGGCTGGATGAGACGCCCGCCAAGGCGCTTTTGCTGAGCATGGCGGATGCTGTGATCACACGTGACCATTGAGCGGGCGGCGGTTGAAAAAATGCACTTTTCCGAAAGGGCGGGGCTTGCGCTATTTCAAAGCGGCGGTGATGGCGGCTGTGCTGGGTTGCATGGCGCAGGGGTGCGCGGGCGAGCGTGCAGGGAAGACGGCGACAGAGCCCGATGAGCCGCGTGTGCAGACAGAGAAGCGGCCACGGGTGGATATCGACTTCACCAAGCGTTACGACGTATACGTGCAGCCGGCGCTCGCCACGGGCAAGAATGTGGAAGTGATCAAAGGGTGCCGGTTCGTGGGGTTTGTCAGTGAGCCGGAGCATCAGGCCGGAGATGACCGCGGGCGGCAGTCCGGGTCAAGCGCGGGCTACAAAGACCACAACATGACACGGGACTTGAAGCAGTTCTGGGTCGGAGGCATGGTGTTGGAGAAGGACGGCTTGCGGCTTTACCTCAGGGCCGAGGCGGTTGTGTTTTTTGTGGAGTCGCGCCCGGAGAAGCAGGGAATGGAATAAGGCGACGGGGAGTTTCGGGAAGCCGGTTAGTGATATCTGCTATCAACTTTAACAAAGTTTAGATCGATTTTGACGATCAAGTTATGTCATTGTTTGTTAGTGTGGATGATGAGAGAATGCGGGTGCAGTGTTTTGCTGACAACCGTAGATTCTTGTGTGCGCCACGGATCACCCCGCCGGTTTCCTCCAAGGTTGTTCCCACCAACGGTTTCCTTCCAGGAGAGACAACATGAAGCGTTCGAGCCAACTGGGCTTTTCCCTGATTGAATTGCTCGTGGTGATTTCAATTGTGACGGTGCTGCTGGCAGTGCTGGTGCCGACGCTGAGCCGTGCGCGCGAACAGGCGCGCAGGGCGATTTGTGCGGGCAATATGCGGCAGTGGTACATCGGCTATACGAACTATGCGGTGGGGTCCAAGGGGTATTACCCGGGTGTGGTGAACCTGGGGCAGAGCAAGATGGCCGATGCGGGGTTTTCCGCATCGTATTTAACGAACGAGCCGGAGCTGAGGTGGACGTATCCTTCGGGCAATTCGGTGGGCGAATTCGTGGACAAGGCGATTACCCGTTGTCCATCGGCGCCGGACCCGAATTTTGCGGATAAGAAGTGGAACTACTACAGCGAGGGGACGAGCGATCAGTTCCTTTACGGGCAGACGGATTATTCGATCAAGGCGGGGTTCGCCAGCAGCCACACATTTCACAATTCGGACGGCAACCGGGTGATCGATCTGAAACTGGAGTACTGGAACAATGTGCCGCGCGGGGTGCTGTGGTATCGGTACAAGCATCGTTACAGCGGGTTTTTCTTCAACTTCCGTGAAGAGAACCAGGAGAAATTCAATCCCCAGTTTTTTGCGCCTCAGAGCACGTACAGCCTGATGTTTGTGGATCGGCATCGTTCGCCCATGCCGGTGAGCGATGATGGGGGCCCTTACGAGCAGACAAGCAACCATGGGTTGCCCGGGTCGCTGGGGGCTGAAGGCGCCAATGGGTGCATGAAGAACGGCGCGGTGCGCTGGATGAACATGACGACGATCTGGAACTCAGGCCTGGCCAATGAGTATCTGCATCCGCAGGCCTACGGGAACAATGGCTATGCGGAAGGGTCGGTGACGCAGTTCGTGGATGAGTTTATTTCGAGCCAGTTCCCGTAAGCGCTAAAGCCGAGTGATCAGCGGTTGCGGGAGTCGATGAGCCTGCCGATGCGGTCGGGGCTTAGCTGCGGGATGGTGTCGACGGTGAGGTGCGCGTTTTTGAGTTGCTCATGCGTGCGGCCGGTGGAGGCCAGGCCGATGGCGGTCATGTTGCCGGCAAGGGCCGCAGTAATGCCGGCGGGGGCGTCTTCGATGACGGCGCAGTGTTCTGGCTTTACGCCAAGGCGTGCGGCGGCGGTGAGAAACACTTCCGGGTGGGGCTTGCCGATTTTTACGTCATTGCCGGTGATGACAGCGCCGAAGGCATGTTTGCGGCCTAGCTTTTCGACGGTGAGCCATACGTTTTCCGGCGGGCCGGAAGAGCCTACGGCGAGCTTGAAGCCGGCGGCGGAGAGGTCGTCAATGAGTTTGAGTATGCCATCCATGATGGGGAGGTGGGCAGCGATGATGGTGCGGTAAAGGAGCTCTTTGCGTTCGTCGAATTCAATGATTTTTTCTGGCGTGAGCGGAGGCCAATAGGCGGCGAGGCATTCACGGGTGGTGCGGCCAAAGGCCCGGGCGAAGTGTTCACGGGTGAAGGTGACACCGGTTTCGCCGGCCAGCGTGGCCCAGGATTCAAAATGGGCCTCGTAGGAATCGATGAGCACGCCGTCCATATCGAAGATGACTGCTTTGGACATGAGAGTTTCCGAAGGTTAGGTTTCAAATTTCAAGATTCAAGCATTGTCGAACTTGCGTTACTTCCAATCGATTTTCGGTTCGGATTGGAGTGGTGATATTGTTCCATCCGGCATTTTCGTCGGGCCAGTGGGGGTCATTCTCGCGCGTTGTTGCAGCGTAAGGTTCGCTGAGTCCCTGATTGTCAGGCGGCCGGAGGTTCCGGTTGTCACTGTAGTGCTTGCTATCCGGCGTATTTCGTCGGCATCGAAATCATTGGCACTTAACGATGCATTATTCCCAAGTGCAAGCGTTTTGATCAATTCGTTACCAGCGGAGGTTGGTCCCATTTTTTCTTTCCAAAGAAGTAGGAGATGCAGAACATAGCCACAGCAACGGAATTATGGGTTAAGTCAGCTTCAGTGTGGCATGGTCATCACGGGTGAGGCGTTGGAGAGTGAGGTCGTGGATGTCGTCGCGGAAGGGTTTTTGGCTGATGAGCTTGAAAGGAGAGCCGGGGGCGACGGCGGTGGGTGGGTTGTCGAGGACGGTGCGGAGGATGAAGGTGTTGTCGACGAAGGGGAGGGCGAATTTGTTGAATTGTGTGAAGTCGAATTGGGCGTGGGTTTTTTCCGGCCACACATTGACGAGGGTGCGGTAGAGGAACTGGCTGCCGGCTTGCTGGGTGCTGGCGGCGAGCATGGTGTAGTTGTCCTGCTGGTACCACTTCATGGCCTGGACCCAGGCGTCGACGGCTTCGTGGTTTTTGTCGGGGTTTGCATGGAGGAGGTTGGTCCAGTGGGCGCCGAGAAAGGGTTGGCGCATGCCTGGGAGCGGGGGGGCGGCGAGCTGGGCGTAGGGCGCCCAGTCGGGGTAGCGCTCGATCATGTAAACGCCGTCATCGATGCCGAAGAGGGGATGCTCCAGCGGGCGGTTCTGGCGGGTGGCGTGGAAGTTGGTGTTCATCCAGCGGACGCCGAAGGCGGAGAGGACTTTGCCAAAGCCAGAGCCAAAGCGGTGGCGGGCGGCGGGGGGGACGAAGGAGTCGATTCTCATGGGGCCTAGGTTGTGGGTGGCCCAGATGGTCCGCCAGGCGTTTAGGAGGGGCTGCCAGGACTCCGTGCGGGGGTTGCCGTCGGAGTCGTGCCAGTTGGTGCGGTCGATGGGGCCGCCTGGGACGGGCCAGAATTCGTGGAGGATGCCGTGAAGGCCGATTTCGAGTGTTTTGTGGTTGTTTTCACGCAGCAGTGCGGCGGCGGCGGGCATGTCCGGGTGGTTTTTAAAAGGGTTGTCCCAGGCGGGGCCGTCAGGATTTGAGCCGGGGACCTCGCGGAGGATGTTGTTGACGTCCCATTCGCCGATGACAAAGGGGCACTGGGGGCGCATGCCCAACCGCAGACCGAGGGCATGGACAGCCTGGTAGTCGGCGAGGCAGTGGTTGCGGCCCGGGGGCATGTGAGTGCGCGAAGGGCCCAGGGGTTTGGAGTTTTGACCAGACCACCAGCCGACGTCATCAAGGACGAGCTGGACGGCGATGGGGAGGTGGGTGGCGTGGATGTGGAGCATGGGGGGAAGTTATGAATTACGAATTATGAGTTATGAATTGCCGGATGCAGAATTTAGATGAAGGCCAGGGAGTTTTTGGATTGCCTGGTGAGGCGCTGGAGGGTGATGTCGTAGGCCATGTGCGGGCGGGAGGTGACTTTGAGGAGCTTGAACTCACCGGCACTGGATGGGGCGACGGCGACGGGTTTGTTTTCCATGGTGACACGGATGAGAAAGGTGTCGTCCAGGAAGGGGAGGGCGTGTTTGTCGAGCTGGGTGAAGTCCAGCTCGATGGTGTTTTTTTCAGGGTAAGCGTTGAGCAGCGTGTGGTAAATGAACTGGCTGCCGGCCTGCTGGGTGGATGTGCCCAGGAAGGTGTGAGTGTCGTTTTGATACCACTTGAGGGCTTCGACCCAGGCGTCGACGACCTGGTTGTTTTTGTCAGGGTTTTCGTGGAGGAGGTTGGTCCAGTGGCCGCCGAGGTAGGGATGGCGGCGGCCTTCGCCGGGGGGATGAGCGAGGGCGTTCCAGGGGGCGAAGTCTTCCATTCGCTCGATGATGTAGAGCCCGTCTTCGATTCCGAAATGATGGTGCTGGAGGGGTTTATCCTGGCGCATGACCATGAAGGGTTCGTTGATCCAGCGGACGCCGAGGTTGTAGAGATGTTTGGCGAAGCCGGAGCCGAACCGGTGGCGGCCGGCGCAGGGGACGTAGGAGATGGGATCGATGGGGCCGAAGTTGTGCCGGGCCCAGATGGCTTTCCATGCGGCGATGTGGCTGGCCCAGGTGGCGGGTCGAGGTTCGCCTTGCGGTCCGTGCCATTGGGTGCGCTCCATGCCGCTTGGCCCCCAGAATTCATGGAGGATGGCGTGGAAGCCGATTTCGAGGGTTTTGTGGTTGTTCTCGCGCAGCAGTGCGGCGGCGGCGGGGATGTCCGGATGGTTTTTCCAAGGGTTGTCCCAAGACTTGCCGTGAGGCGTAGCGCCGGGGACCTCGCGGAGGATGTTGTCGACGTCCCACTCGCCGATGACGAAGGCGCACTGGGGGCGGGTGCCGGTGAGCTGGCCCAGCCGGGTGATGGCCTGGTAATCCTTGAGGCAATGGGCGCGGGGCATCTGGGTGCGGAAGGGGCCGCCTGCGGCTGAGTCGTCTGAGCCGGACCACCAGCCGACGTCATCGAAAACGATTTGGATGGCGATGGGAAGGTGGGCGAGGTAGATGGGGATCATGGAAGAAAGGTACAAGGAATAAGGTGAAAGGTACAAGTTCCGAGGCTGGTGGAGGAAGGCGAAGAATGGGTTTTAAGCGATCAAAAACGGCTGCGCCATGTATT
The DNA here is from genome assembly GCA_964542875.1 of uncultured Phycisphaeraceae bacterium. Taxonomy (GTDB): domain Bacteria; phylum Planctomycetota; class Phycisphaerae; order Phycisphaerales; family Phycisphaeraceae; genus CAZGOM01. The sequence goes on from CAZIWA010000013.1 coordinate 9,837, forward strand.
GCTGTTTCGGGCAGAGTGAACGACTGCGCCGACAAATTGATTGTTCAGCTTCAATCACTTTATAAATCACTTGAAAAGACAAGCGATCCGTACGGGCCCATCTGGGATTTTGGGAGATGTTTCTAATTTGATTGACCCACGGATCAGATGTCAGAGATTCGATGGCTCGTGTCACTTCTTCAATGAATTCATCTCCAAGCCTTGGTGTTGCGTGTCGTACCAATCAGCGGCAAGCTGGACGTCGTCATAAACTTGAGGACGGGTAACCAGTTTCCAGTTCATTTCTTCGGCCGGTTCAACAGGCGAACCTTCATTTGGTCCCATGGAATTGAGGTGTTTGGGGCCTCGTCATGAGCTCTGAACCGTTTGTCGATCATCGCTTCCTGTTCAGGTGTCAAGGTACCTTCGTCGTCGTCGATTTCAATTGCGCGATTGAGGTTGGAAGCTTTTTAGCATCTGATCGAAGGTCATGGCGATGAGTTGTAGCCGGGAATTTCGGACCCAATAAATAAATGACCAGCCTCGTGCTTTATTAAACCAGCGCGCCGGAGCGGCTGCGGAGGCTGTCGAGGACGTTCATGAAGTTGATGTAGCTGTCGTAGGGGGACTGGTAGGGATTGAAATACTTGTGGACCTCGCCATCGGCGAAGTATTTGGTGCACATGTAGTAGAAGTGGTCGGAGGCGCCCAGGCGGCGCCAGTCGCGGAGGATTTCGGGGTTCTCAGAGGCTTTGATGTGGGGAAGGAGTTTGTAGTAGTCGCGCAGGGCGCTGAGCTGCATGGCGTTGCCTGCCCAGGCGGAAAGGTCTCGCTCGGAGTCGGCCCAGGAGATGGCGTGTTCGACGTTGTAGCCGTCTGCGGGGGCGTAGGCGGCGAAGGCTTCGGAGGGGGTTCTAAAATCCCAGCCGGAGTTGAGTTCGAGGAGTTTGTCGGGGAGGGCCTGGAGGAATTTGAAGATGCCGGTTTCGGCCCATTGGTGTTCGCCGAAGGTTTCGTAATCCATGAAGAGATTACAGACGTCGCCGCCTTGCTGGCTGGTGATCCAGCGGGCGAATTTTTCGGCGGTGAGGGGCCATTCGGGCCACTGGCGGTTGGAGAAGCGGAAGGCGATGTCGTCGCTGAGGCGGTAGTTTTTCAGGAGCAGTGGGATGGAGGGTTTGGAGGCGCTCCAATAGACCCGGTTTGGGGTGCGGCCGGCGAGCACGCGGTCTGCGCCTTCAGCCAGCACGCCGGTGAAGCGGCCTGCCTGGGTGGCCCATTTGGCGACGTTGTTGTCGTAGATGAGTTCGGTGTTGCGAAAGACCTTGGGGGTCTGATTGAAGAGGTCTTCAATGAGGGCGTCGTGAAGGTCGACTTGCTCGGTGAATTCCTGGACGTTGTGCTGAGAGGCCAGGCAGTGGTAGTAGGTTTCGCTGAGGAATTCGACGCAGCCGGTGGCGGCGAGGGCCTGGAAGAGCTTGATGACCTGCGGCCGAGTGGCTTTGAGCTGTTCGATGACACAGCCGGAGAGGGAGAACGCCAGACGAAGACGGCCCTCGTGACGCTTGACCATGTCAAGAATGGTCTGGGTGGCGGGGATGTAACATTTGTCGGAGATACGGTTTAGAAGCTGTACGTTGCGGTCGTCATCAAAGTACTGGTCCCCGCCGTCAAAAGCGGTATAGCGACGAAGCCGGTAGGGCTGATGAAGCTGGAAGTAAAGGACAACCGATGGCATGTTGCTTCCCTGCACTCTTTTGATTCTGACAAGGCCTTGATTTGAGGACCAAGACCTGGGAACCGAAACCTGACCATACCCCGATTTTATGGTTGGGAGGTGTCGGCGGCTGGTGCCAACGGCACTTTCCTATGAATTAAATACCCTGCAAGGGGCGTAAAGACAAGCGATTGTGAGCAGGAGATGATGTTTTTTCATGGTTTGAACCATCTGGCATTTTGACGTTTAGCTTAAAAAGCGCGACCATATTCGCCCGTTAAACGTCCGGTTTGGACTTCAAACCCTTTCGATATGGAGCTTCTCTATGCCGCTTAAGATCCGTGATTCCAAGAATTCCCAGATTGACCTGCTGGCCCTGGGTGAGTGCATGCTGAGGCTTTCGCCTCCCGGCTATGGCCGGATTGAGTTTTCCAACACGCTGGAAGTGTGGGTCGGCGGCGGCGAATACAACGTGGCTTACGCGTTGGCGCGGCTGGGTTTGAAGACCGGCTGGGTGGGCGGGCTGAACGATTCGCCGATGGGCGCGATCATCCAGAACCATGCGCGCAGCGCCGGGATGGACATCGAACAGGCGATTACCCGGAAGTTTGACGGCGTGGGCAAGAAGGACCGTATCGGTTTGAACTTCACGGAAGTGGGCTGGGGGCCGCGCGCGTCGGTGACGCTGTATGACCGCGGGCACAGCGCGACGGCGGGTTTGAAGCCCGGTGAGATCGATTGGAAGAAGCTGTTTGTGGAAAAGGGCGTGAAGTGGCTGCACACGGGCGGGATTTTCGCGGCGCTGAGCGATGGCACGCGCGCGGTGGTCGCCGAGGCTGTGAAGGCGGCACACGAAGCAGGGACGATCGTGTCCTATGACCTGAACTTCCGGTCCAAGCTGTGGAAGAGCGAAGAAGCGATCAAGACGACCAAGCCTTTGATCCCGTACATCGATTGCCTGATCGGCAACGAAGAAGACTTCCAGAAGGTGCTGGGCTACGAAGTGGAAGGCGTGAACGTGGAGAAGGGCGAACTGGACACGGGCGCGTTCAAGAAGATGGTGGAGCGCGTGGTGAAGGATTACCCGAATATCAAGGTGGTGGGCACGACGCTGCGCGGCGTACACTCCGCGGGGATCAATGACTGGTCCGCCATCATGTGGCATGAAGGGACTTTCTACGACGGCATCAGCTTCCCGAAACTGGAGATCCACGATCGCGTGGGCGGCGGCGACGGGTTTGCCTCGGGCTTCATCTACGGCTTCCTGACTGGCGCCAAGCCGCAGGAATGCGTGAACACGGGCGTGGCGCACGGCGCAATGCTGATGACCACCCGTGGGGATACGTCGCAGATCACCGCGGCGGAACTCAAGCACGTGGCGGGCGGCGGCTCGGCGCGCATCCAGCGGTGATTTGAAGAAGGGTCTGGGGTCTCGAGTCTGGGGTCTGGTCGGATCAGATTCGGACTTAGGGCCTTGATCTGAAATTGGTTTAGATTTTTCTGGCGCGCTGCGGGTTTTGTGCCCGCAGCGCGTTTTTTTGTGGTGTCGAAAATGTCAAATTCGCGATCGAAAAACGCGATAATGATTTACTGTAAACAGTTATATTCATGTGAAGCCATGTGAATGCGTCCCCAACGCGTGCGGCATTTCTGATTACGGCGCGAGAAAAGGGGAGGTTTGATGCCCGACATATCCCGGACTTTTAAAAACGAGAGAGAGCCATGTTTACGAAACGAAGAATCGCAGGGTTTACGCTGATTGAGCTGCTGGTGGTTATCTCCATCATTTCCGCATTGCTGGCGCTGCTTTTGCCGGCGGTGGGCAGGGCGCGCGAACAGGCACGGCGGGCCCTTTGCGGCTCGCGCCAGCGCCAATACACCATGGCGATGACGGTGTGCGCCTACGACTCCAAGGGGTATTACCCGGGCATTGTCTCCCTGGGCCAGAGCATGTGGCAGGATGGGTACATCACCGGCGGGTATCTCTACTACCAGTGGCAACTGGACTCGAACCTGAAGGTGACGCAGTACGCGGGCAACAAGGCGCTGACGGTGTGCCCGTCCGCGGACCCGAGGTATGCGGCATCGGATCTGCAGAAGTGGCCGATGGAGACGGGCGGCGACCCGATCGGCGGCTTTGATTATTCGCTGAAGGTGGGCTTGGGCTCCAACCATGCCAACAACATCGACGCCAACGGGTACACCATCGTCACTGAGGTTGGCTGGGAGCAGATCCGACGCGGGATTCGGGAGTTTCGGTATCCGCGTAAGTACAACGGCTTTTTCTTCAACTATCGGATCGAGCAGCCCAAGGATTTTGGTCCGCAGAATGAGCGGGCGATCATGCTGATGGACCGGCACCGGAGCCCTGCGCCGACGCCGATGGACGCGACGATTTACAAGATGCACCGGAGCAACCATGAGATGGTGGGCGACCCGCTTGGCGCTGCGGAAGGCATTAATGTGGCGTTTAAGGACGGGTCTGTGAAGTGGATGAATCTGGCGGCGATCTGGGGCAAGCCGAATATCGATCACAACGCATATGACGCCGCAGGTTATGGCGAGGGGTCGTATATGCAGTATGTGGATGACGAATACGCGTCACAATGGCCGTAAGAAGGACCTCAAAGGTTGGCTGCCTGGGGTGAGGCACCGTGACGTGCCGGCCCCGGGCGGCGTTTTGGGGTTTAGGGGGAGAGGAAGAGTTAACCACGAAGACGCGAAGAAGAAAGTGCGGAGAAGGTTTTAAGGGGACAGTTGGTTGTGGTGAGTGGATTAGAGTTGAGTGTGTGATTGGCCTTGAAGGCGCAGAGGCGGACGAAGACGCGGATCAAGACACAGAATAATGCAGTGGGTTGGAAGTGCCTTTGTTTCTATTTTTTCTGCATGATGGATTCGCGGATTTGCTGCATGATCCGGGCGTGATCGCCTTCGCCCGCGAAGCCGGTGTTGGTGGTGGGCGGGGGGGCGATTTCAAAGTTGCCGTATTCGTCCTTGCCTTTGACGAGCATGGCGATGGGCTTGCCGGGGCTGTCTTGTTTGACGCGCGTGGAGAGGTAGCGGATGGCGATGCCGATCCGGGGGATGCTGGAGGTGTTGGCGTTGGAGCCGTGGACGATCCAGATGTGGTGGAGGGACATCTGGCCGGGGTTCAGGCGGATGTCATGGGCATCGTTTTCTTCGACTTTGACGGCGATTTCCTGGCCGCGGGAGAGGGCGTTGTCTGCGGCGTAGGTTTCCCGCTGAGGCATGTTGGGCTGGGTGTGAGAGCCGGGGACGACGCGGAGGCAGCCGTTTTCCGGCATGGCGGGGGTGAGGGCGACCCAGGCGGTGGCGACCTCGACGGGGGAGAGTTGCCAGTATGAGCCGTCCTGGTGCCAGGAGACGTAGGTTTTATCGCCTGGCATTTTGGTGAACCAGGTGGTGTTCCAGGCAAGGAGGTTTGGGCCGAGGATTTTTTCGACTTCGGCAAGGATGCGCGGATGGGTGACAAGATCATGCACCCATTTGTAAACGAAGTGGGTTTCGGAAGTGATCTGTGATTTACGGTTGGGGGGAAGCGCATCGATCCGGGATTTGTGCTTGGCGTGGAATTCCTGGTAAAGCGCCAGGTAGTGAGCGACTTCCTCAGGGGTGAGGACGGAAATGGGGGCGATGTAGCCGTCTTTTTTGAACTTTTCGGGGGTGACGAGAGAAGGAGAAGCGAGCGGGGAAGTCGACATGGGTGGAACTCCTGGGTTGGAGGGAACGGGGTGATCTTACATTGGAGGGGGTTGGGGTGGAATTTGAGGGGAGAGGGGCAAGGATCAGGGGAAACATGAAGTTCAAAGGGGAGGCAAATGATTTATCATGGCGTGGGTTGTGCCGGTTAGTGGATCGGCGCGGGAAAAGGCGGCCAATTGGGGGCATCACTGGGTGACGGTAATCCGATACATATTGTGGGCGATGCTGGCGATGGTTTTGAGCCTGCGTTACCGGGTGACGGTGACGGGGCTGGAGAAGGTTCGGGGTTTAAAGAAGACGGTGATTTTTCCGAATCATCCGGGGTTGGTGGATCCGCCGAATATTTTCAGGGTGCTTTGGCCGGCTTTGAAGCCGCGGCCGATGGTGCTGGCCAGTGAGTTTCACAACCCGGTGCTGTTTTGGATTCCGCTGGTGATGAACGCGGTGCAGGTGCCGGATACGACGGTGCTTTCGCGTGAGGCCAGGCAGCAGGCGGCGGGGTCTGTGGCGACGGTGATTCAGGGAATCAAAGACGGCGACAACATGGTGCTGTGGCCGGCGGGCCGGATCTACCGTGACGGGCATGAGTACCTGGGGGCGACGCGTGCGCTTTCGGAAATCTACAAGGCCGTGCCCGATGCGAACGTGGTGATGGTGCGGACGCGGGGCATCTGGGGGAGCCGGTTTACCCATGCGTACACGGGCAGCGCGCCGAGCATGGTGAAGGGGCTGTTTGAGGGGATCGGGATCGTGCTTTCAAATCTGATTTTCTTTACGCCTCGGCGGGAAATTCAGATGACGGTGGAGTTGCTGGACCGGTCGAAGCTGCCGGTGGAGTCTTCACGTGAGGAGATCAATGGGTTTTTCGAGGCCTGGTACAACCTGCCGGGTCCGGAGGCGCCCAAGTATGTGCCGTATCACTTTTTGTTTGGCCCCAAGGAGAAGAAGTATCCGCCTTTGTATGCAGGGGCGGGCGTTGATCTGACGCAGGTGAAGGAAAAGACCAAGGATGAAGTCCTGGACTTGATCGAGCACAAGATCAAAAGAAAGCTGGAAGGCAAAGAGCGGCAGGGGGACTTTAAGCTCGACGGGCTGGGGCTCGACAGCCTGGACCGGATGGAAATTACGCTGGAGATCGAATCGCAGTTTGGATTTTCGACGGACGTGGCGCCGCAGACGGTGGGGGATTACTGGGCGATGGCCGGAGGGCTGCTGAGCAAGTCCGCGATCAAGCCGCTGAACCCCAAGTGGTTCAATGAGCCCACGAGCCGGGGCCGGGTGACGAAGATCGACGGGCAGACGATGCTGGAAGCGCTGATGCGTCGGTGGCGCGAGCACCCCAGGGACGTGGTGGCTGCTGACGATGCTTCAGGCGTGGTGGATTACGAACGCTTCATGGTGGGCGTGCAGGTGCTGGGCAACCATATCCGTGACACGGTGAAGGTGCCGTATGTCGGCGTGATGATGCCTGCTTCGGTGGCAGGGGACATGCTAATGTTCGCCGTACACTGGGCGGGCAAGACGCCGGTGATGATGAACTGGACGACGGGCCCGGGGAACCTGGCGCACGCCGCGAAAGTGATGGGCCTGACGCACGTGGTGACGAGCCGGAAGTTCATCGACAGGACGGGCATCGACATTGATGAGGTGCAGTACCTGTACCTGGAAGAGGCGCGTGAGCGCGTGGGCCGGATGGGTGCGCTGACGACGCTGCTGAAAACGCGCTTCATGCCCAGGAGCACGGTTGTGCTGGCGCCCAAGCAGGACCCGGAAAAACCGGCTGTGGTGCTGTTCACATCGGGCTCCGAAAAAGCGCCCAAGGCGGTGCCGCTTTCGCACAGAAACATTATTTCGAATATCAACAGTGCGCTATTGGCATATGACGTGGGGCGCGGTGATGCGCTGCTTGGCTTCCTGCCGTCGTTCCACAGCTTCGGCGTGACGGTGACGGCACTGCTGCCGATCCTGGCGGGGGCGCGGGTGGTGCATCACCCGGACCCGACGGATGCGACGCTGCTGGTGCGGAAGATCAAGATGTACAAACCGACGATCCTTTGCGGGACGCCGACGTTTGTGGGGTTCATTGCGGCGCGAACGCGGCCGGGGGACCTGGATTCTCTGCGGCTGATGATCGTGGGTGCGGAGAAGTGCCCCGCGGCGCTTTTTGAAAAGATGAAACAGCTTGCTCCCAAGGCGACCCTGCTGGAGGGGTATGGGATTACCGAGTGCGCACCGCTGGTGGCGGGCAACCGGGTGGAGGACAACCATCCGGGAACGATCGGCAAGGCGCTGCCGGGGATCAAAGTGATCACGGTGGACCCGGATACGTTTGCGCCGCTGCCGATTGGACAGATGGGGATGCTGCTGGTGAACGGACCCAACGTGTTTTCGGGCTACCTGGGGTTTGACGGGCCTTCGCCGTTTAGGGAAGTGGATGGGAATCGGTACTATGTGACGGGCGACCTGGCGACGATTTCGCCCGACGGGGTGATCACGTTCACCGGCCGGCTTAAGCGGTTTTTGAAGGCGGGCGGTGAGATGATTTCACTGCCGTCGATGGAAGAACCGTTTGCGGTGAAGTTCCCCATGACCGCGGACGGCCCGCAGGTGGCGGTGGAGGGCGTGGAGAATGAACAGGGCAAGACGATTGTGCTGTTCACCACGCAGGAGATCACGCTTCGGGAGGCCAACACGCTTTTGCAGACCGCGGGCATGCGCGGGGTGATCCGGCTCGACGAAGTGCGCAAGGTGGAGAAGATTCCCGTGCTAGGGACGGGGAAGACGGACTACAAGGTTTTGAAGGCGATGATCGGGGCCAAGTGAGCACAGGGCGAAGAGTCATTGGGAAAAGAGAGCAAAGGAACCTGATAACGAACATCATGCATACCAGAAACAAAACATCCTACGGTCGAGTTGTATGGGCTTTGGCGGTTTTGTCGCTGCCTGCGGCATGGGTGGGGCCGGCGCGGGGGCAAGAAGCGCCGTCGCGGCCTGCCAAAGTGGACTCGGTGGATGTCTCACGACTGGAATCCCAGCCGGTGACGTCTTCGGAGATCAGCTTCTGGATGAAGAAGTACGCCAAGACGGTGACGGAGGAAAACGAGCGGCCGCTGATCCCCACGGAAGGGCCGGAGCTTGCGTATGAGAAGGCCAAGCGGCTGATGAAGTCCGTGGGGGTGCAGTTTCTGGAAGCGGGGAGCAAATCCAACGAGATGGATCAGGCGCAGGGCGTGTACGCCATGACGATCCTCAACAACATGGACATGATGCAGCAGCGCATGCGCCGTGTGATCGAAGACATGGCCAGCAATGATCCGCAGCGGGTGCAGGGGGCGATTCTGGGCCGGGAGGCATTGGACCATCTGGCGGCGCTGGACGGGAAGCTGGGCAACAATCCGCTTTTGACGACACCCGGCGACATCGACCAGCACGTGGTGCGGTTTCTTTCAGACCTCTACACGCTGAGCAATCGCCGGATGGAGCGGTCGGCCGGCAACACCTGGGTGGACCCGGTGTTCATCTGCTGGGACGGCGCGGACACCAAGATGGGGCCGGTGCTGGACTATTATCAGTTTTTGAGGTCGCTGGAAAACCGGTCCAACGATAATTTCCTGGACCGGATCAACCGGTTGACGGAGCGGTCGGGGCAGATCAAAAAATTCGTCGCAGCCCGTGGCGCGCTGACGCAGCTTCTGGCCGGGATGCAGCCAGCGGCGATCGTGCCCAAGTTCCGGGCACGGCTGGATCAGGTTCTGACGGACATGGAACGACTGATGGAGTTCATGGAAACCTTCGAGAAGACCACGTGGATCAATCCCGGCGTGTCGACGATGATCGAAGGCGAGACGGAAAAAATGATGGCGCTGTACAGCCAGCCGAGGGATCGGTCGGCGGCGACGCCGTGGATGGCGGATTTGTTTTCGCTGCGGCCGGGGATCGAGGCGATCAACGAATATCGCGGCAAAGGCCGGCTGGATACGACGAGCATGGAAGCGGTGATCACCGCGGCGGCGGGATTGAGCTATGTATCACAGCCGAAGGTAAGCCGGGCCCGGGTGATGACGTGGTTCAACCAGCTCGCGGGGATGCTCTATGAGCGCGTGCAGCTTTTGAAGACCGAGACGGCCCCCGACTACAAGGCGATGGTGGGTCGGGCGGACAATGCATTCATCCAGCATGTGCAGAGCCAGATGCTGCTGCTTTGCCGTAGCGCGGCCTCACGGCCGGCCTCGGTGGAAGAGCCGCAGGCGATGGTGCAGCTCAACGTGCTGCGGCAGAAGCTTTTGGAACTGCGGTATGTGAAGCAGGTGCCGGCGTGGATCCAGGCCGGGGAAGCGGCGAAGGTGCAGCCGGCGTTTGCGTTTGCGCGCCGGTTTAAAGCGGCTGCGGAAGCACTGGGCGCTGTGGACCGCAAAAACGTGACCGATGCCTTTGACGACCTGAACCAGTTCAACCTGCAATACACGCGTTACAAGGAACTGCCCGGTGAAGCCCGGCTGCGCGACGAAGTGGCCAAACAGGGCAAATCCAACAATCCAAGCGTGGGCGACCGGGGCCGGGCGCTGCTGATGCTGATCGACGATACGCGTGCGCAGTGGCTGGCCAACTGGGCCCGGGATTTACGCCCGCGCACAGCGGGGCGGCGGATGATCCGGCTGGCGCTTTTGATGAGATACATCGCGGCGCTGGAAAGTCTGCGCAATTGGCGGCACTCGGTGGACGCGGTGAACGTGTGGCCCGCATTCGAAGTGGATGTCAAGCGTGTGGAAGACCCGATCAAACACGCGCTGGATGCGCTTACGGGCGCGGTTATTCGCGTGACGGACAACCCGGAAAACCTGGCCGACACGGAACTGCTGTCTTACGACAAGGTTCCTTGGAGCCTGGTGGTGTTTGCGGAGCTTGGCAGGCAGTTTCGCAATACCCAGGGGGACCGGAACTGGGACAGCGAATGGTTTTGCTCGGAGCTTTTCTATCAGCCTCGCGAGACGAGCTGGGTGGGGGACAAGCGCGAGCAACTGGCGAGGCTTTCCAACGCGATCAACGCGGGAGCGTGGCGTGCGTTTGTGTTCGGTACGGCGACGCTGAACCCGGCGAAGATGGAAGGGAACCCCGAGGCGCAGTTTTTGCGCGAGACGGACCTGGCCTCCGAGCGCGTGCTGAGCCAGGATGAGTTTTTGAACCTGGCGCAGTGATTGGGGAAGGGGCTGGAGTTCGGGGTCTGGGGTCCAGGAAAGAGGAAGAGGCTTGCCTGTGATTTCGCAGAATCAATGGGTACCCGGCTTGCTATGGTGGGCCTCGAAGACTCGGCGCCACCCTACGAAGAGAGTTTCAGACAGAACCTAGAACGGATCGGCTGTAAGCGTGAGATCCGGCCTCATGGGAGAGGTGGAAAGAGCGGACGCGTCGGTTTCCAGTTCGGGGATGCGGCTGAAGGCGATGCGCACGACGTCATTTTTCTCCGCGCCGTGCATGCCGGCGAAGAAGATTTTGTTTTTGCCGAATTTTTCGTTGACGGTGTCCATTGCCTTGGCGAGCTTGCCGAGGTTCTGGCTTTTTTGAAACAGGGGCAGGGTAGCGCTGGCGGCGGGCTCCAGGCCTGAGAGGACGACGCCGACTTTCAGCGGTGTGCCGGGCCAGCGCGCGGTCCAGAGGTCTTTGAAGGCGCGGATCATGGAGAGGGTGTCACGGCTGCCATCGAGCTTGACGTATTGGCTGAAGTGGCGGCCGTCGATGTAGGAGATTTCACAACTGAGGTTTTCGGCGTAGTAGTTCATGCTGCGCAGGCGCGTGGCTGCCTTGTGGAGCATGCAGGTGATGACGCTGTGGGCGTGGTCCCAATCGCGCATCTCAGGGGGAAGGACATGGGAGTGGCCGACGGAGCTTTTTTTCGTGGGGCGCGGGAGGAGGTCGTCGCCGCGAAGCCAGTGCCACCACTGCTTGCCCATGAGCGGGCTTTCCCAGGCGCGGGCGAGCTGGGCCTCCGAAGCGGCACAGAGGGCTTCGACGGTGGAGATGCCTTTGAGGAGCAGGCGGTTTTCCATCTTGCGGCCGATACCGGGGAAGTCGGTGATTTTCAGGTGGTAAAGCCGCTGGGGGAGTTCGTGGGCATGAATGACGGTGAGACCGTCGGGCTTTTGCATGTCGCTGGCGACCTTGGCGAGCATGTGGTTTGGCGCGATGCCAATGGATGCGGTGAGGTATGGGCCGACATGGATTTTGATGGCGTCTTTGACCTGCAGGGCGATGGCGCGGGCAGCGGGTTCGGTGCGATCGCGGCCCATGAGATTACAGCGCATCTCGTCGATGGACATGACGTCGGAAACGTGGATGCGGGACTCGATGGCGTCGATGATTTTTTTGTGCATTTGAATGTATTTTTCATGCCGACCTGCGATGAACTCCATTTGCGGGCAGAGGATGCGAGCGTCGGAGACGCGGGTGCCGGTTTTAACGCCGAACTTTTTGCCTTCGTGGCTGACGGCGATGCAACTGGTGGATTCCGCCATGACGGCGACCACGGCGATGGGTCTGTTGCGCAACTCGGGGCGGAGTTGCTGCTCAACACTTGCGAAGTAGGAGTTCATGTCGATGACGAGGTAGCCAAGGGCCATGTGCATTCTCTTTTAAGGGAGTGTGGCTGCGTCGTCCGTGACGGGTATTCGTTAGGGTATTGGTTGGGTGGGTTTATGTCAAGGAATTTGTAAGGAACGGAGGCGGCAAAGGTCCGGAAAAACCCGATGGGGTGATGTGGTTTTGTTTTTTAGCATGCTTGGATTCGGACGCCAGTGGTTTTGGCGTCGTGCGGTTTCACAGTCCTATGGAGTATGGGGATGAATCGCGTGAAACGATTGGCGAGCGTGGGGATGGCGGGGTTGATCATGGCGGTGATGGGGAGCGGAGTGCTGATTGGGCAGACCGCCAGAGAACCGCAGGACGAGGAAGTGCGCAAGGGGCGTGCGGCGCTGGGGGATTGGTCGACGGACGCGCCGGGGGTGCGGCGGTTGATCACGCCGGCTGATTTACCGAAACCCAATGAGACGCCTTCGGCGAACAATCCACCTAAGGTGGTGAAACGGCCGGAAGGGGCGTGGCCTAAAGCGCCTGCGGGTTTTGAGGTGGACCTGTTTGCGGACGGACTTAAGAACCCGAGGAAGATCATTACTGCACCCAACGGTGATCTGTTTGTGGTGGAGAGCGATCCGGGACGCGTGAAAGTGCTTCGGCAAAACGAAGCAGGCGCTTTGGTCAAGACGGAAGTGTATGCCAAGGGGTTGGATCGGCCGTTTGGCATGGCGTTTTATCCGGTGGGAGATGACCCCAAGTACCTGTACGTGGCGAACACCGATTCAGTGGTGCGATATCCCTACAAGAAGGGTGATCTGCAAGCCTTGGGCCCCGCGGAAGTGGTGGTGGCCAGCCTGCCCGGAGGTGGGCAGCTAAAAGGCGGCGGGCACTGGACGCGGGACATCGTGTTTTCCCCGGATGGAAAGAAGATGTATGTATCGGTGGGGTCCCGATCAAACGTGAACGATGACAAGAATGAGGAAGGGCGCGCGTGCGTGCATGAGTACAACCCGGATGGAACGGGTTTTCGGATTTACGCATCGGGCCTTCGCAATGCCGTGGGCCTGGCCGTGCAACCGGAAACGGGGACGATCTGGGCGTCGGTGAATGAGCGTGATTCGCTGGGCGACAACCTGGTGCCCGACTACATCACATCCCTGAAAGACGGCGGATTTTACGGGTGGCCGTGGTTTTACATCGGAAATAATCCAGACCCAAGGCACGCCGGAAAGCGCCCGGAGATGGGGCCCAAAACCATCGTGCCCGATGTGCTGCTGACCTCCCATTCGGCTTCACTCTGCATGACGTTTTACACAGGCACGCAGTTTCCTGAGAAGTATCGAGGGCTGGCGTTCGCGGCGGAGCATGGGTCGTGGAACAGGAGCAATCGGATGGGCTCCAAGCTGATTTACATTCCCATGAAGGACGGGAAAGCGACTGGCGAGTATGTCGATTTCCTGACCGGGTTCGCGTCAAACAGCAGCGAGGTGTGGGGCCGGCTGGTGGGGGTGACGGTGGACAAGGAGGGGGCGATAGTGACCGTGGACGATGGGGGGGATTGCATCTGGCGGGTGAGGTATGTCGGGAGGAAATAGGGAATGTTATTTGGCTTTGCCGTAGTCGAGGTACCACTGGTTTTGAAAGATTTCGTCGGGGTCGTATTTGCGTTTGAGTTCGAAGAACCGCTGAGCCTGAGGATAGGCGCGGTGGAATTGTTCAGCGGTGGCATGAGCGCGATAGGGTAGATAGTACCGCCCGCCGCAGGCCAGAGCAGCGTCGATGAGGTCGCGCGTCACGGTTGCGGTGCGTGCGTCGGCTTCGGGTGTGCGTTCCTGGTTGAAGAGCAGGACGAAGGCAAACATGTCCTGATCGGCATAGCGCAGGAAGGAATCCGAATCTGCATGGAGATTGCGGATGGTGACGTTCAGAAGGTCTGGGCCGCGGTTTGGAATGAGGGTGCGCATGCATTCAACGAATTGATTGACGCTGGCTTCGGGGATGAAGTATTCCTGAAGGATGTCGGTGCGGTCGTTGTTGTGCTCGGCGTAGGAATCAACGCTTTCATTAATGAGGAGGTTTCGAGAGACGAGAGGAGATGCCATTTGTTCGCCAAGCAGGGTTTCGGCTCGCCAGCGGAGGGCCTTGCCTTCGTCGCTGCCAATCTGGGCGCGATAGACCTCGCGGCGGAAAGTGGGCATGGGCAAGATTTGGAGTTTAGGGATTTCTTCAGGCTTGCAGGGCGAACTGCGAAATATGGTGAAGATGGATTTTTGAAGGAAGGTTTTGTCGCCAGGGACGACGCACATGCGCCCGAAAACCATGCCGACTGGATTGGTTTTGTTGATCGGCAGGTTTGGGTCCATGGCGTGGTGGTAATGGGTGACGTACTGGCGTGTGTCGATGATGCGGATATCAGGCTGATAGCGTTGATTTGGGACGACACGGAGATCCACATCAAGGATGACGCCAAAGAGGCCGTAGCCGCCCAGGACGAGGGAGAAGAGTTCGGTGTTTTCGACTCTACTGCAGAGAACGATTTGGCCATCGGCTTTCATGAGTCGGAAGGATTCCACGGTGGCGGCGATGGGGATGTCAGGCTCCCAGCCGTGGCAGTTGACGCTGAGGGAGCCGCCTACGGTGAAGTCGTTGAAGGATTGCATGACCCAGACCGATGCGCCTTTGGAATCCAGGTAGGGGATGACTTTCGACCAGCGCGCGCCGGCTCCGACGTGGAGGATTTTCTTGTCGGGTGATAGCTCCATGCGATTAAAGGAGAGCATGTCGAGCATGATGCCGTCGGGGTAGATGGTGTGGCCGCCCATGGAGTGGCGTGCGCCTGCGATGGAGATGCGCAGGTGATCCTGTCGAGCCCGCTGAAGGAGATCACGGAGTTGCTGCTCAGCCGCGATGGGGTCTGCGGGAAGAGGAATGACTTGTGCGACGCGCGTGGCATTTAGGCGACTGGCATCATCAACATGACTTTTGGCAAGGTTGTGGGTGGCCGGGTTGTCATTGAGCCAGGCACGCGCGATGCGCCATGTGGAGGGCCCGACAAACCAAAGCACCAGCAGCCCTGCGATGGCGATGAGCAGCAAGACGATCCGCATCCAGGGACGGAGGACGATTTTGCGCATGATGAAGGATGCTCCGGAATGGTCGGTGCATCATACTTCATAGGTTGTGAAGGCCGCCTCGTTTTTTAAGGCATTCCCGCGGGTTTGGCTTGGAGGAGTTCGCGGCGTTTTTCCTGGCCGTAGGCGGTGAGGCGGCCCCAGTCCGAGGGGCCGTCGGTTTTGATTTTGGCGATGTAAATGTCGCTGGCGCTTTCCATGTCCTCGAAGCCGGGTTGGTCGGTGTAGGCGTGCTGGGAGTAGTAGCTGACGAGCATGACGCCGGGGGAGAGGGGGATGATGCCGGCGTAGCTGCAATCGGCTGCGCTGGGGAGGGGGAGGTAGTCGACCCAGAATCCGCCTTCCATGACCCAGATGTGGGTGCGGATAGTATCGCGGCGTTCGTAGGCGGTGCCGTAGCGGTCGCTGCCGGGGCGCAGGCGGCCGATCATGAAGAGGCGGCCGTCTACCTTTTTGATGTTTTGACCCTGAACGACCATGCCGCGGTCACGTGGGGTGGACCACTGGGTGAAGTCGCCGGTGGAGGTGGTGTGGAGCATGTGGCCGGGCTGGGTTTCCCTGCGGCAAAAGGCGTGGAGGGTGCCGGTTTCATCCTGGTATAGCTGGGTTTCGTTACAGCCCAGTGCGGGGACGATGTCGGCCCGTTTGCGCCAGGTGAGGCCGTCGGCGGAGGAGACGATTTCGACTGTCCAGGCGTCATCGGGGAAGCTGCCGTCGGGCCGACATTTGGAGTAGTCCGCGGCGTAGGCCGGGGAGAAGAGTTCGTTGCCGATGGCGATGGGCCGCCAGAAGCGCCAGCGAGGGCGGAAAGTGGGTTGGGCCTGGGACCAGGTGACGCCGTCATCGGTCCAACTGACGTACTCCTGCTGGGTGAGCTTGTTGAGTTTGTCGGAGCGCTCGAAGCTGCCGCCGAACATGTAGAGGCGGCCATTGAACTGGACCATGTGGCCTTCGTAGAAGTTTCGGCCCTGGGCGAACGGGCTGGGGACTGCTTCCCAGGTTTCGCCATCGGTGGAGGTGAGGAGGACGATGGAGCCGTCGCCTTTGCCGTGGCCGGAAGAGGAGCGGTAAGTGAGGTAATGCCGGCCGCAGAAGGTGTAGAGGTCCGTGAAAGCGTTGTGACGGCCGTCAGCGACGAGGCGGGTGATGTGTTGCAGCATGGGTGAAGGGCGGTCCGGGGAAGAAGGGGATGTGAAGGGGAATCAGGGCGTGGGCATGGCGTAAGGGACTTTTTGGTCCTTCAACGAGCCCATGGAGACGAAATAGTCGGGGGTGAAGCCTGAGACGTGGCCGTCCATGGCGAGGATGTTGCCGACGTTCTTGTGCGGGTGGCCCAGGAAGTAGCGCGTGGCGTCCATGGGGTTGAAGTAGCGGTAGTCCGGGAGGCTGCTGGTGGGCGGGCCGGAGGTGGGGTTGTGCCCCAGGGCACGGGCGCGAAGGTCGTAAAACGAGACGATGATGCTGGGTACGAAAATGTCGTGCTGGCGCACCATGGAGACGCTTGAGCCGTGAACGGAAGCGTTCATGCCGTAGCCCATCATGTACCCTGCGAAGCCCTTGTAGTTGGTCACCGTGGGGTTGATGTAAAAGCCGGAGGCGGGGGGCATGTCCAGGCGCTCATTTTCGGGGCAGTACATGACTTTTTGCGCCCATGTGGAGGTCTTCATGGGGCCCAGGTAGGGGATGAAGATTTCTTCAGTCGTTAAGCCGGACATGGAAGCGGGGGTGACGTATTCGCGCCAGTCGTTGCTGTAAGTGCGGTCGGCGATGCCAATTTGCCGGAGGTTGGCCTTGCAGAGGGCTGAGCGGGCGCCCTGGCGAGAGGCTTCAAGCGAAGGCAGCAGCAAGGCGACCAGTACGCCGATGATGGTAATGACCACCAGCAGTTCGATGAGCGTAAAGGCTGTTGGATGCAACTTGCGCATGAGCGGGTATCCGGTGTGGTGGGCAGGGCGGCGGCCGCCTTGCCCGGGAGAGTTTCTTATGAGTGCGTGGCCAGGGTTGAGCCTTCAAGGGCGATGGCTTCAACGGGATCAACCGGAATGGGTGTGCTGCCGGCGGATAGCCGAGCGGTGAGACGGGCGGAGGCGAGGCTGGCGACGCGGGCGATCTGCACGCTGACGCCGGTGAAACGGGTGGGGCCAGGCTCCACACCGACGAAGATGAGGGAGATGTCCTGAGGGACGCGCCAGCCGAGGCTTTGCATGGTGTCTGCGGCTTCCAGAACGGCTTCGTAGCCCCAGCAGACAAAGAGGGTGGGGGGATTTTTCCCCGCCATGGCTTGTGTGACCTGCTGGCGGACGGTTTGCATGTCGAAGTAAGAGCAGGTTTCGACGCGGAGTTCCAGACCGGGGATGTCGGGCGTTGGGGTGGGTGTCATCCGGACACCTTCCAGGAGCGTGGGTTCAAACACGCCGCGGAGAAGAACGGCGCGCTTGTGACCCATCTGGCGGGCCTTGCGCAAAACAGATTCCACTTCGGTGTAGTACTGGCCGACGGCCCGGTCGATGCGCGGGTCGTCGTAGGCGAAATTGATCGCCGTCATGGGCATGCCTTCGTCGAGCATGGGGCTGAGCCAGGCGACGGGAAGGGGGCTGGCCAGCAGGAGGCCCTTGAGGCCAAAGCGGCGCACCAGGGCGCGAAGCGAGCCTGCGGGGTTTGCGCCACGGGCGATCTGGCCCAGGGGGAGCAGAACAGGCTGGAGGTTTCCCCGGCCCAGGCCTGACTCAATGCCTTTGAGGAGCTGCGCGGAGAAGCTGTTGGTAAGGTTCACCAGGTCGTGATAGATGACGCCGACGTAGGAGACTTTGATGAGGTGGGCGCCGTCGCTGACGTAGGTGCCGCGGCCCTGGATGCGGGTGACGAGGCCTTGCTCAGACAGGTGATTGAGGCAGCGGCGGGCGGTGGTGGCGGAAACTTTGAATTCGGCGATAAGGTCGGACTCGGAGGGGGCGGCATCGCCGGGGAGAAGGCGACCGGTTTCGATCCGATCCATGAGGACATCAAGGATCTGGCGATAGACAGGCGACTTCTCGTCTTTGGTGGTTTCTTTTTCGCCGGGAATGATGTTCATGTCTAACTTATAACACTAACTGGAATGACGAGTCAAGGGAAGTTTCAGGCGATTCGGGCGAGTTGTTCTTCTTTTACTTCGCTTAGAAGGGGTTGCTGGTTGGCGAAAGCTTCGATGTTGTCTGCGGTGGCGCGGCCCAGCCGGCGGCAGCCGTTGGCCAGCGCGCCGGCGATGTGAGGGGTGAGGACGACGTTCGGCAGGGTGCGAAAGGGGTGGTCGACGGCGGGGGGTTCGGGGTCGGTAACGTCCAGAAAGGCCCAGATGCGGCCGGTGGCGAGCTCTGTGGCCAGGGCGGGTTCGTCGATGAGCATGCCGCGGGCGGTGTTGATAAAAATGGCGTGGTTTTGCATGAGGGCAAACTCGCGCTTGCTCAGCAGATGGCGATTGCCGGGGAGTGCGGGGGCGTGGAGGGAGACGACCTGGCTTTGGGCGAGAAGTTCATCGAGGGAGACGAGTTTTACGCCTAATTCGCGGGCCTGGGCGGGGTCGAGGTAGGGGTCTGCGAGGAGGATTTCGACCTCGAAGGGTTTGAGAAGTGAGATCAATTGGCGGCCGATGGCGCCGGCGCCGATGAGGCCGACGGTGATGTCGTAGAGCTCACGGACGGGGAAGGTGGAGAGGGTGAGAGCGCCGTCTTTCCAGCCGCCTTGGCGGGTGAGGGTGCTGGTGGGGAAGATGCCTTTGAGGCCGGTGATGATGAGGCCGAGGGTGGTTTCGGCGACGCCGCGGGCCAGGGCGTGGTTGGCGGTGGCGACGCGGATGGAGCGGGCCCAGATTTGTGGGGAAAGCACGGGTTTTACGGAGCCTGCGGCGTGGACGAGGAGCTGGAGATTCGGGGCCAGGGAGAGGCGGTGATCGCCTGGGCAGGGGGAATCCCAACCGGTTATGAGGGCGGATATTTCGTGTGCGTGTTTTTGCCAGGCGGCGTCCAATTCGGTCTCGGTTTGTGCGCCGGTGCGGACGAGGCGGCCTTGTCGGGCGATGCGATTGAGGTCTTTTTGGGCAAAGCAATGGCGTACCATGGACTCGGGGAGGAAGAGAAAGCTGTTGATCATTGGAACTGGCCCTTGCGTGAAGACATGAAGTTATGATACTAACTATGACCATGAGCAAGCAACACCAATCCCGTAATGGTTCCCGATTCGCCTCACGCCTTGGCGTGGTGGGGCTTTTTTTAAGCTGCGGGTTGATGGTTTCGCCGGTGTGGGGGCAGGCAAAGCCGGCGGCGGCCGGGACGGCGGCCAAGGGCAAGCCCGTGGCGGGGGGCATGGGGGCGTACCTTCAGGGGTGGCAGATGTCGGGGCCGGGATCGATCGCCGATGTTTCAGGCGGCAAGGTGTCGGCCGCGGTGAAGCCGGGGGGGAGGTTGATCCTGACGCAAAAGGTGGAGGTGACGCCGGGAACGGTTTATCTGCTGCGCGCGATGGTGAACGGCAACGGGGCTGCGGTGGCCAGTGCCGGGGCGCTGGCCATGTCTTACAACAAGCAGGGGTCTGCGCAGTTGGTGACGGGGCTCGTGCGGCCTTCGACGGCGACGGTGACGTTCAGGCTGGAACTGTCGAGCCTGAATGACCAGCAGGCGGAGTTTGAGATCGATCCGGCGCTGCTGAGCCTGACGCCGTATACGCTGCCGGCGGCGGCGCCTGCGCGGACGGAGAGGCACAATGCGGCGACGGTGCTGACGCAAAACGGAGAGGCGAGGGCGGTGATCGTCTACCCAGGCGGGGTGGCTGGGTACGAAGCTCTGGCAAAGAGGGTGCAGGGCGCGGTGCGGGAGCGTACCGGGGTGACGCTGCCGATGGTCGATGACCGGCAGGCGACGCTGGAGTCCGGGCCGGTGCTCAAACCGGAGTATGAAAAAAAGAATCTGATTCTGCTGGGGCGGCTGGGCATCAACCGGGCCTTGTGGCCGGCGTACACGCAACTGATGGCCGGCTCCGATGGGCACTACCCCGGCGCGCAGGGGTACGAAGTGCGGACAGCGTGCAACGTATCGCACAGCGGGGCTAATCAACTGATCATCGGCTGCAGCAGCGATGAAGGCATGGCGGCGGCAGTGGACCGGTTTATCGCGTTGCTGCCCAAGTCCGGGGCTTCGGCAACGCTGACTGCGCCGTTTCTGCATGACATCAAGCTCTCGGGTCCGGTGCTGGAGCAGTTCAATGCGGATGAGGCGCTTTGGGCGCAGCCCGACAGCATGCTGGTGCCGCAGATCGAGCCGGGGTACGGCACTGTGCGAAGGTGGTATCAAAATGCGCTGGGGTATTACTGGACGGGGCGGCCTTCGTATAAGGAGCGGATGAACCGGGAACTGGACCGGGTGCTGGCGGACAAGGCGTATACGCACCACTACATCGCGGAATTCATGATCCGGGTGTTTGATCTGCTGGACGATACGCCCATCTTTCCGGCTGAGAAGGTGGCGCAGATGGACAGCTTGATTCTGGGGAATTTTCTGGAGTTTTCGATTGGGCCGGACCTGACGTGGATGACGAGGTTTTCGCCGCCTTACCGGAACGTGAAGATTGTGAACCGGCACCAGGTTTCGCCTTGGATGACGGATTGGAAGGTGTCGGATTTTCTGCAATCCCGGCTGCCGCTTACGGGGGACCTGGCGAATGTGGTGCGGTTTCGGCATGACGAGAAGCGGGCATTTTTCGATTATGCAATCGCCAACCGGTGGGCGGCGAGCCTGCCGGTGCCGCAATTGCCTGAGTCTGATGAGGAGACGGTGTCTTCGTTCTTCAGGTACGCGTTTGATACCGGGCAGTACGACTATTTCACATCGGGCAGGGCGAAGAATTCGCTGCTGCTGGACCGGATCAACCATCTTTCCGGGCATCTGGTGAGGCCTGCGGGCAACATCGACCATCAATTGACGACCGGGATTCTGGCGAGCTATTACGCAGACGGGGGTTATGCGTGGCTGAACAAGAATCTGCCGGTGGCGGGAGATGTGTTCATGGGCCGGTATGTGGCGGGGGTGTCGCGGTTTACCCCTGGCGCGGAGGTGAGCCTGGTCTATCCGACGCAGTCGCTGGGGGTGAGCGTGCTTAAGAGTTTTGACGACAACGTTGCGGTTTATGGTGTGTTGGGATCGGGACGGTTTGCATCGGGATTGACTGAGGGCGAGGAGCTGGATTTTGTCTCCATGCGGTCGGGGTTTGGGCCGGAGGATGATTATCTGGGGATTTCGGGGATCGTCGGTGCGGGCCCGCCGGGCGCGGTGAATGCACTTGCTTCGGGGGGCGTACAGTGGCTGAGTTCCGGCAATGCGGGGACGATGACGCCGGGTTCCGACCGGTATTACGACAATAATGCGGTGGACGTTGCGCGGCTGGATCAATGGCTGGGCGATGACCGGAAACCATACGCGAGCGTGGCAGAACTTTTGTGGAGCGGGAGCCTCAAGTCAGCCGGCGGTGTGGCCTACACCGTAAAGCCGTTCATGAGCACGCAATGGATGAGGCAAGTGGTCTGGCTTGCGCCGGGGCTGTATGTTTTTCGCGATACGGTGACGCCGACCGCTACGGGCAGGTTCAGCGTGAGTGTGAACTGGCACCCGGCGGCCGGGGGATCGTTTGACGGCGCGACATGGACGAGCGTGAGCAAGCGCGGGAAGCTGCGCATCAGCCCTGTGGGCGAGGGGTTCACCTTCACCCACAACATGCCCGAATACCTTGCCGGGGACACCACGCGTCCGGTTTTGCGGACGCTTCGCGAAGGCGCGCTGACCGAAGGAGAGCCGGTGGTGGTTGCGCATCTGGTGGAATCCACCGCATCCAAGGGTGGGCCGTACACGCTGCAAAGCACGGACGGCTGTCTTTATGGCATGCAGAAGGAAGGCAAGACCGTGGGATTCGTTTCGTTTGTGCCCAGCCGGTTAAAGGGCGTCAAGACGGATGCCAATGTGCTGGCGTATACGGATCGCGGATTGATGATTCTGGGGGCAACCTTTGTTGATGTCCAAGGGACGAGGATTTTTACCAGCAAGGACAAAGCCGATGCACTGCTGCCGGTGGGGACCGATCCGGGGATGCTGTCGACCGAGATGGTGGACAAGGTTCTGACCGCAGGCACGATCAACGGTGAACGGCCGGTGATTCAGCTTGGCAGCCGGGAATCCAAGGCCGACCGGCCAGGCGTTTTGGCTGCGAACGTTCAAACGCAGTGGCAGTATGAGGGCCTGAGGCAATCCACGCGGATTGAGCCTGCTACGCAGGGGCTCACGGGCGTGGTGGATCTGGGAATGGTGGCGGAGCTTGTGGAGATCCGCGCGGTTCGGTCGGGTAGGTTCTGGAGTGTGAGCCCGATGCCCGAGGTTTGGTTGTCGGAGGGCGATGCGGATGGCGCCATGCCGTCGGCGGATGCGCCGGGGGCGACGTGGGTGAAGGTGACGCAGACACCGCAATGGCATCCCGCCGTGCAGACGGGGAACTATGGGAAAGCGGAGGGCGTTGCGGAGGCGTATCAGTCGGTGATTCTTCCGGGGACCAAGGCGCGGTATGTGAAGTTCAGCCCTGGGGCGAAGCTGCTTTTCTTTGATGGAAGAAGGCCGGGTCTGCGCGGGCCTGCGGTCATTCAAACGGGGTTGGCGGGCGGGCGGGTGCTGGTGACGGGGGATTACAAGCCGCCTTTCGTTCGGGCATCGCAGGAGCAGACGAATCTGCTGTGCGTGCTGACGGGTGATGGCAAAGCCGTTTACCGGGATGAGCCAGGCATGGCCATGCAGGAAGCGCACGCGACGGCGGGCCCGCTGGGGCCGGACTCGGTGGGCGTGCTGTCGGTGGATGCGCAGATGCGATGGCTGCGGCCTGACGGGACGACGGGCAAGAGCGCAGACATGCAGAAGATGCATGCGGACTTCAACGAGAAATACGGCCAGCCCAACACGCGCAGCCCCGCGGGCGGATTCACCATGCCGTTTAACTTCGGGTCATGGCGTGCGGGGCCTGATGGACGGGCGAAGACCGTTGTGGCCCGGTATGGCGCGCTGACCTTCTTAAATGAAGATGCGCAGTTTGAAGGCGTGAACATGACGGGAGGGTATGTGATCGCAGGCGTACTACCCAAAGGGGTTGACTTTGACGGCGACGGGACGGAGGAACAGCTTGCCCTGGCGCGGGGAGTGCTTGTGCGCATTTCCGGCGAGCCGACGCCGAAAGTGAAGAACCCGGGGTCGGCCATCACCTATCCCGAGGCGTATGAGACGCGGAACCTGCCGGAGCCTGATTTTGACGCCCGGATCAATGGTGCGCCGGTGCATGCGTTTGAAGCGATCAATAACCGATTCGTGCTGGTGGTGCGCGAGAATTACATGGGTGTGTACGACGGAAAGACACACGCATGGAGCACGACATGGACACCGCTTGTGCCGATCCGGTCGGGTGCGCTGGTGCGCGATTCGGCGGGCAAGAGCTACGTGCTTTTGCAGACGTTTGATGGGCTCTTGTACCGGCTTTGGTGGGAGGGCGAGCCGGTGGGGACACCTCAGTTTGCCTGTGCGGGTTTTGCAGACTCCATCACGCGGATTTCCAGTGTGCAGGGTTCGACGGGCCTGGCGCTTTTGGTGTGCAGGAATGGGCTTTATCTGCACGGCCCCCAGGGCCAGATCACCCGGGTGTCCGAACAGGGATGGTCTGATGCGAAGGCGAGCGTGGAGGGCGGGCAGGTGAAGGTAACGGGCATTGATCTGACGGGCACGGTGAAGATGTTGTCGTTGCCGGTTCCATGACGGGGTGGGCGCAAGTGGATGCGGTTGAGTTGGTCATGAGGGAAAACGAGTCGGGAAAGGGTGAAGGCAACAGCAGGTGGAGCTTGATGAAAACTGAGATTCCTTGTTTATTGCTTTCAGCGAAGAGGCAAGACGCCGGCTATTGATCCCCTATCATGGTGGGCAATACCCGGGACACGATGCGCCGTGATGGAGCAGGAAGCAGACAAGGCGAAGCTGGTGAGCACACGGATTCAATGGGCTGAAATGCTCATGGGTCGTGGACGCAACCAGGAAGCACTTGAATATCTGCAGGACACGCTGACGATCGAAAACAATCATGCCCTGACCCAGGCGGTGATGGCGGTGTGCCTTTACCACGCCAACGATCCGCGTGGATTGGAGCTAGCCAAGGCCGCGGTGGCGGCGGACCCGGGGCTTGGCTACGCGTACTACGCGACGGCGCTTTGCCTGTGGCAGATGAAAGACGAACAGGGTGCGCTGGGAGCGATTCAAACGGCGCTGAAACTGGAGCCTTACCGGGCTGGATATCTCGCGGAGCACTCCCGGTTTTTACGCGAGTTGGGAGAGATGGATGATGCCCTGGGCATGATCAATACCGCGATTATGATCGAGCCGGGAGCCGAGGGGTGGTTTGTCCGACGGAGCAGTTTTCTGGGGATGATGGGCCGACGGGCGGAGGCCTTGGCCGATGCCGAGACGGCGGTGCGGCTGAACCCGGAAAATGCGGAGACTCAGGCGGCGCTGGGTGAGGCGTTGATGGATGTCGGGCGATATGAAGCGGCCGTCAATCCACTGCGCGAAGCGTTGCGGCTGGAGCCGACACTGCCGTATCACCAGGAGCAGCTTTTGCGGGCCCTCAGCAGGCGCACGTGGCTTAAGAAGCTGATGCGGCCGTATGACTGGGCGTTTAGGCGGATTGATCGCTGGCTGAAGGCCGGAAAGTATGCAGAGCCCAGAAACAAGAATGCGCATGAGATTTCATCGCGTTCGGCGGGCATCGGCGGTTACGTCTTTGTGGGGATTTTCTTTGTGTTGATCTACCAGTTTGAGGAAGCAAAGCGCCTGGATGACTATCGTGGCGTATGGATGTGGTGCAAGTGGCTGGCGTCGCCGGTGGTTTTGATTGTGCTGCTGGTTGTTTTGCATGGGGTGCTGCAGGGTCTTGTGAATTGCTGCATGCTGCGGCATGCGGAGGTGAGGAAGCTGATGCCGCCTGCGGTGCAGGCGGGGGCGATCGGGATTGCAGGGCTGGTCGCAACATCCCCTTTGATCTGGGTGTTGGTGGGCGCGGGCTGGAACTCAGGTTTAACCGTGCTGAAGCTTGCCACGGTGTTTTATGCCGGGCATCTGGTTTTCTATTCGCTCCTGGTTTTGCTGGCGAGATGCTGGACACGTGAGAGAGTGGTGCAAGCGGGCACGGCGGCACTGGCGACAGGGATGATGCTGGCTGCTGCGGTGATTGTGGAGCGCGTGGCGGGGGGCTTCCTGGCGGGGCGCATCGGAGTGGTGGGATTGCTGGTGATTGTTTCGCCTGTCGTGTGGTTTTATGTGGAAGCGATTTTTAGTCTTTTACATGATCCCGATGCGGATAAAGAAGAGACTTCCATGGCGGGGCCGGACCGTGGGGAGAAAATCCAGAAATGATGGAGCCGGGAGAGGACAACCAGGCGACGGCGGGCACGCACCTGGCGCGGGCGAGCTGGTTTATGGATCGGGACCGGAACCAGGAGGCGCTCAATGAACTCTACCGGGCCGTGGAGGCTGATCCATTCCAAGCTTTGGCCTCGGCGATGGCGAGCGTTTGCCTTTACCGGATGGGCAGATACGAAGCGTTGGAATGGGCCTGGGATGCGCTGGAGCTAGACCCCCAAATGGCGTATGCCCATTACGCGCTGGCGCTGTGCATGTGGGGGCTGGTGGATAGGCAGAGCCGGGCGCTGAGCGCGATCGATACGGCGATCGCGCAGGACCCGGGATCGGCTGCGTTTGTTGCGCAAAAGGCGATATTCCTGAGAATTCGGGGAGAGTGGGACCGCGCGCTGGAACGTATCAACCATGCCGTGGCGCTTGCGCCGGAAAGCGCAATATTCCGCGTTCAAAAAAGCGAGATCCTGATCTGCTTGAGACTCCATCAAGAGGCGTTGGCCGCGGCATACGAGGCGGTGAGGCTGGGGCCGGAAAATGCTTCGGCGCATGCAGCGCTGGGCAAGGCGCTGATGACGCTTGGCCGGCATGAGGAAGCCGTGGCGGCGTACCGTGAAGCGTTACGCCTGGACCCAAACTCCATGAGTCGGCCGATTCAGCTTCAATTGCTGGATGCGCTGAGGCATCGGAGCTGGCTTCATCCGCTGGCGCAATGGGTGGAAGACCGAAGCGAGTTCGTGAGCCGGAAGTGGGAAAAGGTCGGGAATCGGGAGCTTCAGATCGACGGTGCGAAAGTGATGAAGTTTCTCATCTGGACCGGGGTGGTGGCGGCGATGATGCTGGCGCCCTGCGTGATACCGGGGGTGCTTGCGAAAGTACAAAACGGGATCGTGATCGGGGTGATGACGGCGCTTGCCGGTGCGATGGGTTTGCTGGTGGCGCTTTTGCTCTGGTTTCTGAGCTTGGCCATTCTGAAACAGATGGTGGTGTTCACCCTGCTGAGAGACCCGGAAGCGCGGGTGTTTATCCCCCAGGAGATAGCGGCTTCGGCGGTGGGGCTTGCGGCGTATGTGGCAAGCCTGCCGGCGGTGGCGGGGGTGTTATGGTTCGCGGTGCAGTCGCCGCTGGATACGATCAAGATCGCGTCAGCGTTTTTCATGATGGCGATGCTCGGGTTGTTTTTCGCGCTGATGGTGGGGAAGGGCGATACGAAGGTGGTGAAGCTGTTTGGCGGCGCGATGGCGGTGACATGCGTGCTGCTGGGCGTGGCGGTGGCAGTGCAGGGGGCTTCCGGGGAATGGGTGGCGGTGAACAAGGTGCTGACATCCCCGGTGTTTATCCTGGCGCCGGTGATTTTGGTCTATTTCGGGGCGGCGCTGCTGGAGGTGTGGAGAGAACAGACCACGCCTGTGCCGAAGGTGGTGAAGCGGAAGATGACCTATTTCGAGGCGATTGCGATGGTCAACAAGCGTGAAAAGCAAGATGCGCGCAGGGGTACAGCGGATGAATAGGTGGCGCGTGCAAGACACGGCGCCGCTGCGGGTGTGAGGTATCGTCGCCGGCGTTTCCGGCTTACGGGTTTTTGGCGCTAAGCGGGGCTTAGAGGATTTTGCTGAGCCAGAGGAGGAGGAAGAGGGCGGCGAGGGCCCAGCCGCCGATGGCGGGCCAGAACATGGTTTCCTCGGTGAGAGGGGGGCGATCCTGGACGTAATAGCCGAGTTCGGCGTCGTCGCGGGATTTGGCGCGTTCGTCGGACTTGATGGGCATGGAGGTGCCCAGCTTGGTTTCGGCGTGGAGGGGGGCTTCGCCATTTTTGAGGGCGACGAGGTCTTCGATGAGGTCG
The DNA here is from genome assembly GCA_964542875.1 of uncultured Phycisphaeraceae bacterium. Lineage (GTDB taxonomy): Bacteria > Planctomycetota > Phycisphaerae > Phycisphaerales > Phycisphaeraceae > CAZGOM01. The sequence goes on from CAZIWA010000013.1 coordinate 37,251, forward strand.
GAGGTTTCGTCGTAGCGGTCTTTGGCCTGCTTGGCCATGCAGACCGTGATGATGGCTTCCATGCCCTCGGAGATTTTGGGGTTGAGCTTCTTGGGGGAGACCAGCGGCTCCTTGAGGTGTTTTTTCATGACCTCTTGAGCGTTGTTGCCGTCGAAGGGGACGCGGCCGGTCATCATGCTGTAGGCGGTGGCGCCAAAGGCGTAGTAGTCGGCGCGGCGGTCGATCTGAGGGCTGGCGACGATCTGCTCCGGCGAGATGTAGTAGGGGGAGCCGAAGGCTTTGCCTTTCTCGTCGTGGTTGAGCTCGAGCTGGTCGGTGTCACGCGCGAGGCCCAGGTCGAGGATTTTCGCCGGGCCATTTTTGGAGAGCATGATGTTCTGAGGCTTGATGTCGCGGTGGACAATGCCAAAGTCGTGGGCATGCTGCATGCCGCGGGCGACGTCGAGCAGGATGTTGACGGCCTCTTCTTCGTCGAAGCGGGTGACTTCATTCATGGCATCGAATACGGTCTGGCCTTCGATGTATTCCATGACGAAGAAATAGAACTCACCGGACTTACCGACGTCGATGGCGCCGACGATGTTGGGGTGGTTGAGTTTGGCCGCGGCGCGGCCTTCGGCGTAGAAGCGATCAACGAATTCTTTGCGCGTGGTGGATTCTTTTGGGAGGACTTTGATGGCGACGGTGCGGTCGAGTGACAATTGCTTGGCTTTGTATACGCTGGCCATGCCGCCTCGGCCAAGGCGCGACAAAATCTGATACCCAGGTATCTGATGGCCCTGCTTATTTACACCCGTTGGTGCAGCGTCTGTCATGGTTTCCTTTGTGACTCAAGAGGTAGACCGGCCATCGGTGACCCGATTGGCCTACTGCTCTTGCCTCCTCTCGCGCCCGGTTTCCACGGAAAGTATACCGGGGTTTTTAATCAAGTTCTTGCAATGGGGGAGAGGAAGAGGGTGGAGTCGAAAGGATTGATCGATTGTCGGGCGTCGATCAGAGATTACAGGGATGAAGCTGGGCCTCTTGTGAATTTATGCGCGTAGCGGGATTCCGGGGCAGGTTCGGAAACCAGCCCCAGGCACCCATCGAACGCAGTATGGGGAATGATCAAGGGTGGCTCAGGCGCGGGAGTCCTGGACGATCTGGACGTATTGCCTGGCCAAGGCGGTGAGGCCGGCCCAGTCTTTGGCTTTGATGAGTTCTTTTTTGACCAGGGCGGAGCCGACGCCGAGGCAGGCTGCGCCGGCCTTGAGCCAGTCGGCGGCGGTGGTGAGGTCGACGCCGCCTGTGGGGGTGAGCTTGAGCTGGGGCATGGGGGCCAGGACGTCTTTGAAGTACTGAGGGCCTAAGTGGTTGGCGGGAAAGACTTTGACCATGTCTGCGCCAGCCTGCCAGGCGGAGAGGATTTCGGTGGGGGTGAAGGCGCCGGGGACGGCGGGCTTGTCGTAGCGGTGGGCCATTTCGATGACGGCGGGGTTGAAGGTGGGGGCGAAGATGAACTGCGCGCCGGCGAGGATGGCCAGGCGGGCGGTTTCCGGGTCGAGCACGCTGCCGACGCCGACCACGCATTCCTTGCCGAGCTTGGCGTTGGCCTTGGCGATGGCGTCGAGGGCGCCGGGTGTGGTCATGGTGATTTCGGAGACGAGGACGCCGCCGTCGCGGAGGGCCTGGCAGACGTCGATGAGCTGATCGGGCGAGTCGGCGCGGATGACGGCGATGATGCCGGAAGTTTCGATGCGGGCGGTGGTGAGAGCGCGGCCGGTGAGGCGGAGGGGGGCAGGGGTGGTCATGGGTGGGGTCCGGGAATGTTGGATGTCAGATATTTCACAAAAGAAGCTGGAGTCGGGTGGTGAGGGTGTCCGTTGGCGGCCCTAGCCCCAACCCTCTGATGAGGGGAGAGGGCTGGAGAAAACAGCTCAACCCCGGGCGGGGCCGGGGTTGAGCGATTGTAGCGATTTGGATTTTAGGACGAAAGTTTAGAGGATCTCGAAGATGGACTGGGTGCGAAGGACCAGACCCGTGGTGCCGACCAGGTGGTAAGCCTGGAGGTGGAACTGCTTGCGGTACTTCTGGATGTCTACCAGTGAGAGGCTGGCCGAGCCGTCTTGTTCCTTCCAGGTGTGGAAGACCGCTTTGGATTCTGCGGCGAAGTCCTGCATTTCGCGGTAGGTGGCCATGTAGAGGTTGTCGGTGAGGGATTCGGTCTGCACGGTGGTGACATAACCCAGGGGTCCGTCAGCACTTAGCTGGTAATCTTTCTCGCCGAGGCAGGGGAGGGCGTGGATGAGGCCGGTTTCGGGAAGATGGTCGCCGTTTTCGATCACAGCTTCGGTGAGACAATGACGGTGGGCTGTGAAGCGTGCGACGTGACCTGCGGGGGCGATCCAGAGCTCAACTTCGTAGTCGCCGTGCTTATAACAGCGGCGATCCTGGAGGTTGAAGAGCTCGGGATGAAGCGCACGCCGGTAAAGCATCAGACGGAAGATTTGAGTGTGTGCGGACTTATGGCCGATACTCATTGCGTTTGGGTCCTTGATTTCAGGGGTGGCTTTGGAGCGCGGTATATTAGCAAAGCCGTCCGATGAAATAAAGGGAAAGTTAGCCTTGATTTTTTCGGCGGAGGTTGAATCCTTGTTCTTTTTCATCGTGCTCCCAACGTAAAAGTGGTCGTTTCTTTACGGTATGCGTCACGAACGGTTCGCGAGAAATCATTTCATCAACTGGAATTGGACTCAATGGCTATCGAAATTGAAGCGAAATTGAGGATGACAGACCCGGAAGCGATCAAGCGGAAGCTGAAAGCTCACCAAGGAAGGTTCCTCAAAACGGGGCTTGAGGTCAATATCTTTTTCGATACGCCGGAAAAAAATCTTTTAAGGCAAGATAAAGGACTCAGGATCCGGTCGGTGAAGAACCTGGGGACTGGCGAGGTTTCCACCGTGGTGACTTTCAAGGGGCCGCGAGCGGCGGGTATTCTTAAGTCTCGTCAAGAGAATGAGTTAGGGGTTGATGATCTGGATGCTGGTTGCCGGCTTTTCGAGGCGCTGGGGTATGTGCAGACGATCCGGTTTGAAAAAAAGCGCGAAAGCTGGCTTTTAGATGACGCCAAGGTGGAATTGGATACGCTGCCGGTTCTGGGAAGCTTCCTGGAGGTGGAAGCACCAAGCCAGGAGAGCGTGATGGCGGTGGTGGAGAAGCTTGGGCAGAGCGGGGGTGATTTTTTGACGCAGAGCTATGCGGCGATGCTGGCCGACGCGGTGGAGGCCGATGCGAGCGGGCGGAAGATCGTGTGTTTTACCCCTTAAAGCCGTGGGAGAGGACTTCCTTGTAGAACCGGGGGTTTAACCAGCGGTTGGGGACCTGGGCGAAGGGGGGGAAGTTTTGAATGAGAGAGCGCATGACCGCGGGGTGGGTGCCGTGGAATTTTTTGAGGGCGGGGTAGCGGTCGATGAAACTGCCGAATTTGTTGTTTTTACGGGCGTTTTTCTCTTCTTCGGTGAGGGTGCCCCACCAGAGCTTTTCAACCATGCCGAGTTTGGCGTCCAGGTCTTCCTTGGATTTGACCCAGCCGTAATGGAAGACACGGGCCTTGGGGGAAAAGGGGCCGGCGGCGGGGTCTTTGGCCCATTGGACGTGGTGGCCCAGGTGATGCTTATCCAGATAGCCGTTGCGGACGGGGCCGGAGTAGTTGGGGATGCCGGGGCCGCAGGCGTCGCCGAAGATTTCGGAGGCGCCGTCGAGGCGGACCAGACGGGATGCCTTGTGGTACATCCAGGGGTCGGTGGTCTGGTAGTCCAGCACGAAGTGGAGGTACTGGAAGAGGAGGGCTTTGACCTCGGGGTGGCTTGCCCAATGGTCGGCGGCCTTGCGGACGAGGGGGAGGTCGTCCTCGTGAATGACTTCATCGGCCTGGATGTAGAAACCCCAGGTGCAGTTGGTGGCGCGGGCGGCGGCGAGGGCCTTGTTGGCCTCGATGGCGAGAACGGTGCCGTCGACCTTCACATCCGGCCAAGTGCTTTCCAGGACCTGGACCTTGGGGCTGATGCCGCGGACGCGGTCTAAGGTGTCATCGTCGCTCTTACCGACAACGAAGACGAATTGATCGCAGATGGGCAGCACGCTTAAGACGGCGGCTTCCACGGGGTATTTGAGTCGGGTGAGATTTTTTCCGAAACCAAAACCGCAGATGGTGGCAGGCGCGGGTGTGAGCAAGGAATTCATGGCCTCAATGGCAGGAATCAAAAACCCACAAAAACCGATGGCAAAGTCCGGTATGGGCAGTATTATCATAACCGGTTGGGGAGGCGTGGTCCTGTGAGCGTTGTAGTTGCCTCATGGAGCGTCGATTCATCTGACCTATATTCATTTCAGGAGTAGACAATGGTGGATTTGAGCGAATTGACCAAAGACCTGCCTGTCCGGAAGGTGGCCGCCGGCGAAGTGATCATTGCCCAAGGCACGACCACGGGGTGCGCATACATCCTGGAAACCGGAACAGTGGAGGTGCTCAAGGACGGCGCCCAGATCACCACGGTGAAAGACAAGGGAGCGCTGTTTGGCGAACTTTCGTTCCTGCTGAACTCCAACCACCAGGCGACGGTGAAAGCGGTGACGGAATGCTCCGTGTACGTGCTGGAAAACTTCGATAAGGTGGCGAACCAGACAGAGCTTTCGCTGTTTTTGGCGCAAGTGCTGGCCAAACGCCTGGTGGCCACCAACGAAGTGCTGGCGGAAGCCCGGAACCAGTTCAAAGAACTGCTGCAAGGGAGCAAGGACGATACGGTTGCGCAGAAGGAATTCAAGAGCAAGGTGTCATCGGCGTGGGAACGGTTCAATGAGATGATGCGGACGAAGATCGCGGATTTCTAAGAAAGGTCTGGGGTTCCAAGGGGTGGTCAGGGAAATTAAAGACAACGGGCAGGGCGTCCTTTTTGGGGCGCTCTGTTTTATTTGGTCACAGAAGAGGAGTTTTTGGGGTGGTGGGAATCCTGATGGGAGGGAGAGTGGATCAGCCGATTGGAGATTTCCAGGCTGGGGCTAGTATTGGGGTAGATCAAGTGAGCCTGCTTTTTAACAGGCCGACTTTTGATAAAGGAGACAGTCATGCCAATGCTTAGAATTCTTGGAATCGGTATCGGCGCCGCAGGCATCGTTCTGCTGGTGCTTGGGATCATGGCGACGGATACGTTTGGTGAAGGGTTCATGAAGTCCTTCACCGGGCATTACTCAGACCAGACGGTGTGGTTCATCGCGGGCGGCGCAGCCGGCATCGTGGTGGGCGGCATTATGGCTGGGATGGGCGGAAAGAAGGGTCTGGTGTAAGTAAGCGCGAGTTGGTTCGGAAGGCGATCGCTTTTCGAATCCTCGGAGCACCAAGGGGATAGGTCCATCAAAGGGACCAGTCCCCGAAATTAAAAATCAATGCGGTTTTCAGATGCCATGGGTCGTGCGACTACGCGGGCGTAAGTGTTCAAGGCCACCGGCTGAGTGAACATGCGCCTGACGGAAGCAACCCGTGGCGTCTGGCTTTCTGGGGAAGCACTTTTTAGGCCGGATTACGAAGATGTTTAATCCGACCTACCGCACAAGTTTTCGCGGTGTTACGCGAGTTGGTTAGAGAAGGTGATGGTGTTCCAGCGTTCGGGGATGTGGATGTTGTCGTTGCCCATGATGCTCCAGGTCCAACCTTTGGCGGTGCGGGCTGCGCGATCGTGGTGGCAGCGGTAGGCGCTGCAGCGCAGGGTCTCACCGGGTTTGGGTGGGAAGGCTTTTGCAGGAGCGATGTGCTGAAGGCCGGCCCAGGGGAAGGCCATGGTGACGGTCCAGCCGTTGTCTTTGATTTCGGGGCAGTTGATGGTGCCGTCGATGTGGACGGCGTGTTTGACGCCTTTGAGCTGGTAGTTCAGGTCGGCGTGACGGCCGATTTTCTCGCCGTCACGGGCGACGTAGTACAGGAAGTCGGGGGCTTTGAAGAGCTCTTCGAGTTCGGCGAAGCGTTGTTGTTCGATCAAAGGTTGAACCCAGGTCCAGCGGATCTGGTAGCTGGTGTTGAGGGCGTTTAGCCCGATTTCGTAGTAGTGAGAGCCGCCGTCGATGAAGAACTCGACATCTTCGTCGTTGAAATAGATGTGGTCGTTGAAGCCGGTCATGGATGCGCGGATGTCGGGGTCCTGGACTTTGTAGCCGGCGTAGAGGTACTGGTCGTCCCAGAGAAGGGCGATGCGGGTGTCGTAAGGCGTGGGGGAGCCGTCGTGCATTTTGCCGAAGGGCTCGGACCAGTTGGCGCGGGCCCAGACTTTTTCGCTGAGGCGGCCGTCAATGGTGATGGGCTCGGGCGTGCGCAGGCAGGTGTATTGCTTTACCGGCGGGAGCTTGGTGAGGTCGACCTGAGGGACGCGGGCCCAGCGGCCGAACTTCGTTCTGGGGGATGGGCCTATTTCGACGGGGCCGATCTGGCTGAGGTCGTTAAACGCAGCGGGGACACCGGCGGTGAGGGAATGGTCTTGAGTCATGGGAACCTTTTGGGGGTGAAGGGGATCAATGGAGGTCTGGGAGATCAAGGTGGGCGAGGATGCCGGGGATGACGAGGGATTGGATGTCGTCGCGGTCGTAGTGGAAGGAGCGGATGAGGCTTGCGAATGAGCCGATGCCGGATTGGACGTGGGTTTTGGTGATGCGGGGGTCGATTGCGGCGGCGAGCTGTCCGTAGACGCCGTGGCGGCCGTGCGCGTAGAGATGGAGGTTTTTCATGGAGAGGCCGGGCCGGGTGGCGAGCATGTCCAGGGCGCGGGTGACGTCAAAGGCGCGCAGGGCGCAGAGGCTGTCGCCGAGCCAGATGAGATCGTTGGCAAGCGTGTGCATGGTGCTGGAATAGCCGGTGAGCGGGCGGAGATTGATAGGGATGGGGGCGATGGCGCCGACCCCGGAGACGTTGAGCACCAGGACGGCGCGGCCTTGATCGCGCTGGGATTCAAGGAAGGGGAGGTGAAGCGCAAGCGCGGTGCTGCCGTGATCCCAGACGGCGAGGGTGACGGGGAGCGGCTTGGAAGCCGTGTTGGGCGGGCGAAAGAGCATGCCGTGATTAAAGAGGTTGGTCTGGCTCCACCAGAGCAGGGATTGGACTTCAAAGCCGTCGAGCGTGTCCGTGGGGACGATGCGGACATTGAGCGGGCAAGGGGAGCGCTGGGCGTGGATTTGTTTTTTGAGCCAGGCGAGGGAGGCGGATTTGTTTTTGGATTTGGCGCGGAGGGATTCAAGCTCATTCAGCCGGGCGACGTTTGTCTCATGCGCGAACTGGGCTATTGGGAAGTCGGCCCGGAGCTGGCCGGATTTGGTGCAGCGCATCTGGGGTTGGTCAAAGGGTGTGACGGAGGCGGCGGGCGTGTGTTTCTTTTTAAGCAGGTGCCTGGCGAAGAAGGCGACCATGGTGTCGCGCATGGCGGCGGGGTAGCTGTGGGGGATGGGGAAGTCTGAGAGGGAGAGGTTGGCGGGCTTTCCGGCGAGCTTGTAAAAGCGCTTGGCACGCTGAATGGTGCGCCGGGTGCCCTCGATGGGGAAGAAGTCGTATTGGGCGGCAAGAGCTTTGACGGGCCGGGGAGCCATGGCGATGAAGAAGTCTTCGTGATCAAGCCCGGCGGCGGAGAAGCCGGGCCAGATCTGTTCGGCGTCCTGTGCGCCGCCTGTCCAGAGATAGGCGTGGCGGCTGGTGGTGAAAAGGGCGGGTGCGGCGGCGGCGATGCGGGGGTCTGCCATCATGAGCATGGAGGTGTGGGTGCCGCCGCCGGACTCGCCGGTGACGCCGATGCGGGCGGCGTCGATCTCGGGCCGGGTGGTGAGGTAGTCGATGCCGCGAATGGCGTCGTAGAGGAAGGAGCCGGCGAGGGTTTGATCGAGCAGGAAGGTTCGCGCACCGATGTACTCGTGCTCCTGGGTGCCGGGATTGATGGTGGTTTTGCCGGTGGCGGGGTCGAAATAGCTGTAGCGCTCGCCCTGGCCCTGGGTGTCCTGCACCCAGACGATGAACCCGGCTTTGGCGAGGTGAATATGGATGTCCTGATAGCCGGGATCGAACCGGCCAATGAGGCTGTGGCCACAGATGTAGAGGATGGCGGGGCCGGGTTTTCGGGGAGAAGCAGAGTCTGGAAGATAGAGGTTACCCGTGACGAAATGGCTGGGCCGGGATTCGAAAAGGATGTTCTGGATTTTAAAGCCGTCGCCTTGATGCATGCCGGTGATCTGAGGATTGAGCGGGCTTTTTTTCGAGGGCAGGTGGCCCATCGATTTTAGAAATGCTTTGCGGATGTAAGCCTGGCGGGCGGCGAGCTGGGCTTTGGTTTTGATGGCATCGCGGGTTTTATCCGCAGAGGCGAAGACGGCGTCGGAGCGGGAAAAGATGTGGCGCTTGAGCTGGTCGCGCAGGTCGTAAAGGTAATCCGAGGGGGAGTGGGTCTGGAGTTCAGGGATTGGCATGAGAGGTCCTGAAGAATGTTAGATGTTCGATGTGGGATGTTAGATGTAGTAGAGAAGAGAGGGAGTTGTTGGGTTGAGGGTTTGCGTGGGCGGCCCTCACCGTGAGCCATCTCCCGGGGGGAGAGGGGATGGAAAAAAGCACAGCGCGGCGGCGCCGTGCTGTGCCGGGTGAGTGTGTTGAGGGGCTTGTCAGGCTGTGCGCAGTGGTGCTTTGCTGCCAAGGTGGGAACCTTCGGGTGCTGGCCGGCTGTCGTAGTCGATGATAGCGGAGAGCCGGGGGTTGGGGCTGTTGTTGGGGTCTGAGGCGTGGAGCGTGAGCACGGAGAAGAAGAGGGCATCGCCGGGGTTCATGGGGGCGGTGACGACATTTTCGTTGGGGATGTTGTCTTCGCGGATCTGGAAGTCTTCAAGCTTGAAGTGGGGGATAAGGCCGCGGAGGTGGGAGCCGGGGATGACCTGCATGCAGCCGTTTTCGGGGGTGGCTTTGTCGACGGCGATCCAGAGGGTGACCTGGCGGGTGTCCATGTTGGGCCAGTAGGCGAAGTCCTGGTGCCAGGGCTTGCGGCGGCCGCCGTTGCCGGGCTTGCACATGAGTTTGCTGGAGTGGTAGTAGATGTTGGGGCCGATGATGTCCTGGACGATGTCGAGGATTTTGGGTTGGGAGAGCATGTCGCGGTAGACGGGTTCGGTCTGATAGACCTCCTGGATTTTTCGCAGGCCCAGGGATTTGCCGGTGGGGTCGGACTTTAAGGGTTCGACATCGTATTGGGCGGGGCCGTCGTAGAAGGAGCCGCCTTGGGTCATGGCGCGGGCGACGGCGCGGTCTCGGAGGTCCTTAAGGGCCTGGACTTCCTGGGCGGAGAGGAGGTTGGGGATGATGACGTAGCCGTTTTCGTTGTAGAACCTGAGTTGATCCGGCGTGAGTATTTTGCCGTTGAGCGGGACAGGGATGAAGGTGGCATTGGGGGCGGGTGCGGAGGTGACCATTTGTGTTCCTTAGTTAGGGGGCAGGAACAGAGTAGTGGATAATTCAACGCATAACGACTGGAATATTCGTGCAATTTGGTGTAGTTTTCGACACTTATGGAAAGCCAGACGTTTTCATTGCTGCCGGACCATATGACGGGCGCCCAGCGGCAGAAGCTGGAATGGGTGTACAGCGGGCTGAAGATCGAGATGCTGTCGGCGCGGCTGTGGCGGGTGGACCGTACGTGGGAGATGTATCCGCGGCGGCTGCATGACGATTTCTTTTTTTTACCGATGTCGCATCGATTGACGGCGAGGGTGGGCGACCGCAAAAGCGACGTGTTACCGGGACAGTGCATGTTTGTGCGGGTGGGTGAGGAACACGCGGCGCGGATGCCTAAGGGATGCAGCGAGATGCATATCGTGAGCCTGCACGCGCATCTCTGGCCCGGCTGGGGCGGGACGCTGCAGGAGCTTGTGCCTGATGGGTTTCATGATCTGCCTGACTTTTCCGCGAATCAGGAGCGGATGATGCGGTTGATTCATGTGCTGGACGTGGATCCGGCGCTGGGGCGGCAGATGGGGACTGAGATGCTGCGCGACTGGCTGGCGTTCTGGGCGCTCAAGCAAGCCGACGGGGCGCAGGCACGGGCACGGGTGGACGCGCGGGTGCTGGAAGCGCTGGCGATGATCCACGCGAACTTTGAGCACCCGCTTAGCGTGGGGGAGATCGCGCGGCATGTGAGACTGGGTACGGTGCAGTTCACGAAGCTGTTTCGGCAGTTTCGGGGGCAGAGCCCCAAGGCGTACCTGGTGGAACACCGGCTGACGCAGGCTGCACAGCAATTGAGGCTGGGAACGACGAGTGTGAAGGAGGTGGCGCATGCGACGGGATTTACGGATGTGCACTATTTCCATTTGGCGTTTAAGCGGAGATTCAAGTGCACACCGGGGGAATATCGCGGGCATGGGGAGGGGGCGGTCTGAGGACAGAGGAAGGATGGGGGAGTCGTGGGGTTAATAGCGGGAGAAAATTGCGAGGGTGGTGGCGGAGTAGAGAAGTGTGGAGGCGTGTCCGTCGGCGAAGAGGAAGTTATTTGCACCGTTGTGGTAGCTGGGGAGGAAGCCCATGCTGCCCAGGCCGTTGCTTTCGTAGTCGTAGTAGCCGTTGGCCGGAATGCCATCGCCGATGACGAATACGCCGGAGGGCTTGGTGTTCATCTGTTCGCGGACGCGGCCGTATTTATCACGGTAGTTGCTGACGTTGCTGATGGTGTATGTGTCTGAATAGCCCATGCCAAAGCCGTAGACGGAGCCGGAGTTAAAGCGGTAGGAAGTGGCGTTTTCAGCGCCCCAGGCGTTGGTGAAGTTTTCCGCGGGGCACTTCATGAGCAGGTTTTTGCGGTTGTTGGCGTAGTAGCTCTGGGTGTAGAGGGGGGCGCCGTAGCCCTGGTCGCTGGCGATGTTTCCGTTCCAGGCTTTGGCGCCGATGACGGCGAGTTGTTCGCCGACGTAGGGGAGGCCAAGATTTTTGGTGACGATGCGCGCCCAGCAGACGTTGTCGTTGTAGCCGGAGACGACCCACCAGCCGCGTTGGTCGAGGTTATAGGTCATGAACCCGGGGTAGAGCTGGCGCTGGTTGGCGAGGCATTTGATGGTTTTTGCGGCTTCGCGTGCCGCGGACAGCGAGGGAAGCAGCAGAGCGATGAGCACGGAGATGATGGCGACAACGACGAGAAGCTCTATGAGAGTGAAACCGTTTGCGGGGTGGCGGGGCATGTGGGTCTCCAAAATAAGCAAAAGGAGTGATGCAATGGGGTGAGTGGCGGGTCAACGGGTGGATTGTGATTCTTTGGTTTTTCTCATCGGGGAGGAGGAGGCGGCCGTGCGGACTGGGGCCGGGCCGGTGGAGCTGCGAATGACCAGGGCGGTGGCTAGGGCGATTTGTCTGGCGGTGTCTGAGGTTTTGAGAGCGGGACGGTCGATGCGGTCCAGAAGCATGGAAAGAACCGCGGGACCAACCTCGGCCCGAGGCGTGCGGATGGTGGTGAGAGGCGGCTGGCAGTAAGCGGAGCTGGGGGTGTCGTTGAAGCCGGCGATGCTGATATCGCCGGGAATGGAGAGGTCCAGTTCCCGGGTGGCTGCCATGACGCCGATGGCGGTGTCGTCGTCGCTGGTGATGAGGGCGGTGGCGGGCGGGCGCTGCTTGAGGTAGGCCAGCGCGCTGATATAGCCGGTGTGTTCGGACAAGTTGGACGACTCAAGCTCGACGGGGAGGGGCTTGGGCGTATCTAAGGCGATACCGACGGCGGTGAATGCGGCCTTGTAGAGGAGCGTCTTGTGGTTAAGGGTTTCATCCATGGTGGCGGCGGAGATGAAAGCGGCGTGCTTGTGGCCCAGAGAGGCCAGATGCCGGGCAAGCTGATCAATGCCGGTTTTGCGATCAAAGGTGACCTGATGAGCCCAGTGGCCTGGAGCGACATCAAGGAAGATGACGGGGGTGGTGAGTTTCTTGAAGAAGGCCTGCACGTGGGGGCCCATCGTAAGTGCTTGATAGATGATGAGGCCGTCGACGCGGCGACTGGTGAGATCACGCACGGTGGCGAGGAGTTCTTCTTCAATGTTGTCGGGGCTGCGGAGAGTGACGACGTAGAGGAGGTAGCCCGCCTGGCGGGCGCAATCGACCAGTGCCTCAAAGCGTGGGAGATTGACTCTGCTGCCGAAGCCGCGGGCGATGAGTGCGAGGGTTTTGGACTTGCCGGTGAGGAGGACCTGGCCGGTGAGATTGGGCTGGTAGTGGAGGTCTTTGGCGGCCTGGAGAACGCGGCTGACGGTGCCTGGATTGTGGCTTTGCGCCTGGCCGCGGAGGATGCGGCTGACGGTCTGGGCGGAGACGCCGGTGAGGTTTGCAATTTTCCGAAGTGTGGTCATATGTCTCTCGTGTTACGCGTAACATAAGGTGTTTGGATGGCATGTCAATGGATTTTTCGCGAGCAGAACCAAGAACCTATGTGGGGTGGATAGGTGTTTTTGGCAAGCGGTGAGAAGTCAGAAGCAGATTTTTAACGGCGAAGAGACAGAAAGTGCGTTGGATGACCTAATCGGGATAGAGCAGATTTAAGGAGTTTGGCGACTGAAGAGTTCACTTATGTCGGTGAAGGTGGTTGATCGGGAGCCGGCGGGACGCCGGCGCGCTCCCGGTGCAGAAGCAGAATCTGTCATGCACCTGATCGGGTATGGTGTAGCGCGATGATTGCAGGGTTAATCAGGCTGGTGACGGGGGTGAGGGCCCGATGGCTGGGATGCTTGCCGGAAGCAAGGCAGCGGGTGTACTTTGCGAACCATGCGAGCAACCTGGATGGTCCGACGATCTGGGCGGCGCTGCCGAGGGAATTGAGAGCCAGGACGCGGCCTGTGGCGGCGGAGGATTATTGGACTGCGGGGCCGCTGCGGAGGTATTTGTCGAGCAAGGTGTTTCGGGTGGTGTATATCAGCCGGGCGAAGATCACCAAGAGCAACAATCCGCTGGTGCGCATGGGCGAGGCGCTGGATGCGGGGGATTCGCTGATTATTTTTCCTGAGGGGACGCGTACGACTGACGCGGAAGGGGAGATGGGCGTGTTTAAGCCGGGGCTGCACCATTTGGCGGAGAAGTATCCGGAGGTGGAGTTTGTGCCGGTGTATCTGGAGAATTTGAACCGGATATTGCCCAAGGGTGAGTACTTGATTGTGCCGGTGATCGCGGCGGTGAGCTTTGGGCCGCCGATCAAGGTGGAAGAGGGAGAGAGCAGGCAGGCGTTTTTGACACGGGCGCATGATGCGGTGGAGCGGTTGGGCCAGACGGATGGACAGACCGGGAGGACAGAATGATTTCGCTATTGAACAAAGAAGCGGATGTGATTTGCCTGATGGTGCTTGGGCTGCTGGTGGCGGCGTCCGTGGTGGCGGGGGTGCTGAAACTGGTGATGAAGGGGGAGAAGTCCGCAAAGACGCTGAATAATTTGATCTCGCGGACGGGGGCGTGGTGGGTGATGTGTCTGCTGCTATTGTTGGCGATGGTGCTGGGGCGCGGGGCAGTGATTACGTTTTTCGGGCTGGTGTCTTTTCTGGCATTGCGGGAATTCGTGACGTTGACCAATACGCGAAAGAGCGATCATCGTGGGTTGTTTTATGCGTTTTTCCTGGTGATTCCGCTGCAGTACATGCTGGTGTATGCGGGATGGTACGGGCTGTTTACGGTGTTTATCCCGGTGTTTGTGACGTTTGTGATGGCGGTGCTGGGGACGCTTAAGGGCGACAGCGTGAATTACCTGGGGCGGACGGCGAAGGTGCAGTGGGGTTTGATGATTTGCGTTTACGCGATCAGCCACATTCCGGCGCTGCTGGAGCTGAATGTGGAGGGAATGGTGGGCAAGAGCGTGAATCTGGTGCTGTTTCTGCTGGTGGTGGTGGAGTGCAGCGATGTGTTTCAGTATGTGTGGGGAAAGTTGTTTGGGAAGAAGAAGGTGGCGCCGAACCTGAGCCCGAGCAAGACGTGGGCAGGGCTTGTGGGCGGCGGGCTGACGGCGATCGGGATCGGGACGGGGCTGTACTGGCTGACGCCGTTTTCGCCTGGGGAGGCGGCGGGGGTGAGCGCGGTGGTGGTGATTGTGGGATTCGGGGGCGGGGTGATTATGTCCGGCGTGAAGCGCGATGCGGGGATCAAGGATTTTGGGGACCTGATCCCCGGGCATGGCGGTGTGCTTGACCGGATGGATTCACTGGCGTTTGCGGCGCCGGTGTTTTTTCACATCGTGCGGTTTTATTTTGGGGAAAACGCAAGGGTGCCGGTGGGGTTTTAAGGGGGAAGAAATTATGAATCACGAGTTGCGAATGGAAGCGGTGAGAGAAGAGATTTTGCCGCTGTGTGGATGACTGTAGCGATCGATTAGGACAAGTGGGCAAGACATGGCACTGCTTTGGGCCGAGCTGCGTCATCCAATTAAGCTATTCGGAAATGATGTCGTCGTTGGTGCCGGGGGCTTCGTCAGGGCCGGGGGAGACGATGGTGTAGGGTTTGCCGTGGAGCCCGGGCTGGATGTAGGTGAAGGAGTGTCCCCAGACGTCGGTTTCGATTTTTGCGCCGTACGGGCCGTGCCAGTTGGGGATGGAGGCCGCGGGTTCTTTAATGAGGACGTGGAGGCCTTCCTGGGAAGAGGGGTAGCGGCCGGTGTCTTTCTTGAATTGCTCGAGCGCGGTCTGGATTCCTCGGATGGTGTGCTGGGTGCGGCGGATTTTGGCGTCGTCGAGGTTGACCGTGGGCATGAGGAAATAGACAAGGAAAGCCAGGAAGAAGCAGAGGATGACAGGGGGTGCCCAGGTTTTCATAAGGAGATTCGGAGGCTGCTTGGAATGGAGCTTGCGCATGTATGTTAGCGAGGGAAAGGGGAAGCAATTGAAGCGGTGCGTGGCGATGTGGGCTTTGACGGGTGAGTGAACCGGTTTACACTGCTGTGGGTTCCACGATTCGCACACATGCATTTCAAACTCGGAGCGCTCCATGGCACGCAGATACTCGGTCATTTTGGGCAACCTTGGCAATACCAAAGACCGCTTTTGCGGAGGATACAAGGAAAACCCGGACACGGTGACGATGCTGGCGCTGGCGGCGAAGATCCCGCATGTGGAGGGGATCGAGCTGGTGGGGACGTGGGATATCCGTCCTGACAATGTGCAGGTGATGAAGAAGGCACTCAGCGACAACGGCAAGAAGTGCGTGTCGATCATCCCGGATTTGTTTGCAGACAAGACCTGGGGACGGGGCAGCTACAGCAGCAACGACCCGGTGGTGCGGCAGAAGGCGCTGGACTACTCGCGCAAGATGTGTGACATCGCCAAGGAAATGGGATGCCCGCTGATGAATATCTGGCCGGGGCAGGATGGGTACGACTACCTGCTGAATACGGATTATGACTCGGCGCGAAGCTGGTTCTGCGAAGCCGTGACGACACTGGCGACGGAGTACCCGGACCTGCGTTTTGCCCTGGAATACAAGCCCAAGGAGCCGCGATGCCGGAGCTACATCGCGACGATGGCCGATACGCTCTTGATGTGCCTGGATACCGGCAAAAACAACGTGGGCGTGTGCATCGACACCGGGCACGCTTATGTGGCGCAGGAATCCGTGGGCGAAGCCATCGTGCTGGCCAAGCGCGCCAAAGGCGGCTACCCCGACACCGCAGGCCGGCTGTTTCATATGCACTTCAACGACAACCACGGACAGTGGGATGACGACATGATCGTGGGCACCGTGCACAGCACGACCTACATCGAGACGCTCTACTGGCTCGACAAGATGGGGTACAAAGGTTGGCTGTCGATGGACCAGTACCCGTACCGTGAGGACGCCGCCGGCGCGATCGGCGAGAGCATCCTGTGGCTGCGGCAGTTTGATGAGGTCGTGCAAAAGGGGCGCGCGGAGATCGATGCGCTGATCGCCAAAGGCGATGCGGTGGCGACCTCGCGGTTTTTACGCAAGAACCTTGGACCCGGGCAGGCATAAGGGCAGGGGGGATCTTAGAGGGGAATCAAGAGAGCGACACGGATAGCCTGAATAGAGATGTAGACGTGCTGGGCGAGGGGATGCAGAAAAGACATGCTCACGCGGGAAAGCATCGCGCGCGGCATTGGCGTTTGGGTGGGTTAGTCGGCTTCGTCGAATTTGCGGTTGACGAGATCGACCAGGGCGGCGAGGGCTTTGGGGGCGTCAGGGCCTTCAACGACGATGTCCAGTTCAGTACCCATGGTGGCGGCGAGCATCATCATGTGCATGATGCTTTTGCCGTCGACTTCCAGGTCCTCTTTACGGACCAGAACAACACTTTGAAATTCGTTGGCTTTGTCAACGAAACTCATCGCGGGCCGGGCGTGAAGGCCAAGGCGGTTTTGGATCTTGACTCTCGCGGTGCAGGATCCTGAGGTGGTGTTCATACCTAGCGCTCTCCACGGCGAAGTCCAAAACGATTAAATCGACCGGTTTCCAAGACGCGTTTAGAAGAAAACGCGAGGACGGGCATTCACCGGCGCGGAACAAGTCCTAAAACAATAACGTCCGGATCGAAGGTTTCAACTCGGAAGCGGATTTAGGGGAAGATTTTTAGTGGGATAGGGCCGGCCGTGGAGGCATTAAGGGGCGCAGCGGCGGGGAGAAGCTTTGAAAATGGCTGGTTGGAGATTGTTGGGAGAGGTCTTTGTGCGTCCATCGAGGGTGCAAAAAGAAACTCTCCATCATCGTGAGGCTCGCGCTCGCGGACTCGCGACACCGACGGCTACAAATACCTTTGCCCCCTGTCAGGGCTTGGCTTGAGGCGCCAGTGTTGGGCCACTGACTCATTCGTGCGATTGATGGAGAGGCGGTTATGCAGGTCGCCTCTTCAGGATTATTTGATGATGCCGGCGTCGGTTTCGAGGATGAGGTCCCAGACGTGCTCAGGCTTGGTGGCCTGTTTGAGGAATTTACGGAAGGTGTCGTTGAGGAGGCTGTTGAAGATGACTTCCATGGCCTGGATGTGGAGATCGGGCTGGTCGGCGGGGCTCAGGACGAGCATGACGCTGTAGACAGGCTGCTTGTCCAGGGCGTTAAAGTCGACGCCTTTCTGGCTGATGCCCACGGCGACGGTCATTTTCTTGACTTTGGGATGCTTGACGTGGGGGACGGCGACGCCTTTGCCAAAGCCGGTGGAGCCTTTGGATTCGCGGTCGATGATGGATTTAACAAGGTCGTCCTTGGCGGTTTTGGGGGCGACGCCGGTGGCCAGAAGGAGCTCGACGAGCTCGACGATGGCTTCGTCACGTTCGGTGCTTTGGATGTCGGCGGTGATGGCTTGCTTGGCAATGATCTCCTGAAGCTTCATCGGGGTAGGTCTCCTGGGAAGGTCCTTTGGATCGGAATTCGGCGGAACGGTTTTGGATTGTTGTCGGCCTGTCACGGGTCCTGAAGTTCGGGGGAGGGCCCGTGACAGGCCGGCAAACTGTTACAAAGAGTTTGCACGGCGCGTATTTCGGAGGGGGGATTAGCCCGCAGCGGAAGTGTGACCCTTGTGGGTCTTGGTCTTTTCCTTGTAGTCGCGGAGCTGACGGACGACTTTGTCTACGAGGCCGTCGATGCAGCCGTAGAGGTCTTCGCCGTGCACTTTGGCGACGAAGTGTTCGTGGCGGTCGACGTGGATGATGCCTTCAACTTCAAAGGCGTGCGCGTCATGCTTGCCCAGGACGAGTTCGATCTTACTGATCGTGTTGAGATAGTGTGGCAGCTTGTTCATCTTTTCCTCGGCGAAGGTCTTGATTGCCGGGGTGATTTCCAGATGCTTACCGGAGACGATGATCTGCATTGCGTACTCCTTTCGCACGCGGTCTTGGGGCGACGGGCCCGGACCCTTATTCATTACGAAGTCTATGCTACACCGGAACCGCCGGGCTGCTTAATTTCGATTTGATTTTGGTTGTGGAAACCGGGTGATGAAATGTTTGGCTGATTGGCGACGCCGGGGATGACGACGCCTGCGGAGACGATGAATTTGAGGGCTTCATCAATGGACATGGAGAGAGGGACGGTTTCGGTTTCGGGGACGGTGATGACGTAGCCGGAGAAAGGGGTGGGGGTGCTGGGGACGTAGACGCTGACGCAGGGAACGCCCAGAGTCTGGCGGAGCTGGGGGAGGGAACTGCCAGTGACGAAGCCGACCATCCATGCGCCTTTGCGGGGGAACTCCACGGCGACGACGCGGGAGAACTGCATGGTTTGCTTGTCCTGGCCGCCTACGAGGAAGTCGGTGATTTGTTTGAATGCGGGGTAGAGCTGGGCAAAACCGGGGACGCGCTGGGCCTGGGATTCAAGATACTCAAAGAGCTTTCGGCCAAAGAGGCTGCCGAGAATGGCGCCAATGGCTGCGAGGAGGATGACGGCGAGGATGAGGCCGATGGTGTCCAGCGGGTAACGGCTGTTTTGCCAGGAGGCATCCAGAGCGGAACGGCGAGCCATGAGGGCAAGAGCCTGGTCGTGATCAGGGAGCGCGTTGAGCTCCGACCGCTGAAGCGGGGAGAGGCCTTCTTCGTAGCTGGCGATGTAATCCTTGGAAAGAACGGGGTACGGCGTGGCGTAGAGCATGCCTTCGCGGACCAGGCCGTTGATGGGCTTGGCGATGTTTTCCTTAAGAAAACCGTAGGCGAAGATGAGCAGCCAAAGGGTGAGCAGCGTGGGCAGGAGCATGGTGAGCCCACGTATGAAGAAGAGTTTGAAGGTGGCGAATCTGGGTGGTTTGAGCGTGGTCATGGTGTGGATTCATTATAAGAGTGGGGAGTGGCGGGGGGTTATCGGGGGAATCTGGAGGGACGGGAATTACGAAGTATGAATTACAAGTCAGTGGGGGAAGAGAAGGTTTGTTTCAACGAAAAACCGGCGGAGAGGTTTTGGTCTCTCCGCCGGTCTTTTTTGTTTGCGTCAGTTTGTCTTGAGTGTTTGCTCAGACGTTGTCGTGTTTAGTGTCCGACGGGGGTGACGGCTGCGACGTCTTCTTCGCCGGTGCGGATCCGGTAGACCTTGTCCACTGGGAGGACGAAGACCTTGCCGTCGCCGACTTCGCCGGTTTTGGCGGCGGAGAGGATGGCTTTGACGGCGGGCTGAACGAAGGGTTCGGAGACGCCGATTTCGATGCGGATCTTGTCGTGGAGCTCGATCTTGACGGTGGTGCCGCGGTAGTTTTCGACTTCTTCGGTTTCGCCGCCGTGGCCTTGAACCTTGGAGATCGAGAGACCGTAGACTTCGGCCTTGTAGAGGGCCTTGAGGACGTCATTGAGCGAGTCGGGACGGATGATGGCAACGATCAACTTCATGCCTTGGCTCCTGCTACTTGGGTGGAGGTGCTGGTGGACGCGGATTTGATTTCATCAGGGAGGACGAGGATGGCAGCTTCGCCGTTGGAATAGGCTTCTTCGCCGTGCTGGGAGATATCCAGGCCGGTGCCCTGTTGCTTGTCGGTGGCGCGGATGCCGATGACAGCCTTGAGGACCAGGAGGAGGATGGCGGAGACGATGCCGGAGTAGACGATGGTGGCGATGACGCCCTTGGCCTGGATGACCAGCTGCGCGCCCATGTTGTAGTCGGCTTTGATGGCCGAGTTGGCAACGGAGGAGGCGAAGACTGCGGTGAGCATGGCGCCGGTGACGCCGCCGAGGCCGTGGGCCGCGACAACGTCGAGTGAGTCGTCGAGCGCGGTCTTGGCGCGGTAGACGATGGCGAAGTAGCTGGGGAAGGTGGCGATGGCGCCGATGGCCAGCGCGCCCATGGGTTCAACGAAACCAGCGGCGGGGGTGATGGCGACGAGGCCAACGACGATGCCGGTGGCAGCGCCGACGCCCGTGACCTTACCGGTGCGGATGAGGTCAAGGATGGCCCAGAGGACCAGGGTGGCGGCGGGGGCCAGGAAGGTGTTGACGAAGGCGTAGGAGGCGACAGCGTTGGGGCTCAGAGCGGAGCCGGCGTTAAAGCCGAACCAGCCGAACCACAGGAGCCCGGCGCCCAGGAGGACGAAGGGGACGTTGTGGGGGAGGAGAGCCTGCTTGCCGTAGTCCTTGCGCTTGCCAAGGATGAGGGCGGCGACGAGGGCGGCGGCGGCGGCGTTGATGTGAACGACGGTGCCGCCGGCGAAGTCCAGGGCGCCTTCAACGAAGAGCCAGCCGTTGGCCTGCCACACCCAGTGGCAGACGGGGGAGTAGACCAGGAGGGACCAGAGGCCCAGGAAGATGACGTAGGGAACGAACTTCATGCGTTCCACGATTGCGCCGGAGATCAGCGCAGCGGTGATGACGGCGAAGGTGGCCTGAAAGGCGAAGTAGAGGACGTGGGGGAGGGTGCCGTTGGCGGAACCGTCCACACCCTTCATGCCGAGGAAGGAGAGGTCACCGATCCAGGCGTTGCCTGCGCCGTAGGCGAGGGAATAACCAGCCAGCGCCCAGACGATGGTGACGACACCCAGGGCGATGAAGCTCATCATCATGGTGTTGAGCATGTTCTTGGAGCGGGTGAGCCCGCCGTAGAAGAACGCGAGAGCGGGGGTCATCAGCAGCACGAGGGCTGAGGAGACCAGAATCCAGGCAGTGTCAGCGGCATTGATGGCCGCAGCGGCGGCTGCGGGCGCGGCTTCCGGCGTTGGAGCCGGAGCAGGCGCGGTTTCAGGTGACTGTGCAAAAAGCATCGCCGGAGCGGCGACGGCCAGAGTCAGGGCGATCATAGGCCCGAACCGGCTAATCCAAGAACGACTTCCCATTGGCATCCTCCTCGCCATGTGCGAATTGGGTTAGCGCACGCGCGCCGACCCCGATGACGTATAAGCAAGCGTCGTGCCAGAGTTGAGTGCCTGATGACGAGGCAGTGGGGCGAGGGGTGGTGAAAATGGGCTCAAATGTGCTGAAAACAAGACGTTAACGAGATGTGAGGACGGATACGAAAGTGATTAAAATTTACATTTATGGTGTTGACATTGGGGTTTGAGGAGGGGGCAAGCGAGGATTTAGGAGGCTTTTAGG
Organism: uncultured Phycisphaeraceae bacterium; assembly: GCA_964542875.1. Lineage (GTDB taxonomy): Bacteria > Planctomycetota > Phycisphaerae > Phycisphaerales > Phycisphaeraceae > CAZGOM01. The sequence goes on from CAZIWA010000013.1 coordinate 58,248, forward strand.
TGTGGCGGCGGGTGAGGCGTGCCTAGTTTTTGGGCACGGTGTCGGAATGCGGGTGCATCCAGTGCAATCGCCTTTGGACAATGCGAAGGCGCATGCGCCCAGGAGGGTGTCGGGTTTTCGGCTTGTCAGGGGGGCTTTGAGAAGCCTGGTTCATCCCAGGTGCACGACTCTTATAAGTAGACTCAAACCGGGATCAACCCAGTTCTGGGACACGCGATAACCCGGTCCCCGACACTCCGAACGCTTGGGCTGTCGTCGAATGCGATCACCTTGGGGTGGATCAGAGGCAGAGGGTTACGCGGGGGTGAGTGACGGTGGAGATTGGGTTTGATGAAAGAATAGTTGTATAATGCAAGTGTCGGGTGGGTGAGGTTGATATGATTTGCCACTTCATTTTATGAGCGAGCCCGTGACAACATCTTCAGAGACGACTCCGATCAGACCCGGCGAAGTGCTGGGACAGCCTAATTTCACGCGGTACATGATCGGCGCGTTCATGGGGTACAACGGGCTGCTGATGGAGACGTTTGCGCTGGGTTGGGACTTATACGACAGGACCCGGGAGCCGGGGAAGATTGGGATGATCGGGCTGGTGCAGGTGATTCCGGTGATGCTTTTTGCGTTGCCGGCGGGTCACATCGCTGACATGTTTGACCGGCGCAAGGTCTTGCTGGTGGCGCAGTCGGTGATCGTGCTGGCGACATTTTCGCTGGCGATGGTTTCGTGGCTTGCACCGCATGACCTGATCTGGCCGTTGTACCTGTGTCTGCTGGTGAGCGCGATCGGCCGGGCGTTTGCGGGGCCGACGCGGTCGGCGCTGGTGCCGCAGCTTGTACCGGCGCGGCTGCTGCCAAGTGCGATCAAATGGACCAGCGGGGTGTTTCAATCGACGGTGATCATCGGGCCAGCGGTGGCGGCGCTGCTCATCTGGCTGGGGCGCAATTCGTCTTCAGAGTATTGGAAGGCTCACGCCGCGATGCCGGTGTATTTCCTGACCAGCGCGATGTGTCTTGGGTTTTTGCTTGCGATCTATTCGCTGAAACTCGCACCGGCGGTGAGGACGTACAAGGCGATGTCGGTGGCGTCGCTTCTGGAAGGGCTCAAGTTTGTGATCCAGACGCGCGTGATTCTTGCATCCACGCTGCTGGATATGTTCGCGGTGCTGCTGGGCGGAGCGGTGGCGCTGCTGCCGGTGTTTGCCAAGGACGTCCTGCATGGGGGGCCGTTTGGCGAAGAGGCGATGCTGTGGGCGCTGAGGGTGGCTCCTGCTGTGGGGGGGCTGCTCATGTCCGTGGCCATCATGCGGACGCAGATGCTCAACAGGGCGGGCCGGGCGCTTTTGTGGTCGGTGGCGATGTTCGGGGTGTGCACGATCGTGTTTGGACTTTCGACGAGCTTCTGGCTGTCGCTGCTGATGATCGGGCTGACAGGTGCGTTTGACATGGTGAGCGTGATCGTGCGGCACACGCTGGTGCAAACAATGACCCCTGACGCGCTGCGTGGCCGGGTGAGCGCGGTGAACGGGTTGTTTATCGGCATTTCCAATGAACTGGGGGATGTGGAATCAGGGTTTGTGGCGCAGTGGCTGACGGTGCTTTATCTACCGGTGCTGGCTGCGCCGGGGATGGCGCACACGCAGGAGCAGATCCGAACTGCGGTGGTGAAGGCAAGCATGATGACGGTGGCCGCGGGGGGTGTGGGGACGATCCTGGTGGTGATCGCGATGTGTTTTGTTGCGCCGGGGCTGCTGAAGCTGGGTCGGCTGGAGGATATGGCGCGGAAGGATTGAGGGTTTGGGGGGAGGAAGATTTTTAACACGATTTACAAGATTCAAGAAGATTTACAGGATGGTTTTCTCGCTTTGAGAGGTGTTGTTGCAAGTGGGGGTGGGGTGGATTTTTTTAGTGTGGGTTTTGATTAAAGAGGAACTGGACTGGTCGATGATCAGGGCTGTGTTGTGTTTGTATGGCAGCGGCAAGAGTGGCGGGTATATGGTGGGAATTGAGACGAAAAGTGGATGATTTTCAGTTCAATTATTGGATTTTGATACCGAGCAGTCCTAGTGTTTGGCTTTCCAGGAGGATTTTATGGATACGAAAGAGTTCGTTGAGTTTTTGACGCTTGCCGCCATGATTGATGTCCCTAAAGAAGCGATATTGCTGGGTTACGGACGTTACAGGGAAGAAGGATTCGGCAAAATCTACGTTACCGAGAGCAATCGGTATTGCTGGGCGAACGGTAAGGGACAACCGGTTTATTGTGGTTTTGTCGGCCATCAAATTCTGGCAGAGAAATTTCCAGATTATATTTCGAAGGAAGATGCTGCCGCACTGGCTGAGAGATTAGGCATTTCGGTGTCATGATTTGTTTGGGCCATATAGCCATATACACGGGCGCTCAGATGGATCGCTTATTAAGCGCTCTTGGATATTGGGATGCGTGTTGGCTTGGGGGAGATTTTTCATCGCCCATCGAGGGTGATGAAAAATAAGAGATCATCGTGGGAGATAGACCCAGGGTTGCGTGTGGGTACACGCTTTCCCTGGGTTGTAATAGGGCCGTGCTTTCAGCACTTTGGATGTCGGTGTATGGGGGATTTTTGTTGGTTTAGTGGGCGGCGGGCTGGGGGGCAGATTCGGGGGCGGGGGTGGGTGGGGTGGGTTCCTGGGGGTGGGTGTCGATGGTGGATTTGCCGCCGCCGAAGGCTTCGGAGATGCCTTGGACTGTGACGTAGAGGACGGGGACGAAGAGGAGGCCGAGGATGGTTTGTCCGACCATGCCGCCGACGACGGCGGTGCCGAGTGCGCGACGGCCTGCTGCGCCGGCGCCCTTGGAGAGCATGAGGGGGACGCAGCCGAGGATGAAGGCGAAGGAGGTCATGAGGATGGGGCGCAGGCGCAGGCGTGCGGCCTCGACTGCGGATTCGATGATGGGGCGGCCCTTGGCGCGGTATTCGCGGGCGAACTCGATGATGAGGATGGCGTTCTTTGCGCCGAGGCCTACGAGGAGGACGAGGCCGATCTGCGTGAAGATGTTGTTGTCTTCACCCATGTGCATGCAGAGGAGCATTGCGCCGAGGATGACCATGGGGACGCTCAGGAGTACGGAGAGGGGTTGGCTCCAGCTTTCGTAGAGCGCGGCGAGGATGAGGTAAACGACGACGGCAGCACCGACGAAGACCATGCCGCCCTGGCCGCCTGCCTGCTTTTCCTGGTAGGCGGTGGCGGTCCAGGCGTAGCTCATGCCCTGGGGGAGGGTTTGGGCGGCGAGGCCTTCCATGATTTCCAGCGATTGGCCGGAGCTGACGCCGGGGGCGGGCTGGCCGGTGATCTGGGCGCTGGGGTAGAGGTTGTAGCGGGTGATCTTGTCAGGGCCGACGGTTTCGGTGACCTGAGTGAAGGTGCTGAGGGGGACCATCTGCTGATTGGTGGGGTTTTTGACTTCCAGCTTGCCGATCTGGTCGGCGGTCATGCGGTAGGGCTGGTCTGCCTGAAGGGTGACCTGGAAAGTGCGGCCGAAGAGGTTGAAGTCGTTGATGTAAGCGGAGCCGAGGTAGGACTGAAGGGTGCTGTTGACGGCGTCAAGCGGGATGCCCATCTGCATGACCTTCTGGCGGTCGACATTGGCGTAGAGCTGGGGGATGTAGGCGCGGAAGGTGGAGTAGGTCTGGGCGAGCTCCGGGGTGACGTAGGCCTGCATGGAGATGTTGGTGGCGGCGTCCATGAGGGCGGGGCCGCCGAGGCCGGCCTGATCGAGCAGGCGCATGTCGAAGCCGGAGCCGGTGCCCAGGCCGTCGATGGGGGGGAGGGTGAAGACGAAGATCTGTGCTTCGGGAATCTGGCTGACCTGTTCCTGAAGCCTGTTGATCATGGCCTTTAAGCCAAGGCCGTCTTTCATGTTGGCGTAGCGGACATCCCAGGGTTCGAGCATGGCGAAGAGGGAGCCGGTGTTGGTGCCGTTGCCGGAGAGGAGGGAGTACCCGGTGAGGGTGTTGAAGTCGACATAGCCTTTCTGGAGCTTGCCGTCGGGCTTGAGGATTTTGGTGACTTTGTCGATGACGGCCTGGGTGCGTTCAAAGGAAGCGCCGTCGGGGAGCTGGACGTTGACGATGATGAGGCCGCGGTCTTCGCTGGGGACGAAGCCGGTGGGGACCGACATGATTGCGTGGTAGGTGGCGAAGATGACGGCTGCAAAAGCGGCGAGGGAGAAGGGGATGACGTATTTGTAACAGAGGAACTGGACGAGCTTGGCGTAGGCGTTGGAGAGGACATCGAAGCAGTAGTTGAAGGCGCGGGAGAGGATGAAGGGTTTGTGGTTTTTGTCGTGCGGCTTAAGGAGGATGGCGCAGAGCGCGGGGCTGAGGGTGAGCGCGTTTACGGCGCTGAGGAAGGTGCTGGCGGCGATGGTGAGGGCGAACTGCTTGTACATCTGGCCGGGGAGGCCGGGGAGCATGAGGGTGGGGAGGAAGACGGCCATGAGGACCAGGGAGATGGCGACGATGGCGCCGGTGATCTCGTTCATGGCCTTGCGGGTGGCTTCCTTGGCGGGAAGGTGCTCGGTGCTCATGATGCGTTCGACGTTTTCGACGACGACGATGGCGTCGTCGACGACGATGCCGATGGCGAGGATGAGGCCAAAGAGGGTGAGGGTGTTGATGGAGAAGCCAAAGAGGGCCAGGAAGATGAAGGTGCCGATGATGGCGACGGGGATGGTGATGACGGGGACGATGGTGGCGCGGAAGCTTTGGAGGAAGACGAGGACGACGATGATGACGAGGATGACGGCTTCGGCGAAGGTTTTATAGACTTCGTCGATGGAGGCGAGGATGTAGTCCGACACGTCGTAGGACATGCTGGTTTTGATGCCGACGGGGAAGGTTTTTTCGAGTTCGGCGATAGCGGCGCGGGTTTTTTCCGCGGCGTCGACGGCGTTACCGCCTGGGCTTTGGTAGACGATCATGACGGCGGCGGGCTTGCCCTGGCGGTTTGCGCTGATGTTGTAGAGCTTGCCGCCCAGCTCGATTCGGGCGACGTCTTTGAGGAGGGTGAGGCGGCCTTTTTCGGATTTGACGACGATGTTTTCGAATTGGTTGACGTCGGTGAGGCGGCCTTGGGTTTTGATGACCAGTTCGGTTTCCTGGGTGGAGGGGGCGGGCGGTGCGCCGATGGTGCCTGCGGCGACCTGAGCGTTCTGGCTCTTGATGGCGTTGATGACATCGCTGGCGTCCATGTCGCGGGCTTTGAGCTTCTGGGGGTCGACCCAGATGCGCATGGAGTAGTCTTTGATGGGGAAGACGGAGACGCCGCCGACGCCGGGGACGCGGGCGATGGTGTCTTTGACGTTGATGTTGGTGAAGTTAACGAGGAAGGTGTCGTCGTAGCGGGCGACGATTTTCTTGAGGGCTTCATCGTCGCCGGGGTCCTGGGCGTAGATGGAGACGATGCCGATCATGTTGGTGGACTTTTTCTGGCTGGTGACGCCCTGGCGCTGCGCTTCCTGAGGAAGCTGGGGCATGGCGACGTTGACCCGGTTCTGGACGAGGACGGTGGCCATGTCGGGGTCGGTGCCGAGCTTGAAGGTGACGGAGAGGGTGTAGCTGCCGTCGTTGCCGGAGGTGCTTTCCATGTAGAGCATGCCGTCGACGCCGTTGACCTGCTGTTCAATGGGTGCGGCGACGGTGTCGGCGACGGTCTGGGAACTGGCGCCGGGGTACATGGCGGAGACCTGGATGACGGGGGGCGTCAGGTCCGGGTATTGGGAGATGGGCAGGGAGAGGTACGCCACGACACCAGCGATGACGGTGAGGATGGAGATCACCGAGGCGAAGATGGGGCGGTTGATGAAGAAAGAGCTGATCATGGAGAGGTCCGGGAGGAAGGGTCTAGGGTCTGGGGTCTAGGGTCTGTTTAAAAAGACCAGAGAGACGAGAGCCGGTGGACCATTTACTTTTTAGCGGCGGGGGCGGATGCAGGAGCGGCGGCGGGGGCGCTGTCGGAGACAGGGTCAACAACTGCGCCGGGGCGGGCGCGCTGGAGCCCGCTGATGACGAACCTGTCATCCACGGAGAGACCCTTGGTGACCACGCGGAGGGTGCCTTCTGCGGCGCCCAGCTCCACGTAGCGGCGTTCGACCACGTTGCCCTTGCCGATGGCCAGCACGTACTGGCCGGCCTGATCGGAGCCCAGGGCAATCTGGGGAATCAAAAGCGCCTTGTGGGCATCGTCAGGGATGCGCACGCGGACGAACATGCCGGGGATGAGCTCGTTGGTCTTGTTTTCAAAGATGGCGCGGAGGGTGATGGTGCCGGTGCCGGAGTTGACTTCGTTGCTGGCGGAATCGAGAAGGCCGACGTAGTGGTAGGCGGATTCGCCTGAGCGGGCCAGCTCCACCTTGGGGCGCTCTTCGGGCTTCAAGTCGCGCAGGGGCTTACGCAATTCATGGCTTTCGAGGATCTTGAGAAGGTCCGACTCGCTCATGTTGAAGTAGGCGTAGATTTTGGATTGATCGATGACGGTGGCCAGCAGGGAGGTGGGACCGACGAGGGCGCCGCGGTCGACCTGGTTGCGGGAGATGACGCCGGTGACGGGGGAGGTGACGTCGGTGTAGCTGAGGTTGAGCTTGGCGGTTTCAAGCTGGGCCATGGAGGAGTCGTAGTTGGCTTTGGCCTGGTCGCGCACGGCGGTCTGATTGACGAGCTCGTACTGGGAGGAAGCCTGGCGCTTCATGAGGTCGGCGATTTTCTGGAGGTTGTACTCGGCCTGGGCCAGCAGGGCTTTTTTGGCTTCCACGTCGGCTTGCGCGGCCTTGACCGCGGCGTCGTAGGGGCGGGGGTCGACGGTGAAGAGGTGCTGGCCGTTTTTGACCAGGTCGCCTGCTTTGTAGGCGATTTCGTCGAGGAAGCCGTTGACCCGGGGGCGGATTTCGACGGTTTCAAACCCGTCCAGGGTGCCGGTGTAGCTCCAGTAGGGAATGACTTCCTTCTGAACGGGAGAGGTGACGGTGACTTTTTCCGGCGGCGGGGCGACGGGGGCGGGCTTTTGCTTCTTTTCACACCCGGCGAGGGTGAGGAAAAGGGATAAAAAAATGAATGTCGCGAAGGAGCGAGTTGACACCATGTTTGGGTCCTTTGAGGCTGAAGGAATGCGACGTCTACTATACCGGGGGTGTTAACAGACGGCAGGCAGATGTGAAAAGGTGGAAGAGCGTGCGGAATAAGAGCGGAGTTTTAACGCGATTTACGAGATTCAAAAGATTTGCGTGCTTGGTTTTTGACTGACGCGGGCATGTGCGATTTGGGGGCGAGCCGCAGAGTTTTTTTGACTGGGTTGAGGTTATTTGGGGGCTTTGAATGCTCAGAGGGTATTCATGGGCTTGTATACTGTTCGCCCATGAATAAGAACAAACGGACAGCGATCGTGACTGGGGCGAGCCGTGGGATTGGCCGGGCCATTGCAGTGGCGCTGGGGACCCAGGGATTCAATGTCGTGATCAACTACAACTCCAACGCGGACGCGGCGCAGGAAGCGGCGGGTCTGGTGGAGGCGGCGGGCGGGAAAGCGAAGATCGTGCAAGCCGATATCGGGAACCTGGCGGACCATGAGCGCGTGCTCGCGGCCGCGACGGATGCGTTTGGCCCGGTGGACACGCTGGTGAACAACGCAGGCATTGCGCCCAAGGTGCGCGCAGACCTTTTGGATGCCGGCCCGGAAAGCTTTGACGACTTGATCAAGACCAACCTGCGCGGGCCTTATTTCCTGTCACAGCGGGTGGCCAAGCACATGATCCAGGAGCGCAAGAGCTACGGCGAGACGCCGGTGGGGATCATCAACGTCAGTTCCATCAGCGCGTATACCGCGAGCATTAACCGCGGGGATTACTGCATCAGCAAGGCGGGAATCGCGATGATGACGCAGTTGTTCGCCAGCCGCTTGGCGGATGATGGGATCCGGGTTTATGAGGTTCGGCCCGGCGTCATTGCGACGGACATGACCGGGCCGGTGAAGGCCAAGTACGACAAGCTGATTCTGGAAGATGGGATTACGCCGATCAAGCGCTGGGGGCAGCCGGACGACATCGGCAAGGCCGTGCTGGCGATTGCGCTGGGTTATCTGCCGTTCTCCACGGGTGAAGTGGTGAATGTGGACGGCGGGTTCCACATGCGAAGACTGTGAGGAATTTGTAATTTATAAGTTTAAATTTTTAAATTATAAATGCAGAATAGTGCCTGACTTGTGGCATTTTTGGCTTCGTGGATTTGGCCGCGCGCTAGGGGAGTGGGTTTGCGGGTTTGCCCATGAGTTGGATTGTTTCGTCGGGGTTTGGTTGCGTGGTGGGCGAGGGGTTGGGGATGTCGCAGGGGCCGACGAAGCCGGTGACGGCTGGCGTTGGCTGGGTGGTGGGGGCGGGTTGGGTGGCGGGGAGCGCGGGGGGCTCGCCCATGACGGCGGTGGATTTGGAATCGACGTCACCGACGACGGCGTAGGTGCGGGTGGGCATGGCTTCGCCGGTGAGGGGGCGGAGGGCGACGCCGCCTTGGGCTTGGGGTTGAGTTGTGGGAGCGGGCGCGAGTGCGCCGGTGATTGGGGGACAGGCAGTCGCACCGGAACTGGTGCCAAAGAGTGGGTTGGCGAGGGAGTTGATCCAGTTTGGGGCGTTGTTCAGCCGCCAATCGTTGAATTGCTCGACGAGGGTGGGGGCGGTGGAGTTGGTGGGGTTGGAGCGAGAGCAGCCGGCGAAGGCCAGGGAGCTGGTCAGAAGGATGGAAGCGGCGATGCGTGAGAGCGTGGAGAGGAGCGGGCGGCGGGGTGCAGGAGGCAGCGGTTTGGGGGTCGGAAGGATTTTGGCTGCGGGGGGTGTGTAGCGGACGCAGAGCTTGCCGGCGGATTCCTCGAAGAGGGCATCGATTTGGGGTTGGGTGAGGGTGTCGAGGTTGTGGACGTGCTTCTGGCAGCCGGTGCAGAAGCGTTTGGACTGGTCGCCGGTCATGGCGTTCCAGTCGGCGTGGCATGGCTCCTTGATGGAAAGTTGGCTGAGGGAGATGGATTTCATGGTTGGCTCCGTGAGGCGGCTCCCCGGAAAGGGCCGTCTTCCGTCATGTAGGACGGAGGAGCGGGCGGCGTGTCCGAAATGGATTGAGAATTATTTTTTGATGGGCATGACATCGAGGATTTCAATGAGGCCGTCGGATTTTGCGCGTTCAAGGGCCGCATCGCGGGTGAGCCATTGATAGGTGAGGTGGAATTTAAGGCCGTTTTTGTCGAGGCCGGTGATGATGAAACCCGCGGGGAGTCCGGTGGGGTCGAAGGGTTTGGGGGGAGCGAGGTCGATGTTCGTGGAAGTGGGGGCCAGGTCGGGGATGGTGGAGGAACGCTGCACCGGGTGAGCCAATGTGCGCAAATAGCGGGCTTGGCGGCTGGAATTGTGTGCGATTTTGCGGAGAAAGATCAAGGCGTAGGCCAGCCAGAAGAAGCCGGCCGAAGTGGCGGCGACGGCGGTGACGGGTGCGAGAACCGCCATAATGTTGATGGAGGATCCGCTTGCCAATATGGCCAAGACCATAAAGATCCCACAGGCGATGGTGAACCAGCCAAAGAATTTCATGACCTTTACGACGAAAAGGGCAGGGCTGAAACGGCGCGGGCGCATGTGAGGTTCCTGATGGTGAGTTGCAGATATGTTACTTTTTTAGCTTTTGGTTTGCTGAAATGGCTTTAAATGACAGACAATACGCGGTCATGGAACAGAGGGCGCAAAGCGCAGTGCAACGGTATCGGCGGAGCCTGGGTGAAGGGCTGGCGTTTATCGGCATCGGACTGGTGACGGCAGCGGTGGGGGAATGGCAGTATTCGGTGGCGATCCGGGGAGACTGGGGGAATCTGATCGGGTCGGTGGGGTTTAATGCTTTGTTTATGGTGCTGGTGCTGGCCGGGTGGCGGGCGCTGCGCCAGGTGAGTGGGGACCGGTGGTGGTGGGTGGTTGTGTTTACGTGTGTGTGCGGGACGCTGGGGCTGATGGTGGAGTGGTTTTTGATAGGGAACTCGCCTTGGGGGAATCCGGATGCGGTGCAGTGGGGGATGTTTTCATTCTGGGCGTGCATGGGGCTGGTGCCGGCGGCGCTGATGGATGGGCGTGAGCGTGGGCGCATGGTGCAATGGGTGGTGATCGGGCTGGGGGCGGGGTATGTGACGCTGATGGGGGTGGGGCAGATGTTGCCGGGGCCGGGTTTGAGGGATGAGCCGCCGCTGCGGTTTGTGTTCAATATCCTGTCGGTGATTCTGGGTTATACGGTGATGGCGGTGGTGTGCGCGGTGGGGTTGGTCGTAAAGAAAGCGATTACCGGCAGGCGGGTGGAGGAAATGAAGTGAAGAAGATCGATCCGGTATTGGGGTTTGAGTGGCCGGGCCTGGTGCATCCGTTTGGGGTGGGCAGGGCCCTGCACAGCGCGAGCGTGGGGGCGGGGCGGGATGTGGTGGTGCTGCCGGGCAATGGATGTTCGATGGAGGATTTCGGGCCGGTGGCGGCACGGCTGGCGGAGCGGTACCGGGTGACGGGGGTGCATGTGCCCGGGCGGGAGCCGGTGATGTGGCCGGATGAGCCGGTGGGGTTTGTGGATGAACTGCCGAAGATGGTGGAGCGGGTGCTGGATGGCGCCGGGGTGGGAAGGTTTGCGGCGGTGGGACATTCCATGGGTGGAATGCTGGCTATTCAGCTTGCCAGGGCGATGCCGGGGCGTGTGGCCGGGCTGGTGCTGGTGGAAGGGTTTGTATCGCTGGAGACGCACTTTCGGCTGGTGAACCGGGAGAGCTATCGGCCTGGGGGGGCGATGGCGGCGGAGGTCCGGGAGGCATGGATGGGGAGGCAGGCAAGGAACGGGGAGTGGAATCGGATGCGGCCTGGGTTTTTTAAAGGGTTTTGGGAAGGGCAGCTCAAGCATGATGCGCGGGGCTGGATCGGGGAACTGGGCGTGCCGGTGCTGCAGGTGATGGCCGCCAACCCGGGGCGGGGGTTTCCGGAGGAAAGGGACGTGGAAGGGTGGCGTGGGCTGTTGGAGATGAAAGGCGTGGATGATTTGGAAATATGCGTGGCGCCTGACGCGGGCCACTGGCCGATGCTGGATCAACCAAAAATGGTATTTGAACGTATCTCAAAATTTCTGGGGCGGGTACATTGTTGATTAATGGCTGCTGCCAGTGACCGGACTGTCGACGAATCCATTTCGCAAGGATGAACAATGCCTGTCGCAAGTCAACATACGTGGGGCGCGTTTGGGGCCATTTCCACCGATCGTTCCAGCTACAAGTTATTCGATACGGTGACAGTGACGGTGACGGGCCGACGTGACGGCGACAGCAAGTGCACGGTGGTGGTGGCGGACCCGGACCGCAGGGAGTACATGCAGTTTTCGATCAAGCTGGTGAACAACACGGGGACGTGTACGTTCACGACCGGCGGGCGGATGGGGGCGCACTACCTGTTTTTGCATTTCGGCGGGCGCAAGGAGCATTACCGGTACACGAACTTCACGGTTGAAGAAGAAACGACGGTGAAGACAGGGGACAAGGCGATTGACGGGTTTCTGGGGTTTTGCAAAGAACGCATGACGCTGGGGCGGCGGGAGTATGACCAGCCGGGGCCCAGCGGACGGAAATTCGTGGGGTACATTTCCGGGGATACGCTGCACTTTGACGGGATCTGGCTGCGCGACTCGGTTCATGCGGGGTCCGGCTACCAGTACTGGGAGCCGCGGATGAAGGAGACGATCGACGCTTTCCTGGAGGCGCAGACGGACAACGGGATGGTGGCCGACGGCATCGAGCGCGATGGCCGGACGTGGCGCGTGGGGATGGAATCGGATGTGGAATACATCCTGGTGATGGGGGCGTTTCGGGCGTGGTCGTGCTCGGGGGATGACCGATGGCTGGCGAGAGTGCTGCCTAAACTGGAGAAGGCGCTGGCGTACATCACCAGCGACCCCAAGCACTGGGCGGCGGCGCAAAGGCTGATCAAGCGGCAGCACAGCTGCGATACGTGGGACTATGACATCGACGGGCTGGGGGATTCGGGAAAGGAAAGGCATGTGATCGCCAATTGCGATCAATCGGGGTATGCGCTGGCGTTTTTGCTGATGGCGAAGATGTACCAGCGGCTGGGGGATGAGGCCAAGTCCGACCAGTGGGCGCGGGATGCGCGGGCGTATCGCAGCCGGGCGGTGTCGCTGCTGTGGGATGGGACGAAGTTTCAGCATCACAAGCATCTGGATGCGATCAGCCACGGCGGTTTTGATGAATCGCAACAGCTTTCGATGGGGAACGTGTGGGCGGCGACAAGGGGCCTTGCGGACCCGGCGCAGTCGCGATCGATCATTGATGAATACAAGAGCCGGCATGAATCCACCGGCGATGCTTTCCCCTGGTGGAGCCTGCAGCCGGGATACCCCGATGAACTGAAGTATTTCGCCAAGCGGGCGTATTCATGCGATGGGGGGTATGCCAACGGCGGGCTGATGCCGTGGGTGGGCGGAGAACTGTGCCGGGCGAGCTTCATGTTCGGGCGTGAAGGGTATGGGGTGGAACTGCTTAAGCAGTACCTGGAGCATTTGGAGAAGACTGGCGGGTCGCATGTGTGGTACTGGCCTGACGGGCAGGCGGGGCATCGGACCGCCAACGAGGTGAACTACACGGGCTGGGGGATGGGGGAATGGGTGCAGGCGCTGATGGGGGGGCTGGCGGGGTGCGCCGACCCGATGGGGATGATGCGCCATCCGACGGTGTCGGTGCGATGGATGGCGGCAGGGATCTTCAATGCGCGCGTGGTGTGCCGCTACGGGGCGTCAAAGGCGTATGTGGCGTATGACTTTAAGCACATCCCGGGAAGCCGGGAGGCAACGGTGCAGGTCACCGGATCAGGCGAAGGGGCGACGCTGAGGCTGCTGCTGCCGGAGAAGCCGGAGGTGATCAGCTCCCGGGTGGATGGGAAGAAGGTGGAGCCGTACCTGGAGCGGGAGGATCAGTCGATGTATCTGTGCGTGGATGTGCCGGTGATGGCGGTGACGAAGGTGGTTTTGAAGTGGTAGGAAGTCCTTAATTTATAATCTGTAATCTATAAATTAAGGATAAAAAAGGTTGGTTTCGTTTTCAGGTCGTGCTTTTGGGGCGGGTGAAGGTGAAGAGGGATTTGAGGTCGAGGCAGAAGCGGGTCCAGAAGATCCGCCAGGCAAGGGATTGGACGTCGCGGTCGTCGGGGGCGAGTTCCTGGGACTTGAGGATCCAGTAACGGGCGTAGGAAGGGTTGCCGGCTTGATGGTAGGCCAGGGCGAGGTTGTAGGCGGCCAGGGGGTTTGAAGGGACCAGGCTCAGGGATGCGCGGCAGTCTTTGATACCGGGCTGGGTTTGCCCCAGGCGCAGGCGGGCGACGGCGCGGGTGAGCAGGGCCTGGGCCAAGCGGTCTGCGCCGAGGCTGATGCGGGTGTCCGGCCGGGCGAGCAGGTTGTCCACGACTTGAGTGGCGCAGGCGCAGAGGTTTGTTTCAACCAATAGACGGGCCAGCTCCAGTAATTGGAAAGGGGTTTGGCCGGGGACGTCCATCTCCTGGCGGAGATGGGTCTGGGCGAGCTGGATGTCTGATTTGCCCAGGGCGATGGAGGCCATGGCCAGGTGGGCGCCGGGGAGGTCCGGGTCGTGCCGGGCGCAGGACTCAAAGCTGACGACGGCGGCATCGGTGTGGCCAGCGGCGAGGGCGATCTGGCCCAGGCGCATGTGGGCTTCGGCGCAGATGGGGTCCAGATCAAGCACGTGGCGGAATTTTTCCGCAGCTTCGGCGGCCTGGCCCTGGTCAAAGAGGAGGTTGCCCAGCGCGGTGAGGGCGCTGATGTCGTCGGGGAAGCGTTTAAGGTGGTCTTGAAAGACGTCGATGGCGATGAGGGGCTGGCCCTTTTTACAGTAGAGCCGGGCGAGGTTGATGGCGGCGTTGGGGACGTTGATGGGGTCGAGCGTCATGGCCTGACGCCAGCACCAGATGGCCCGGTCGGTCTGGCCGCGCATGGTGAGGCTGGTGGCCAGGTGGGCGTAGCAGAAGGGGCATTCATCAACGAGCTGGCGTGCGTGATAGAACATTTCCTCGGCCTGCTCATGCTGGCCGAGGTAGGCGTAGGCGAGGATGCGGTGGCAGTAGGAGGGCTCGTTTTGAGGATCAAACCGGGCGAGGTCTTCCAGGGCGGTGATGGACTTTTCGTATTGGCCGGCGTGAAGGAGCGAGAGCCCCAGGTGGAGCTGGGCTTCGGCGTCTTCGCCTCGGAGGTCGATGGTTTTGGAGAAGGCCTGGGCGGCTTCGGAGAAGCGGGCGAGGCCGGCGAGGGTGAGGCCCATGGCAAAGTGCCAGTCGCTTTGCGCGGGGTCGTGAGAAAGGGCCTGCTTGAACTCGTCAAGGGCTTTATCGAACTGGCCCGAGAGGTAGTACTCGTGGGCGCGCTGGGCGTGGTATTCGGGTTCGAATTCGTTGCTCATGTCGGGGACCCGGTGGTGGGGGCAATGTGAGCCGTTAATCATGTTATCGGCGGTTAGGTGGAGATACCAATAGGGTTGGAGGGATTTTGCGATTTAAATTTGCGGATTTTTGAGGGATGTATGATCTTTTTGCCGGGTTGGGGGTCGGTTTAAGGCACGGCGACGGTTTAACCAGGAGTGTTTATGCGTGGAATGATGTGGTTGGGGGCGGTTTGCGCGGTGGTGATGACGGCGGGGGTGAGGGACGGATTTGGGCAGGAAGTGAAGACGCCCGCGCCTGCGGTGGCCCCAGTGGCCCCGGCTGCGGCGGCCGAAACGGCTAAACCGGTGGTGAAAGTGGCGCCGGCGGCGCAGCGCCTGACGGAGCGCCTGGCGAAGGTGCGCGAGAACCTGCCGGCGATCACACAGGCGGCGGAGACAGTGGCCCAGCGGTGGACGGAGAAAAAGCAGGTGCTGATTCACTCGCCATTTGGAGGGGATTGCAGCAATTTCACGATGGAAGTGACATCCCGGGCGGGGGGATTGGACAACATCCGAAGCAACACGGTGAGGCAGAAGGACCGGTCGGCCAATGATGTGATTCTGTATGCCCCTCGCTCGTGGGAGAAGGGCGGCAAGTATGTGATTGAGGACGGGGCCAAGCGCAAAGGGGAGGGGTGGCTGATCGTGGTGTTTGGGTCCAAAGCGGGCCGCCCGGAGAACGCGCCGGGGGACATTTTGATCGATAACTTCGCGCCGGGGCCCGGGGAGGAAGAGGCGGCGGTGAACCAGATGGTCAACAGCGCCAACGCGTGGGTGTTTCAATGCGAGCTGACAAGCGCGCTGACGCGCAGAGGCGTATATCCGGGGATTTTGAAAGGCATGACGCTGCCGGGATCGACCGCGCACAACAAGGCTTTCCAAAAAGGCAAAGCGGAGCTGTACCCGACGGAAACGGCGATCCCCGCGGGGAAGCTGGGGACGCAGTATCTGGATGAACTGGAGAAGTCATTGAAAGACCTGGAGACGCCGGAATGCCAGGCGCAACTGGACAAGGCGGCGGGGCTGGCGGTGAAGAAGATCAAGGAAGGGCACACGGTGTGGATGGCGAGCTTCACACACATCCTGGATGGGGAAGTGTTTGTGAACAATTACGCGCCGACGAAGGCGTTTCGCGGGATCAGCCACGGCGGGCAGGGGCAGACGTTCACGAAGAACCTGAAGAAAGGCGACCTGCTGTTTTGGTTTGGAGAGTGGACGCTGAACATGCCGTGGTTTGACTACCTGACGGTGATCCGGAGCACCGGGGCGGAGTTTATTCCCTGCGTGCGGCTGGGGAAAGAGCCGTTTGAACCGATGGAGCATGATGACTTGTATTACGACCTGAAGACGCCCGATGCGCTGATGGTGCTGGAGCAGAAGTGGCCGATGGATGCGTCGGTGGTGGATATTC
>CAZIWA010000014.1:0-69524 GCA_964542875.1 uncultured Phycisphaeraceae bacterium
AATCGATAAAAGCGGTTCTCTGCTCATGATGCGATAGTCCTTGTTTCAATACTTGTTAGACCGCTCACCCTGGTGTTGGTCGGTGCATACACCCGCTCCAAATCCCGCAGCAGCGGCAAATCATCAACCCGCTTGACCACTCCTTCCACCGTCTGCGTCCATAGCACCGCACCGCCGACGCTAATCGCCGCCACCTCGCGCTTATCAGGATCAACGTCATACATCACAGGCAACGCCGGCCGCACCGCCGCCGCCCGTTCCTCTGTCGAAACACGCGCGCACCCCAGCGCCAACCACGCCAGGCACAGCAAAATCCAACCTTTGAATCCAACTCCGGAAGTCATACCCCAAAGCATATCAATTGCTCCCCGGATTCTCTCCCGATGCGACCCTGTACTCGCCCTCTTACGACTTCACCAGCGTCCCGCGCTGGCGCATCACCCCAAGCCGCCTCACCCCGCGTCCCAACGCACGCCACAAACTAAACTCCAGCGTCCCCCAGATGCTCAGCATCGCATGCAGCGGTCGCACCGATGCCCGCGGCCACACACTGCAATACCGCCCCTCGCACTGTGGCCGAAACCGCGTCTTAAAGTGATAGATCCCAGGCGTATCAAAAATGAAATTCATATATCGGTGCGTCATCCGGATATACGCATGGATGAACCAGCTATCCCCCGCCCGCCGCCCCTGGCACTGCGCCGCCGGCATCAGGCAAAGCGATGTCTCCTCCACCCCTTCCTCAATGAAGGTCTGCATCGCTCCGTGCATTAGAAACGGCATCGTCCCGCGCACCGCGTCCCCCCGTGACCGATACATTTCAATCGCCCACGCAGTCCCATCCCGGTAAGGCGTGCACACGATAAACCCCTCCACCCGTCCCGCCCCGCCCTCAGCCACCGCCGCGAACACCCGTCGGCGATAAAGCCCTTCGGGGTCAAACCGCCCCACGAAATAACGCATCGTGTGCCCGTGCGGCGTGCGATCCAAAAATGCCCGAGAAATGTCCTCCAATTCCGCCAATCGTTCCCATCCCCATGTTCCTGCGCCGCCGGAAATATTCTCATCGTCCTCCAGCCCGCCATGATCGATCTCCCTGCAAACCAGCCCCTGTCGCCGCCCATAGCTTGTCTGCCTGCGTACCCATTCGTACGCCTTCCCTTGCCATGTGCAGCCGCGCAGCCGGATCACCGCATCTTCTCCGATCTTCGTGGACTGAAACCCATATCGATCAAACAACTCCAGGTCCCGCTCAGCGACATTCCCAAAGCACGCCGTCCATCCATGTTTCCTGCAGTGATGCATGAACTCCTTCAGCAGTGTTTCCCGTGCCTCATCAGGCCCGATCAGCCCGCCGATCACCACACAATGCAACCCACGCAGCACAAATCCCAGAACCGCCTGTTGCCCGGTGGACCAAAAGTACGTCCGGTCCAGATCCATCGCCAGATACGAGTCGTAAGACCCTCCATGCTGGAAGGCCATTGCCTCCAGCCGCGCGATGGATGCGCAATCCATCGTCGCGCCGGATTCGATCACCGGGGCGCTCATCGCGCCGATCATTTCCAATAAGTCACGGGGCATCAAAGCCCTCCCCTCTGCATCCCTTGCCGTCCGACCCGAGGTCACAAAAGGAACCTCGCGCTCAATCGCCATCCTAGGGCAACCCCCCGCTTCCGGCCGGACTTTCCCTCTAAATCAGCCGCCAAGTCATCCCAACGAGGACTTTCCCCTCGCCCACGCTTCCCCTTTCCCCTAACAAATGTCCCGCCCCCTCAAATCCGCTTGCCTCCCTTATTTCTCACTTTCCGAAAATATTCACTTGTACCTCGCACCTTTTTCCCGATACCTTTCTTCCATGCCAGACCTCATCCTCACACAAGCCCAGAAGACCTTTTTCAACACCTTCGGCTACCTCGCCTTCCCCGGCCTCCTCAAGGACACCATCGCCGACATCACCGACGCCTTCGAAGCCGTCTTCAAAAAGCATGGCGGCGGCCACTCCGGCAAACCCCACGACGGCAAACAACGCTCCTGCATCGTCCCCTTTCCCGACAAACACCCCACCCTCAGCGCTCTCCTGGACGACCCCCGCATCCACGGCCTCGCCGCCTCCCTCTTAGGCGACGACTTCAACTACATGGCCTCCGACGGCAACTATTACGCCGGCGACACCGGCTGGCACTCCGACGGCTGGCACACCCACCCCACCCACATCAAAATCGCCTTCTACCTTGATCCCCTCACCAAAGACACCGGCGCCCTCCGCGTCATCCCCGGCAGCCACCTCCCAGGCGACAAGTTCTCCGAATCCCTCAAAACCCTCATCGCCTTTCAAGGCGACTCTCTGGGCCTCCAAGGAAAAGACATCCCCGCCGTCGCACTCGAAGTCACCCCCGGCGACATTCTCGTCTTCAACCACAACATCAAGCATGCCGCCTTCGGCGGCTCCGGCTGGCGGCGCATGTTCACGCTTAACCTCTGCCAACGCTACCCCGAAGACCGCACCCACGAACTCCGCCAGTACATATCCAACTGGTCACGCTTCTGGATGGAAAAAGGCTACGAAGACTACATGCTCAGCACCGCCACCCCACAGCGGCAAAAACACCTCCAGCAAGTCCTCGCCAACGACTACGAACTCGCCGCCCTCACCCAGGCCGCGCGCGCCAAAATGGCCGAACCCTCCCGCGGCTGAAATTCCCGATTCTGTTTTTCGACCTTTATGGGCAAAGCCCTTTCAGGAGAGGACTGCGTTGAGGACCACCTGCGGATGCCCTCAACGCAACGCCCCACCACTCCACCCCTCGTCCTTTCCCCATTTCCCCCTCATCCCATCCCTTTTCATTCAGTAAAAATTTCTCTCGCCCCATCCCCACGCGCTTCCCAAATTGTAAACCGACCTTCCAATAAATCAACAATAATAAACAAATATTTTATATAAATTATCCAAAACAACATAACTACTATTATTAAAACCACTTAAATAAACCCTGCCAAACCCAGCCTCAACTTCAATTCCATTCAGCGAAATTTCAATCTTCATTAAATTGAACCAATCCATCCCCTCACCCGTCAGTTAGCATGCAGAACAGGTTCTGATTCTCTCTCCAACACTTCGCCAGGGAAGCCACATCATGAAAACCACACCCCGTTTCCGCCCTGCCTGCGCCGCTTTCCTGGCTTTGTGCCTCCTGGTCCCCGCATCAGCCACCGCGCCGCTCTACAGCGCCGCCCCGGCCCCCGCCGCCGCGCCCACGGTCGACCCACAAGCCCTGCAGCAAATCCTCGGCGTCCCCGCCGACTGGGTCATCCCCGCCAAAAACATCGCCATCGTCGATGTCGACGGCCAAAAGGCCCTCGCCTCCGAAAACAAGATCCCCGTCGTCCTCGAAACCAAAGCCAGGCTCGAAGGCTCCACCCAGTTCTCCGCAGTCATGCGCCTGCGCCCCGAAGACAAGGGCAGCCCCTCTGTCACCTTCAGCCTCTTCGCCCAGGCCAAGCCCGATAAAACCCCCGCCTCCGTGCAATTCTCCGTCGCCACCACAGGCGGCACCAACATCCTGCGCGCCCACTTGGCTGTCTCTGGCTACAAAGAACTCAAGCCCGAAACCTACTACCTGAATTTCGATCCCGTCAGCGATGTCAGCCTCGCCTGGTCGGAGGAAATGCGCTCCACCATTGAGTCGCAGATCGCCAACGCCCCGCAAGTCGCCGACACCACCGTCATCGCCCGCTGCACCGTCGTGGGCCGTCAGGTCCGCGCCTGGGTCAATGGCCGCTACATCGGTCAGCAAACCCTCCCCGAAGACTTTGTCCCCGCCGGCACGCTCAAGGTCAGCGCCACCACGCAGTCCCAGCTCTTAAGCCTCCGCGTCAGCCCCGTCGCCGCCTACGGCCTCTTTGAACCTGTCTCCCTCCACGCCAACACAAACGCCACCAAGCTCGCCGGCGACGCCGTCGTCCCCGGCTCTCTCCCCGGCAGCCTCAACACCGACGCCATCGCCCAGGGCCGCACCGCCACCGTCGCCGGCGTCCCCTTTGAATTTCCCAGCCCTAAAGCCGGCGTGCAGCCCCAGGTCGACATCGGCCAATCCTGGACGCGCTTTGGCGCGCTCCCCGGCTACTTCTCCTCAAACCACGGCGGCTTCGGCGGCCGCTGGATCGGCGCCACCCGCATCGATCCCTCCCGCATCGCCATGTATGTCCCCACCGCCCGCTACAAGGCCATCCACCTCATCGCCGTCGCCGATGGACGGCCCGATTCCGTCCCCGTCGTCAGCGCCCAGTTCTACCGGCCAGACGCAGGCCATCCCATCAGCTTCGCCGCCAACAAAGTCCCCGGCCTTAAAGACGCCTCCACCACCTCCGCTGGCATCCCCATCAAGCTCGCTTCCGGCAAAGACGCCACGCTTTACCACATCACCATCCCGCTGGACCCCGACGCCTTCTCCTGGTTCTCAGACCTCGGCAAAATCGGCCTGGAGCTCACCAAGCAGGTCCACTACTACCGCGGCTACCCCGACCCCCTTGAATACTCCTTCCACGGCGGCGGGCTCCCTTCCTCCGTCCAGGTCTACGCCATGACGCTCGAACGCGCCGGCATGGACATCGACATCGTTCCCGACACCTACGGCCACGTCTGGACCGCGCCCCAGCAGCCCAAATACAACATCGTCCTGAAAAACGACTCCGGCAAGGCCTCCACCGTCCGGCTCAACATCAACACCACCAGCTCCGACGGCACCGATAAAACCGCCCAGACTCTGGACGTCGTGCTTCCCGCCGCCAACACCCCTGTCAGCGTCCCCGTCACGCTCAAGCCCACGCGTTACGGCCTCCACGAGATCTCCGTCACCGTCAACAGCGAAGCCGGCTCCAACATCTTCAAGCGAAACTTCGCCCACCTTCATGCCAACACGCGTGAACAAGCCATCTGGGAAAACGGCCGCGGCCCCATCTTCGGCTTCTGGGCCTGGGGCGGCGGGCACGACACTCCTAAAACCGACAAAGAGCTCCCTGTCATGGCCGCCGCCGGCGCCGAAAGCTCCACCGCAAACTACGGCAAGCAGTCGCCTGAAATCATTGCCATGGCGGAAAAATACCGCTTCATCTCCGAAGCCGCGTTCGACGGCGGAATGATGTACATCACCGGCTTCGTCTCCGCATCCCCGGCCGCCCCCAAATGGACGCCGGACAAGCCCCAGGAAGCCGGCCAGGCAGTCGTCGAGTACCTCAAGAAAACCGAGATGCCCGTCAGCGCCATCAGCCGCCCCACCTTCGTCACCTTCTTTGCCGAACCGCAGATCGGCAACATCACCACAGGCATCTGGCCCACCCACTACGGCGAAGAATACAAGCTCACCGAGTCCGAGCAGAAAACCTACGAATCCATGCTCGCCCGCTACACCGCCACCGCAAGCGCCATCCGTAAGCAATGGCCTAACTACAAGCTCCTCCTCCCCTACGGCGACCCCATGAACGCCGCTGTCTTCCTCCGGCTTAACAAGGAAGTTGCCCCCCTCATCGACGGCGTCGGGCTTGATCTCCCCGGCTTTGAACGCCTCCCCGAGCAGCAGGTCAACCAGGTCGTCTTAAACCGCATGTACCCCGTGCTCAGCGACATCCGCAAGTACAAAAAAGACCCTGACTTCGTCCTCGTCGAAGGCACCCACATCTCTTCCAAGGACATCGACACCGGCCAGATCGGCCAAGCCGAAATCTCCATCCGCAATTACCTCGTCCTCATGGGCTACGGCATCACCAAGTTTGAGTCCGGCAACGCGCCCTTTGACTGCGCCAACTACTGGGGCGAAAACCACTACGGCGGCGGCTGGATGTCCCGCGTCCCCATGGCCATGCCCAAGCTCGCCTACGTCTACCTCGCCACCATCAGCCGCAACTTGAACCGCTGCAACTTCGTCAAGTACATCCCCACCCCCAGCACCTCCAGCTACTGCCAGCAGTACAAGCACTACAAAGACGGCCACCTCGTCCATCCGTTCTGGACGGTCCGTGGTACCCGCGATGTCACCCTCAAGCTCCCCGCCGGTGCCAGCATCACCGTCGTCGACTCGCAGGACAACGCCACCGTGCTTAAGGAACAAAACGGCACCGTGACTTTTAAGATCAGCTCTTCCCCGGTCTACGTCCATGGCCTCACCGCTGACCCTGTCATGACCCTGGGCGAAAGCGACCACTCCGATTCCTTACCCGGCAACCTCGCCAAAAAGGTGGCAAACCTCGGCGACGGAAGCTGGAGCGTCATCGTTGAAAGCGATCAGGAATACCTCAAAAACAAGCCGCTTCAGATCGAGCGGTTCCAGGGCAACATGACCGCCGCCCCCGTCGAAGCGCCCAAGGCACAGGGTTCCAAGGCGCTGGCCGTCCACCTGCCCAAGCAGGAAAAAGACCGTGGCGTCATGCCCTTCTACACCACGCTCAAGCCTTCCAAGCCTGTCACCCTTCCCGGTAAAGGTGCGGAGCTTGGCCTCTGGGTCCACGCCGCCAGCGACTGGGGCCGCGTCGTCTACACCGTCCGCGACGCCAAAGGCGAAAAATGGATCAGCGTCGGAACCAAGGAAGACTGGAACTGCGACGACATCCACGGCTGGAGCAACTTCTGCTTCGACGGCTGGCGCTACGTCACCTTCCAGCTCCCCTCCAGCCTCCCCTACGACAGCTACCGCGAACGCGGCACCTCCTGGTGGGGCTCCTATGGCGGCGACGGCATCGTCGATCTCCCCCTCTCCCTTGAAAAAGTCACCATCGAACGCCGCCCCAAGGCCATCGTCGGTAACGATCTGGTCCCTGTGAAGCCTGACGATGTTCTCCTGGGCGACCTCTACGTTGAATACGAAACCCCGCTGGACCAGACCAAGGAAGTCGTCCGTCTCTCCAATCTGCGCATGCCCGTGCCGCCGCCTGCGGACACATCCGGCATCAAAAACCCCATCGCAGACATGACCGCTTCCGGCGTCGGCGCACCCACCCAGGTCCTGGGCGTCAAAGACCCCGAGCACGAGTATGACGGCACACGCTGCCATGTGAACTTCACCCCCGTCCCCGACGCCAAATCCTACGACGTCTGGGTCAGCGCCTACGCCGACGGCCGCGGCGCGCTCAAGCTCGGCAAAGCCTGGACGGAATCCGGCAAACTCATCCGCGGCATGCGCCCCGACCGTGACTTCTGGGTCTTCGTCACTTACACCGACAAGGACGGCAAAGTCTCCAAGCCCTCCACCGGCCTGCAATTCCGCCTCCAGGATCGCTTCGGCTACAAATAACCCAATCCCAATCAACCCAACACGCTTCCTGCCCCTCTCTTTGGGAGAGAGGCAGGGGTGAGGGTCGCATTCGCGCACCTTCAACACCCCATTTCAATCCCAAACACCAACCATTTTCACTTTTTACTTTTCACTTCTCTTCGGCGGCTCCGGCGTCTGCTCATAAACCCCCACCCACTCCTCCGCCAGCGTCGCATCGCAAAACAACACCCAGCTCCTGACACCCACCCCAGCCTGCCGCAACACGTTTTTCACCACACCCAGCGCATCATCGATATGCATCAGCGCCAGGTCCAGATACGTGTAACGCAGCCCGGTCGCTCCGCCAGTCACGCACCCATGCTCCAGCGGGATCAGCGCCTGGTTTAGTGCAACATGCAGCCTGTATCGCAGGTCAGCCCGCGCCGAAGAAGGGATCTCCGCATCATCCACCTTCACATAGCAAAACGTCTCGCCATGGCGTGAAAACCGCTCGCTGGAAAACCGACCCGCTCGATGCTGGGCAAACCATAATCTCGAGTCTTCGCTCACCGCTAAAAACACGTCCTGCGTCCCCGGGTAATCCTCCGCAGGCACAGGATCCTGTTCCAGCCGGATCATCGATTGCTTGGTCTGCCGCAGTTCCGCGCTGTCCACCCGGTTGCACAAAAACAACGGCTCATGCGGCCGCTGATCCTTCAACGTCTGAATCAACGCCGCCACCGTCCCCGGCATTTGGACCACAGACCTTGCCTTCACGGGCTTGAGCGCTTTTAAAACCGAGCCCCATCCCGTGTCCGGGCCGCGCACGGTGATAGCCCCGATCCACGTGTTCATCTCTTCCTCGCCCAGCAGCGCTTCCGTCGTCAGCAGCATCGCGTGATGCATCTGAATTGATTCATCGTTGGCCTTGTAGTGCAGATCGATCTGGTTGTGATCGCCGATCCGGGCCTCCACCAACGCGGAAGTGATATCCACATACGTCCGGACGCCGATGCTCTGCCTTGCCAGCGAGTACGTCTCCGGAAGCCGGTAACCGAAAAACTCCCACCCCTCCAGCTTCGGCGCGCGCGACAAAATCGCATCCACCAGCGGCCTGAGCCCAAGCTCAGACTCCGGTGTAATCACCAGCCGCAACCCCCGCCCCTGGCTGCCGATGCCGTACTCCCACATCAGCGCGGGTGAAACCGCCTGCAGCGTCTGGCTCATCCACTCCGCCAGGTCCCATTGATGCCGCTGCGCAAACAAATCCACAATCGCGGGCGTCTTGTCCACAAACGCGCCCCACCACGCATCGATTTTCGCGATCACTTGCGCGCGCTGGGCCGCCTCTGCCTGATTGTCGCGGTCGATGAATCGCCAGCGCATGCGTATCCCTCCAGGAATGGCTTTCAATTCCATCCTATCAACAACAAGGCCCACGCAAATGGATTGCGTGGGCCCTGAATCAAACCTTTTATGCTTCACTCACTTGGCGGCCTGCGCCAGTTCAGCATGCACCTTGCCCCACTTATCCAGGTGGTCTTTCACGCTCATCACCACCCGGTTGTCCGCGGCGTAAGTCCCGCCCAGCGCCGGCGAAACCTTGTAGCTGTACACCTGCCCGGGTTCCAGCATCACGCCACTGCTCGAAAGCTTGTCCACCACCGGGCGCATCAGCCAGTTACCGGATTTGCACGACATGCAGATGTGTTCCAGCACGTCTTCCTTGCTGTCGCCGATCTGGCGCATCTCGCCCTGGCCAACATCCAGCATGTGGACGGTGCCCGGCGTCGTGGTGAGCAGCAAGTCGCCCGCACGCGTCACCATCCACACCTTGTACGGCCAGCGCAGCAGCCAGCGCCACTCCTTAAGCAAGGTCGGCCAGTCATGTCCTGCCGGGTCGATCGTGTAGTCTTTTAGTTGCATTTCCATATAGGTCTCCCTTCAGTGCTTCCCCGGCTATCTCAACTTTATGCAATATCTCTTGTTAAAACAAATACCTTTCAGCCCGCAAGGGTGACTTTTGTTTCCGTATTGATGTGTACCACCCGCTGCCCCGCTTGGCGAGCGTAGGCCACGGCGTCTCCCGTGCCTCCTTTCCCTTTGGCTGGCCGGCCATCCCAAACCGCGATCAGGACATCGCTCAAATCCACCACCCGGTGCCCCGCTGCGAGAAAAGCATCGCGATTGCTCCCCGGCACATTCAGCACCTCCCGCCAGTGCGCCTGCCCCAACAGCCGCCGATACCCTGGCAGTTCCTCCGCACTGAATGTGCTTTCATACCCCGCAAACGGAACCACCACGCCCAGCCGTCCCCCACGCCGGATCGCAATTTCAGAAAACAACTGGTCCGCCCCGATCGCCAGCGAATTGATCGCCTCAAATTCCTCTGCTCCCAAATCTGAAATGGCTTTCTCCAGTGCCTCAGAAACCCACGCCCAATCGCCCGGCCAAGCCAGCACCCGATGCCCCGTCAATCCAATCTTCATCGCATTCTCCAATCCGTCGCATTTCTCATCAGCCTGCATTCCACTATTCTAAAGCGGCGATTGCATCGGCATCGATGAAAACGCACTCGACTGCCTCCAGACACCCAACTTGGACAGCCTTGGCACTTTTGGCAGGCGCTTTCGCTGCGTATTCCGAATGCCCCAGTTGCATCCCAGCCATTCCACAGGCCTGCACCGGCAAAAGTCTCCTGCCCATCATCCGCCGCCAGGTGATGCAGGTTCGTGACGTCCTCCACGGCGAACACGCCGGCCAATACGACTACAACACCGGCGTCCACTACCTCGTCGGCAACCAATTCACCGCTTTCCTCTAACCCCACAAAATTTCAAATCAGGCCATGCTCCCGAACATGCGCCTTATCTCCTTGGCATTGTCTGCCCTTCGCCATCCGCCCTTACCACGTCTCTTCAAAGACCTGCGCTCCGTGGTTTTTATAGCTCACATAAACAAACCGTGTGCCGACCGTGCCTGAGCCGAACTTGTCGGGCTGATTCTTGCCGGTCCCAAAAACGTGCCCATCTCCCATGACGAAATTCAAGAGCCCGTTGCCGCCCAGCCTTCCACGGCCTTTGACGTAATGGCAGCGCTCGTAATAGTCCAAAAGCGGCGCAGCCGATTGATCCATTACACTACGGTCCCATTGCAGTTTGGTGCTGGATGTGAGGCCCCAGCAATCGGAGATCATCCAGAGCCTTTCCATCCTGCTTGATAAAAGCCGATCGGTGTAGAAATTGATGAGGGCGTTGGTCTTGTACGGGTCTGGGTTATACGCCCCGGCATCACTGGCCATGGAGAAATTCATCCCGTAGGTGATCCGGGTTTGAATGCTGATGGGCCTTGGCCAACTCGTAGGGCATTGATACACCTTCATCCGTGCGTTGGGCAGCGATGTCAGCCACTCCGGCTGATTGGCATTGGCCCCCAGGTACGGCGCGAGCTTCATCATCCACGAAGTTTCAACCCATCCCGGACGTGGGTTGGTCACTTCTCCCGGGCTGCTGCCCCGGAAATCAGCAGCATAGGTAAACACCGCCACACCCATCTGGCGCAGGTTCGACTTGCATATCGCAAACCGTGCCGACTCCCGCGCCGCCTCCAGGCTCGGCACCACCATCGCCACCAGGAGCCCCACGACGGCGATCACAACCAGCAGTTCAATAAGCGAAAATGCGCGAAAATGCCGTAAGCCCATTTCCCACCCCTTCAAAATATGAATCCATGCGATATGCGGGTTTCAATATAGCAGCGCATCAATTCCCAAAACCTGTCGGATTATCCTGACAAGTCATTCAAATGTACTGAATAACTCGGCCGTGGATTGATCTTTCTTCTATCCTTCAAGTCCGGCCTTGCCCATGCTTAATGAGCCGGCATCTGGCCTATTCGCTCCCGGCGTCATCCGGAAACCGTCCCATGGCAATCACTTCCGTGCATGACCCGCAGGGGCATATGATTGCCGGCTTGCATGTAAAGTGGAGGGGCCAAGAGTCCAGGGCCCATGACCTAAGATCCGGGGCCAAAAGAGTTTGAAGAGTTGAAGAACTTTCCGAGGAGGTTTGGTGTGAGGTATTTGGCGCTTGTGTTGGCGTTTTTAGGGTTATTAGTGGCAGGTTGCAGCGCTGGCGAAGAGCCAGTGGCGCCGTGGCTTGGAGAGCCACCTGTGGGGGTGCTGGGGTACCCGGCGGGGTATTATCTCACGGTCGAAGGGATCACAGTGCATCGCATGGGCAAAGGCAAGCCGGTAGAGACGTTTTTGAAAGTCACCAGGGTGAATGGCGAAGCGTTAAGTGCACCGCGGGAAATCAGGCTGCGAAATGTGGACACAAAAGAAGGCAAGCGACTGGTGGTGAAGGGGTTTGAGGATTTTGAACTAAAGGGGGATGTGCCGCAGGCGGTGCTTGCCTATGACGTGGAATCCGGGAAAAACCCAGACGACAACTGGTCACTGGCGCAGCGGGGCTACAAGCGGACGCCGTGGTACATGGTGTTTGATTTAGTGGTGCTCAAGGCCGTGGAACCCAAAGAGTTGGCGGTGACAAAGTGGGAGCCTGCCCATCGGTAGGCTGGTGCCGTGGCAAAACAGGCTTTGGCTGCAAATCGGTCGTACTGGTCGATCCCGCCTCACCCGGTTACAATCCACATCCCTCACTACGGGGTGTAGCTCAGCTTGGCTAGAGCGCCTGCTTTGGGTGCAGGAAGTCGTCGGTTCGAATCCGGCCACCCCGATTGTCCAGCGAATCAAGCCCTTTGACTAACAAGTCAAAGGGCTTATTCATTTCCAGCTCAACAGTTACGCCGTTCATCCTGTAGTTCCAACCGACTAAATTTAGCAAAACGGGCTTTGTCTCTGTATCCGCAAAAACCACTTGCTTTCGAGCGTCTGAGGCAGTTCAAACGCTTTTATCGCCAGATCTGAGGATTCGTCGCGGGAATGGTCGAAAACCTCCATCTGGAGAGACCCGTTACCCGGCCGGGCTTTGAAAACAACATGCCAGGTTTGCGTCAACCAGCGGCGGGGTGTTTAACTGGCGCTGATTCAGGGCCCAGTAGCTGGGCAGTGCGGCGCGTGTTTAATGCAATCTCGCGCACCGCCAGCAATAGCGCAGCGGCGGCCCAGAAACTCACGAGATTCACAATCCCGCCCATGATCACAAGAAACGCGGCAACGGCGCCCACCGCAGGCTGATTACCGTATTGCACATAGGCCCCAAACGCTCCAGCAATGGAAGCCAGAAGCCCGATAACCCCAACCACCTTGAATATCCCGGCCATCATCTCCAAAGATTCATAGTTGTCTTGATTAGGTGCCATCGGAAACTCCTCTGAATGCCCCGGCGACGGCCGGAAAATGTCCAGCCATCCTACTCCCCCCACCAACGAAAACACCCGCGAATCTCCATCGTCCTTACTTCGCTATCGAGATTCAAGCTTCCAGACGCAACAACTGCATCGCTCTTAGGTGTTGATCGCACCCCGATAAGTAGTTCTTCCGGTGTCCAGTCACCCGATAAAAAACCTTCGCTTTTCAGCGAAGGTTTTTATTTTGCCTGCCCCCGGATATTCCTTCAAAACATTACTCAGTTGCCACGCCGGCGTAGAGTTCCTTCATGCAGATCCGGGTAAGCCCTTCGTCGGCGTTCTTTTCTTCCTGAAGGGTTTCGCTCAGGAGGTCAACCGCAACGGAAGCACCCATCTGCTTGGCCAGTGCCCGGGCCGTGCCATACCCAGCGATTTCATAGTGTTCCACGCGCTGGGCCGCGGCCACCAGCAACGCATCGCACAATGCGGCATCGCCTTCTTCTTCCATGGCTTCTCCCCCTTCTTCGATCAAGCCTTCCATTGCCTTACAGTGCTTGCCGCCTGGCTTGATGCCCACTTCCTGCGCCACCTGTTCCAGGCGCATGACGTGGCCTTTGGTTTCCTCCAGATGTTCCTCAAAAGCCTGCTTCAGCGCGGGACTGCTGGCGGCCTTGACCATCTTGGGCAATGCCTTCACAAGCTGCTTCTCAGCGCTGTAAAGGTCCTTGATCTGGTCCTCAAAAAGGTCGTTGAGCGTTTTAAGCGTGGACATGGCGATCTCCTGCAAAGGTGAAAATGAAATCCAACACGAGGTCTTCAAATTAGCCCTCCGCCGCAGCCGGGCCAAGAGGGTTTATCCCCACGCCTTACCCTGCCGTTTCCCCGAGGCCGCATAAGAAATGCCACCCTCTCAAATGCTGCCTCGGACATTTGCCATGTCGGCGGTCAGTAAAAAACCGATAGGGCCTGATCATCCCCTCCGGCTACTGTCGGGATATGAGCCAGCACTTCCCATCACAGACCATTCACGAAGCCACCTTCCTCACCAGTGGACGCGTGATCGACCAGGTCAGCGTCAACACCGGCGACCTGGATTCCAATTGGATCGAATATTACGAAGGCCTGCTTCTCAGCGGCGGCGGGCCCCTGGACAAAGCCATTCCCCAATGGCTGCTGGTTGTGCAGCACGCATCCGACTCTCTGGGTGTCGCGTCCCTTGGGCAGGGAGATCGCTGCCTATGCTCAATGCTCTTTTTATCCGGCAAGGACAGGGCACAGGAGTCGCGCGTGATATACGAAATCCTTCAATACATGACGCACGCCACCTCGCACCACAAAAACCTCCGCGAGCCGGATTCCCAGCTTCTTGCGCTCAAGCAGCGGCCTCTGCTGGCCGTCGCCCTCTTCCCCGGCTTTGACACCATGGCCAGTTCCATGGCGCTGGATACGTCCTTGTTTCTCGCCGCTGCCTGGTTTGATCTTCACCCCACTTAATCCCTTCTTCTTGCGATTCCTCAAACCGCCGCCGGCATCTCATCCCCGGTCAAAACGAAACAGTCCGGCGTGCCCGCACGGCCTGCCGACGAAAAGATCGCGGATGATCCGTGCCGCGATAAAGCTGAACAAAATTCCGTTCCCCCCATACCCCAGCGCGAAAAAACCATGGGGAAACTTCTGCGTGCTGCCGATGTAGGGTAATCCGTCTTCCGTCTCGGCAAACACCCCGGACCACGCATATTCCGGCGATACCTGCACGCCCGGAAACAGGTGCCCAAACTTCCCCAGCAGTTCCTGCGCCTTGCAAGCCACCTGTCCCTCCTCCATCTTTCCGGCAACCCAAGGCGTATCCGCTCCCCCTACGATCGCCCTTCCCTCCGGTGCCGCCCGCACATACAGATAAGGCCGGGCTGATTCCCACATCATGCACCCCGGATGCCACCCTGCCCCCGCCACACTTGGCTGGCTGGCAAACGCATACGAGGTTTGCAGTTTTACAGGCACATCCAGAAAGGTCGGCGTCTCATACCCCGTGGCGAACATCACTTTCTTTGCCCGCACTTCAAACCCTTTGTCAGTCCGCAGCGTCACGCCATGCTCATCGGCTTCATACCCCACCACCCCCGTGGGGGAATGCAGCCGAAGCCCGGTCCTTACGGCCTTGGCCATCAGCTTCGCGCCTGTCTTATACGGGTCTACGGACAACGCCCCTGGCGACCATAGGGCTCCAGGCCTTTTCACTTCAAAGCGCTCCAGCAATTCCCCTTCGGCCAGAAACCGCACTTTGATTCCGCACGCCTGCCGGGCCTGCCGTTCCTCGCGAAAGCCACGCACCTCATCCCGCTGCACCGCCAGGTAAAGGCTTTCGCGCGCTTCAACTCCATCACTGATTCCCAACCCCTCCAGGTATTCCCGAAACTCCGCCAACGCATCAAAACACACCCGGTACGCGGCAAACGCTTCCGCCTCCCCACGCAGTTGGACCAGCTCCATCAGCGTCGTATCCAACTCGTATTGAATCAACCCCGTGCTCACCGATGTGCTCCCCTGACACACTTCCCGCCGATCAAGCGCCACCACATCCACCCCGGCGGCCGTCAGATGCTGCGCCAGCAGCGCCCCGGTGATGCCCGTACCCAGGATGGCCACATCGCATTTGATATTGCAGGCCAGCTCTCCCTGCCCCAGCAGAATCGCCCCACCACGCAGCCAGACCGATGAGCCCGATTTAAGTTGCATGGCGGTCCCCGTTGCAATCAAAAGAAGTGATCGATCAACTCCAAGGTTACTCCCCCCCGCGCCAATTCAATAGCAGTAAATGCCGCATCATCCCTCTCCTGTCTTTTCAAATTCCAACGGCAACCGCCCGATAGGCCTGTCAGGGTTCCACGGGTACAGCCCGCGCTCGGGACAATTTACAGTCAAGGTGCTTCTTACTGTCGGCAAATCGGGAGCACCGCCGTGGACACGCCTCAGGCAAATCAACCCAGCCCAAAGCCGCCCCGCAGCCGCCGATGGCGTCGCTTCTGGCAGGTTCTGGGCATTGTCATCTTGGCGCTTACGGCCGTACTCATTGGCGTTCGCCTTGCCCTGCCATCCATCGTCCGCTGGCAGGTCAACGACATTCTCAATCAGAATCCCATGTACAAGGGCGAGATTCAGGACGTTCAAATCAGCCTCTGGCGCGGGGCGTACTCCATATCCGGCATTACGCTCAATAAAAGCACCGGCAACATTCCGGTCCCTCTTTTCACGGCGAAAACCGTCGACCTCTCCGTGCAATGGAGCGCTCTTTTCCATGGCTCATTCGTGGGTGAAATAATCATCTACGACCCGGAGCTTAACTTCGTCGACGCTGCTGACGAAGCCATGGGCCAGGCCGGCTCGGGGCCATGGCTGACCATGATCAGCGAGCTCTTCCCGCTGAAGATCAACAGCATGCGCATTGAAAACGGCTCAGCCCGTTTTCATGCCTTCCATAAAAACCCGCCGGTGGACATCTACGCCTCTCAGGTCAACATCACCATCGAAAACCTCACCAACATCCGTGATGACACCCAGCCCATGGTCGCCAAGGTCAAGGCTGACGGCATGGTGATGGACAACGCCAAATTTGAATTCACGATGCAGATCGATCCGTTTTCCTATTACCCAACATTCAGCCTGGCCTTCCGCCTGCTGGGCCTTGATGTCACCAAGATGAACGACCTCACCCAGGCCTACGGCATGTTCGACTACGAAGACGGATGGTTCGACCTCGTCGTCGAGCTTGAGGCGCAGGAAGGCCAGCTCCAAGGCTACATCAAGCCTCTTTTTCGCAATGTGCGTGTGCTTAGCCTCTCCAATGACATCAAGGAAGACAACGTCATCGAATTCTTCTGGGAGGCCCTCGTAGGCGGCGTCACCCAGATCCTGAAAAATCAGAGCCGTGACCAATTCGGCACCAAGATCCCCATTGAAGGCTCGCTCACCCAGCCGCAGCCCAGGATTCTTGAAACCCTGGGCAACGTGCTTCGCAATGCCTTCATCCGGGCATACCTCCCCAAGTTCACTCCGCAGACCCGCAAGGCCGCAGAACAGCCCGCAGCCGCAACATCCATCCAAGAGGACACCATGCACTTCAAGCCCGGCAGCATCGTGGCTCCCGGCGCCGCAAGCGATGGTCCCTGACCCGATCCTTCATCGAAAGGCCTCCCATGCACCGCCAATCCATCTTCCTTTTGATGACCGCCGCCCTCCTCGTTGGCTGCGGCTCCACCCAAGCCAAGAAGGAACGCGCCTTCCACACTTCCGGCAGCACCGAGGCGGACCAGCGTGCCGAACAACGCATCGCCAAAGTCCAGCAGATCCGCGGTGAAGGCGAAGACGGCTCGGCCCTCTCCAGTTCCACCAAGAAACCCCTTTACGACCGGCTTGGCGGAAAACAAGGCATCGACGCCATGCTCGACGACTTCATCGCCCGGATCATCGTCGACCCCAGAATCAACTGGAAGCGCGAAGGCATCAGCCGAGGCGGCGTTCTGGGCGTAGGCAAAACCCCAGTCGATTGGGAACCCACCCCAGCCAATCTCTCACGCCTCAAGTTCCACATGGGCCAGTTCATCGCCCTCGCCACCGGCGGCCCCGCCCGCTACGAAGGCAAAGACATGAAAAAAACCCATGAAGGCATGAAGATCACCAACATCGAGTTCGACGCCGCCATGGGCGATCTCAAAGCCTCCATGGACGCCATCGGCATCGCCACCCAGGAGCAAAAAGAACTCCTGGCCATCATCGAAAGCACCCGTCCGCAGATCGTTGAAAAGCGCTGATCCGCAAACCTTTTCACCTCATTAATCCGATCGGACCAGGCGCCATCGCCCTGGTCCGATCTTTCGTTTAGGCACAAGGGGAACAGTCCTGCCTCCCCCGGGGTTTTGCTTACCGGCCTTAAGGCCAAATCGATCCTAATCATGATGCATTCCCCCGCTTCTTGCCCTTCAAGCCCATAGATAACTTTGAATCTAATCTCACGGGGCTCCACAAGCTGGGCCTCCCAGACCGGCATGTCCGCTGTCGCGGCCAAGCCTTTCCCTCTCCCTCCCTTAAGGAGCCACATCATGGCTAGCGCAGTATTTTGCATCGCGTCGTCCCATGCTCAAGCCTCTGACATCGTCACCCGGCTTAAGAGCTCCGGCTTTACCGACAATGACATCTCCGTGCTTTTCCCCGATAAGAAAGGCACGCGCGACTTCGCCCATGAAAAGCACACCAAGGCCCCTGAAGGCGCCCTCACCGGCGCTGGCGCTGGCGGCGCCATCGGCGGCACCCTGGGCCTCCTGGCCGGTATCGGCCTCCTGGCCATCCCGGGAGCCGGCCCCTTCATCGCCGCCGGCCCCATCATGGCGGCCCTCTCCGGCGCAGCAGCAGGCGCAGCCGTCGGCTCCATCGCCGGCGCGCTCATCGGCATGGGCATTCCTGAAATCCAGGCCAAGCAGTACGAAGACAAGATCAAGTCCGGCAACATCCTCGTCAGCGTCCACTGCGAAGATTCCAAGGAAGTTAAACGCGCCAAGGAAATCTACGAGGCCGCCAACGCCACCGACATCGCCACCACTTCGGAAACCAAGGCGCCTGAGCCCTCGGAACCCAAGCGCAAATAACCCTTCCATCCCCGAGCGCTCTCTGGCATGAGGAAACTCAAGCCCATGCCAGAGAGCCATCCGGCTTTCGTGACTTCCACCACACTTGGAAAAGAGCACACCATGAATACGCGCCACTTGCTTGCACTCGCAGCCGTCGGCATCACCTTCGGCATGTTGGGCTGTGAAGACAAATCCACACCTTCCTCAAATCAGACCACCGCGCCCGGCTATCGGCAGTCGACCTCCGATGTCCCGGGCCCCATCCCAAACACGCCCGCACCCAATGCGGACAACACAGCCAAGAATCATCCGGACAAGGCCACCAGCGATAAAACGCCGATGGACCAGTCCAACACCCAGTCGGATATCGACATTTCGGCTGCCATCCGCCAGGCCATCATGAAGGCCGACAACATGTCCACCAACGCGCAGAACTGCAAGGTCATCACCAACGCCGGCACAGTCACGCTCCGCGGACCGGTGAACTCCCAGGCGGAAAAAGACGCCATTGGAGCCCTGGCACGCCAGACCGCAGGCGTCGTTCGCGTCGACAATCTGCTGGAGGTCAAGACCAATCCTTGAGCACCTGGTCTTGTTTCTCCGGTATTTCGACAGGGCCGGCACGTTGGTGCCGGCCCTGTTTATTGGCGCTTTGTTTTTTACGTTGGTTTTTTCCCCTAGTCCATTTCTTCAGCCCCATCGGGGGTTTCCCCGACCCTCACTCAAGGACTCTTCATACCCGGGCCAGCGGGAATCTCCCGCTTTAGCCGGGTCTATCACAGCGATAGTCTCAATTAAGTAAAGAAGGCCACTGTAAAAACACACGTGTTCCTCGGCCTTCTCACTCTTTTTTCATCATTCCCATTAAGGAGTCTGCAATGACCACCAAGAAGAAGTCCACATACGAAGAACGCGAAGCCGAGCGCGCCAACCGTGACCCCATCACCGGCACACCCGGCGCACATCCCGTAGGTGTCGGCGTCGGCGCCACCGGCGGCGGCGCGGCTGGTGCTGCCATCGGCGCCGTCGCAGGCGGCCCCATCGGTGCTGCCGCCGGCGCAGCCATTGGCGCTGTCGCAGGCGCACTGGCCGGCAAGAGCACCGCAGAGGCCATCGACCCCACCGTCGAAGACGCCTACTGGCGCAACGCCTACAAGACTCGCCCGTACTACGTTTCCGGCCTCGTTTATGACGAGTACGAGCCCGCTTACCGCTACGGCTACGAAAGCGTCTCCCGCTACCCCGGCAAAACCTGGGACGAAACCGCCGCCGAGCTGGAATCCGGTTGGGAAAAGGCCAAGCGCAAATCCTCCCTGGGCTGGGACAAGGCCAAGCACGCCGCCCGTGATGCCTGGGAACGCGTCACCGGCAAAAAGTAATTCATCGCGCTTCTATGTGATCGAAAGGCAAAGCCATGCCCCGCTCAAGCAAAAGTAAATCGGCCTACACCGACAAACAAAAGCGGCAGGCCGAACACATTGAAGACAGCTACAAGGCAAAAGGCTCAAGCACCAAGCGTGCCGAGCGAATCGCCTGGGCCACCGTCAACAAACAAGACGGCGGCGGCAAAAAATCCGGCTCAGGCCGCAAAGCCGCCGCCAAATCCAAATCCCGCAAATAAACAAAAACCTTACCCAAGGAGTCCTCCCATGTTTACCAGAACATCCCTCATCGCAATGGCCGTTGTTTTATCCTCCGGCACACTCGCCATGGCCGATGCGCCGGCCGCAAACGCCATCCCCCCCGCACCCTCCAAATACACCGACGGCGGCCCCAAGCCCCTGGACACCTCCATCAAGCCCAATGAGGTTAAACGCCTCTCGCGCTACATCTCCGGCCGCGAGGTGTTCAATGAAAAGGGTGACCAGATCGGCACGGTTCAGGACATCGTGCTCGACGGCCCCACCTGCGGGCTCAGCTACGCAGTCCTGTCCTATTCCGGCTCGGACAAGCTTTTTGCAGTACCCTGGCACGCCTTCCACCGCAAGGTGGACGACACCGAAAAGCTTTATCTCTACCAATCCACCGACGTCCTTAAGAACGCCCCCGGCTTCCCCAAGGACCAGTGGCCCAACACCGCCGACCCGGCCTTCCGCTCCCAGGTCGACCCCTACTATGACTCCATCGCCAAGGACAAGGATCGCGCGGTGAAGGACAAGGAATTGTCCACCAAGACCGGTCCCGTCAAGGACGGTCTGGTCTGGAGCCGCCGCTCCAGCGCCATCATCGATGCCAAGGTCATCAACAAGCAGGACGAAGAAATCGGCGTCATCAAGGACATCGTCTTCAATCCCCGCACCGGCGTCGTCCATTACGCCGTCCTCTCCTACGGCGGATTCCTGGGCAAGGGCGACAAACTCTTCGCCGTTCCCATCAGCGCCCTCGACAGCAAGGTAGACCAGAAGGTCTTCGTGCTTGATGTCACCAAGGACTACCTGGCCAATGCCCCCGGCTTTGACAAGGAAGCCTGGCCCCGCTGGGACGACGAGGAAATGCGCGTCCGCCTGGACGAGTACTACCGCGTCTCCAATCGCAAAGCCCCCGTGGCCAAGTAAGCCGCACACAACATAGCCCCCAGTAGCGCCCGGTAAGGATTCGTCCTTCCGGGCGTTTCATTTACTGGCCAACACCGTCCGCATAGCCTCGTGACTTTTCTGGAGCGCCCAAATGGCCCGGCGCTATCGGCTTTGCTCATAGCACTCAGATCGGTCGGATTAAACATCCTCGTGCAATCCGGCATCCCGTTTGACCGCCGGAAACCACCTCCTCGCATCTCTTGCTCACCAAAAGCAAAACAGCCCAGGATGAAGCTTGGCACAATTACTTCATCCTGGGCCCTGAGCCCGCAACGGTATTTTTCAACCCACTATTTCATGGGTTCCAGCTTGATCTCAGAGCCTGTTGCTTCGTCCACCAGCTCGCGCTGGGCTTCTTCCCAGTTCTTCGCGTCGCATCCCTCCCGCCGGCCGTTACGCACATAGATCTGATACGCACGTACGGCGATCGCCTCCTGCGTCAGGCTCTTGGCAATCTCCAGGCGCTTCATATGCACGCCAAAATCTTCAGGATCAACCGAAGGCTTCATCAGTGCAACCGTAAAAGCTTGTTTGCGGGTCATGGCTCACCTCAAATGAATCTCGTTCACTTTCAATCGATCTGACTAAAATAATGCCTCATATACCCCCTTGATACCGGTATTTGCCCGCATCCATAGGCATCTTTCGTCCTACGACAGGTAAGAAATTCCCTGACGCCCCCTCATGCCCCTGCATACATCGGTTTAAGAGCTTGAAACCAGCCCGGCGCCTACGCAGATAAGCACTGTCCCCAGCAGCACTTTCGTTACATTCAAGTCCTGCCATTCTGAAAAAACCCAGGCCGCCAGCAACACGGATACAAGCGCGCTGGCATTGGTCAGCGGGCCCACCACCGCCACCGGCAGCTTCAGGGTGGTAAATGCATACGTCATGCACGCGCCGGCCAGTCCCCATGTCACGCCTGCCCCTGCCGCCGCCCACCACGCGCGCGTAGACCCGGCATGTCCGCCAAACAGCATTGCAATGGCGCCAAGGGCCGTCACCGCCAGCCCAACCACAAAAAGATAAGTCGGGGTGGAGATCCCCTCTTTGGTGCTCTGCTTCATCAGCACGGTGCTGATGCCAAACAGCAGCGCCGGCAATATCCCGCCGATCAATATGCCATAGATTTTCACAACATGGCTCTATTCATGGTGAGGGGGTTTCACATGTACCAGGCTCGGGCGGGAGACGCCCGGCCGGCTCACTTTCTGGGACGGCTTGGGGTGCCGGGTGCCTGGTGTCTTGGTCAGTTTGATCGCCCGTCCCGTTTTGGCTGAGCGTAACAGTGCTTGAATCACCCGCACGTCCGCCAGGCCTTCTTCACCGCCTGGTTCAGGCTTACGGCCTTTCTTCACGCAATCGGAAAAGTAGATAAGCTCCGCTCCAAACTGGTCGTGCTTCTTTACGCTGTGTTCCTTGGTCTGTCCTTTGACGGTCAGCCAATAGCTCATCTCATTGGCGTATTCGTAGGCGCTCTCCACGCACAGGTCCCCCTTGGTGCCCACGAGTTGGTAATTGGCCACATCCGCGGCGCCGAAGCTGCAAACAAAAGAAGCCAGTCGGTTCCCGGGAAAACGCAGGATCGCCGTGGTCATTTCATCGACATCCTTGAAGCGCCGATCCCCGCTGCTTGCGGAAAACGCCATCACTTCCTCCGGCTCAGCCTGAAACAGATACCGCGCCGCGTTGAGGCAGTAGATCCCGATGTCGTACAAAGGCCCGCCACCGCGTGCGGCATCCAGACGGATGTTGTCCGGATCAGTCACCTGCATCGTGAAAACAGAACTGAAGATCTTCACCTCTCCCAACTTCTTGGAGATGGCCGTTTTCACCGCCTGCAGGTTCGTATGCTCCAGATGCAGCCTGTAGGCGATCATCAGCCGCACATCGTTGCGCCGGCACGCGGTGATCATCGCTTTGCATTTGGTTTCCGTCACGTCCATCGGCTTCTCGCACAGCACATGCACGCCCGCCTTGGCCGCGCGAATGGCGTATTCGGCATGCATGGTGTTGGGCAGCGCGATGTACACCGCGTCGATTTCTCCGCTCCGTAGCAGTTCGTCATAGCCGTCGTACCCGCACAGCCGGCTCACCTGGTATTGCCTGCCCAGGCGTTTAAGCTTCACTGGATCGTCAGACACCAGCGCAGACAGCTCCGAATTCGCCCGCGCAGTTTGGAAGCCAGGCAATACCGCCACTTGGGCGATGTACCCCAGCCCCACGACGGCATAACGCACTTTTGAGTATTTGTTCGCAATGGATGCACCTTGTTTGGTTGATTGATCGGCTTTCATGGCGGCACGGCTCTGCAAAAAAACTGGGGATGGAAGAATCTCCGACACGTCCACTGAGTGTCGTCGCAAGCGCCGGCGATAAACACCGGGTGATCCCCACTGGCCTCTACGGGAAATCTCCTCATGGCCTCGTGCGCAGTCACCTGATTGAGCCCCATCCCCTTTCGCCGGACACTGGTTTGTAGCAGCCAGCCTCCTGCGGCTTACCTCAGTGGCATCATCTGAAAGGATCTCCCATGCGGGCAATCTGGAAAGGCTCCATCAGCTTCGGGCTTGTCTCCATCCCGATCTCTCTCTACCCCGTCGCCCAGCACGATGAACTCAAGTTCCGCATGCTGCGCGCCTCAGACCTGAGCCCCATTAACTACAAGCGCGTTGCCGAAGCCGACGGCAAGGAAGTCCCCTGGGCCAACATCGTTAAAGGTTACGAATATGAAAAGGGGAAATTCATCGTCCTGCGCGAGGAAGACTTCGCCCGTGTCGATGTGGAAGCCACGCAGACCGTAGACATCATGCACTTCATCAAAGCTTCAGAGCTCAACCCCCTTCTCTTCTACAAGCCCTACTGCATGGAAGTCGGCAAAGGCGGAGACCGGCCCTACGCCCTGCTCTGCGAAGCACTCAGCAAATCCCAAAAAGTGGCCATCGCCAAAGTCGTCATCAAAACCCGGCAATACCTCGCCGCCATCAAGCCGCAGGACAACGCACTCATCCTGGAACTCATGCACTTTCCCGATGAACTCCAGAACCCAGCCGACTTCAAACTCCCCGCTCAAAAGACCATCGCCAAACCTGAGATGAACATGGCCATGCAGCTCATCGACAGCATGACCACCAAGTGGAACCCTGATGACTATCAGGACGACTACCACCAGGCCGTAGAAAAAATGATCGAAGAAAAAGTCGCTCACGAAGAAAAAGGCGCCAAGCTTCCCCCCGTCAAGAAGCCAAAGAAAACCAAGGCCCCCACCGATCTGGTCGCCGTGCTCCAGCAGAGCCTCAAGGAGCGCAAAACGCGCCCCACTCCTCATGCTTCTGCCCGGGCCAGCCATCGGCTCCATTAACCGTCTTCCACTCCCCCAAAGGCCCGCCATGACGCGCAAATTCTTCCATGACAACGGCCTTTCTATCGCTGTTCTGGGGCTTTTCGTCCTTTTTTTCCTCGGCCAGACCTGGGTCGGCTGGATCGACTTCAACAACAACCAGGTCGACCATCATCACCCGCAAGTTTCGCTTCCCACTTACCTCACCACAGGCGCTTTCGGTGAAGCGGTTTTCGAAAACTGGGAAAGTGAATTCCTTCAGATGGGGCTCTATGTCATCCTCACCGCCAAGCTCGTCCAACGCGGCTCCGCCGAGTCCAAAGACCCGTATGGCGATGCCATCGATCCCGCACCTCAGCCCGACAGCCCACCTCTCTCCAAAACCTCCGGCTGGCGTTCCTGGTGCTACAGCCACTCCCTCTCCGCAGCCCTTCTTCTCCTGTTTGCCGTCTCCTTCTTTGGCCACGCCGTCTGCGGCGTTCATCAATACAACGACCAGGCCCTTGAGCACGGTCACCCCGCCGTTGGTGTGCTGGGCTACATGGCCTCTGCCCGTTTCTGGTTTGAGTCCCTGCAGAATTGGCAAAGTGAATTTCTCGCCATCGCCAGCCTCGTCATCCTTTCCATCTGGCTTCGTGAAAAAGACTCTCCCGAATCCAAGGGAGTCACCGCACCGCACTCCCAAACCGGCAAGTGACAAGGACGCCCAATGACCCTCAAGCGATACCGGCAAAAACGAGACTTCACCAAAACCGCCGAACCACCCGGTGTGGTTGATAAGAGCACGCAGGACCGTTTTGTCATTCAAAAGCACGCCGCCTCTCATCTCCATTACGACTTCCGCTTACAGGTCAATGGCACCCTCAAATCCTGGGCTGTTCCCAAAGGTATTCCTTATGCCCCGGGTGAGCGCCGGCTGGCCATCGAAGTGGAAGACCACCCCGTCTCCTACATTCAATTTGAAGGCACCATCCCCAAAGGCCAGTACGGCGGGGGCACCGTCATGGTCTGGGATCAAGGCACCTACCAGCCCATCGGACCAGACCCCGCAGCCCAGCTCCGCAAAGGCAAACTCCACTTCCATCTCACCGGCACAAAGCTAAACGGCCAATGGCATCTGGTGCGCA
The DNA here is from genome assembly GCA_964542875.1 of uncultured Phycisphaeraceae bacterium. Taxonomy (GTDB): domain Bacteria; phylum Planctomycetota; class Phycisphaerae; order Phycisphaerales; family Phycisphaeraceae; genus CAZGOM01. The sequence goes on from CAZIWA010000014.1 coordinate 25,222, forward strand.
TGAGCCAATCCAATCAATGGCTCCTCATCAAAAGCGCTCCCGGCATGCGCCCACTCTCGAAAAAGACCGAGGACACCTCCGCCCTCACCGGCCGCACCATGGCTCAAATCACTGATGCCGATCCCTCCAAGCCCACAAAACCCGCACTCAAAGCCCCCAAGCCCAAACCATCCCGCGCCCGAAAGCAATCCATCCTGCCCTTTGTGGAGCCCATGAAAGCCCTCCTGGTCGACGCTCCCCCACCCGGGGACTGGCTGTACGAAATCAAATTCGACGGCTTCCGCGCCCTGGCCTTTAAAAACCAGGACGCCATCCAGCTCCTCTCCCGCAACAACAAAAACTTTGCCGATCGCTTCCCGGAAGTTATCGACTCCCTCACCCAACTCAACGAGCAGAACATCGTGCTCGACGGTGAAATCGTCGCCCTCACCCCTGACGGCCACTCCTCTTTCCAGCTCCTTCAGGCCTACCAGCTCGGCGAAGAAAAACCACCCATCTGCTACTACGTTTTCGACATCCTCTGGCACGACGGAAAAGACCTCCGCCCACTTCCCCTCCACGAGCGCCGTGCCCTCTTAAAAACCCTTCTCGCCAAACCGCCCGACGGCATCCGCTATTCAGACTCGTTCGAGGGTTCCCCGAAAAAACTCCTCAAGCATGCCCAGAAACTCGGCTTGGAAGGCCTCGTTGCCAAGCGACCGGACTCCGCCTACGAAACCGGCAAGCGCTCGGGCGCATGGGTGAAATTAAAACTTCTCAACCAGCAGGAATTCGTCATCGGCGGCTTCACCCCACCCTCTGGCTCACGCAAATACATCGGTGCCCTCACCTTGGGCGTACGCGAAAAGGACAATTGGGTCTTCACCGGGAAAGTCGGCACCGGCTTCACCCAGGCCACCCTCAAAGCCTTGCACGCCCGGCTCATGCCGCTGGCCACAGACCAATGCCCGTTCTCAAACCTCCCTCAAACCAAGCGATCCCGCTACGGCCAGGCCATCACCGCCGCAGAGCTCAAACGCTGCCAGTGGGTTAAGCCTCAGCTCGTGGCGCAAATCAAGTTCGCCGGTTGGACACGCGATCAAATGCTCCGTCAACCCGTCTTTCTGGGCCTGCGTGAAGACAAGCCCGCGATTGAAGTCGTTAAAGAAAAGGCCAAACACCCATGAGCCAATCCACCACACTCGATGTCGACGGCACCCCCGTTCCCGTCAGCAACCTGCAAAAAGTCCTCTACCCCAAGGCGGGCTTCACCAAGGGCAACGTCATCGACTATTACATTCAGGTCGCCGATGCTCTCCTGCCTCACCTCAAAGACCGTGCCATCACCCTTAAGCGCTATCCCGACGGCGTCGAAGGCTTTTTCTTCTACGAAAAAAAATGTCCGGCTCACCGCCCCGACTGGATCAAAACAACCACCGTTCCGAAAAAAGACGGCGAGATCGATTACTGCGTCCTGGGCGACCTGCCCTCGCTGGTCTGGGCCGCAAACCTCGCAGACCTGGAGCTTCACACCTTCCTCCACCGTGCCAAGGCCCCGGCGCGCCCAACTGCACTCGCTTTCGATCTTGACCCCGGCGCTCCCGCCGATGTCCTGGCCTGCGCCAAAGTCGCCACCCTCATCCATGACGCCTTCAAATCCTTAAAACTCGAATCCTTCGTGAAAACCTCCGGCTCCAAAGGCCTTCAGTTGTACGTCCCCCTGAACACCCCATCCACTTACGAAAAAACCAAGGAGTGCGCCCACAGCCTTGCCGTTCAACTTGAAAACAAGTTCCCTAAGCTGGTCGTCTCCAACATGCGCAAAGAGCTTCGCAAAGGAAAAGTCTTCGTGGACTGGAGCCAGAACGACGACCATAAAACCACTGTCTGCGTCTACTCGCTCCGTGCAAAAGACAACCCCACCGTCTCCACGCCAGTCACGTGGAAGGAACTTCAAACCGCACTCTCCAAGGCCGACCCGGCGCTCCTCACATTCGATTCCAGCCAAGTCATTGCCCGAATCAAACGCTCCGGCGACCTCTTCGCCCCGGTCCTCACCCTCAAACAAAAACTCCCCTCGCTCCAAGCCTTGGATGCCGCGGTTGCCAAGCTCGCTTAACTCATCCTCGTAACCACGCCGTCCCCAGTTGCGAGCACAAATACTGCGCTGTCAGCCTCACCGGGTCGGAGGTTCGTTTCACAAAAATCGATGCCGCCAGCGGCCGCGCCGACACCGAAAGCAGTTCATAGCTCATCTCGCTGTCCGGCTTGCTTTGGCACAACGCCACCGGCAATGTCCGGATGACCCGATAAATCAATTGTCGCTCACTCCGGATATCGCGGCCGGACAAGAACATCATCGTGCAGATCAGATGATTGTGGACGCTCAGTTCACCGATTCTCGCCGACTGCCCCGGTCCGCTGAGCTTCAAGTGCCATCCTTCAAAGGGCGCCGGCATCTCTCCCTCCCCTGCCCGGATCAGCGCAGCGCATTGTTCCATGGTCTGGGAGTCAAATGGCTCTTCAGGAAAGTCGATGCAATCCAACAGTCTGCCGTCATGTCCAATCACCACACCGTACATTGAGGTCGGTTTATCGCTGAAACTCATAAGGACCTTCGCTTTGATTCACATGCTCAGGGAACCTCACCGGGCTTCAAAAGGCGTGCCCTCTTTCGACCCGTTTAGGACTTTCCAGAATAGTTTTTCCCTTCGGGTTTCCCATCCATGAAATTCCCTCCTTTTCGCGCGGAAAAATCAAAACCATTTCACGGAACATTTCTTACCGCCCATCAGGGATTTTTTTACATGCTGCCGCCTGATCCCCTGATAGCCGGCCCGCTTACGCGCTTCGGCGGGCAACAGCAATCGCGTCTCCCTTTAAAAACAACCGCCTGCGCCCCTTCTCTGCCCCGCACCCATCCTCTGAAACCTGTCGTCGCCGTGAGGGATTTCACCGATACCCCGCTCTTTCGATCTTTCCTACTCTGCATTCATACCTGTTGGGGGTTGTTGTTTTATTTCAGGAACCATGATGACCACCCTCACCCGTCAGACAATCGCACTCGTCGACGATCACCCCATCCTCCGCCAGGGCGTGAAAATGACCCTCGCCATGGAGCCGGACCTCCACGTGTGTGGCGAAGCAACCAATATTCAAGACGCCCTGAAAGTCATCGAATCCCAGACACCGGACCTCGTCATAGTCGACATCTGCCTCGACAGTGAAAACGGGCTGGACCTCGTGAAGTATCTCGCCCAGCACGCTCCGCAAATCAGGATCCTTGTCTACTCCGTTCGCGACGAAGGCATCTACGCACAACGCGCTCTCCAATACGGCGCCACCGGCTACCTCAGCAAAAACTCCGTCTGCAGTGAGCTGATCTCCGCGGTCCGCTCCGTGCTTCACGGCAAGGTCTACGTCAGCCCCAACATGTCCCGCAAGCTTCTGGAAAAAATGGTCGGCCCGCGCAAGGCCGCCAGCAGCACCGATGCTCCGCTGGAAAACCTCACTTCACGCGAATTGGAAGTGTTTGAATACCTCGGCTCCGGGCTCACCAGCGCACAGATCGCCGCGCGGCTGGGCGTTTCCAGCAAAACCGTCGACACCTACAAAGACCATCTCAAGCGCAAGCTCAACTTAAAGTCCGGGCTGGAGCTTCTTCGCTACGCCATGGCGGTCTCACCCCGCCACTAGGCGAAATCCCTCTGTCTCGCCTCCCCGGTTAAGCTCATGGGAGCCAACCCCGGGAGCCCCACTGTGAAACTCGACCGTAAATTCTTCCTGAAGGTGATGATCGCCGCGCTTTTGTTCACCGGTGCATCAGGCATTTTCGCCGTGCTCACCGGCACCTGGCATGTTGTCGGCAAAGTCATGCTTTCCGCTTGCGTAGCCGCCGTCACCGCAGGCATGATGATGCCCATCGCCGGTTGGGTGGATGACGAAGACACTCGCCCCTCAGGCCTCTGGGGCATTGCCCTGATCATTCTTCAGACCATCTGCTTTCTGGCAGCCATTTGGGTTGATTACAGCAACGCGGAGTGGCGGTTCCTCGCCACCGGTTTTATCCTTTTCCCCCTTGGCTGGCCTGCTATCTGGATCATCGCCGCCAAGGGCAATAAACCCTTCACCCTCGCAAATCTCACCAGCCTCGGCACTCTTGCTCTCAGCAGCCTCGCCTTTATCACGGGCATTTGGTGGCAAAATTTCTTTACGAACACCAGCACTTTAGGCGTTCACAAAGACATCGACTGGAACCTCATTGCCTCGGCCTGCACGCTTTACTTTTACGGAATTCTGGCCGCCATTGCCCTCGCCGACTGGACCCGGCACGACAAGCACCACTGGCGTTGGGTCGGTCCTGTCGGGGCCCTGATCTCCACAGTGCTGATCCTCGTCGGCATCTGGGCCGGCTCTCAAAAACGCACGCCCATCCTCGATGTCTCTACCGCTCTTGCACTCTTTGCCGCCCACGCCATGTTCATTATCGGGCTCCAGCTCGGCCCCAATCCCACCAACCGATTCTTCCGTCTGGGCACCATCCTGATCGCCGGCATCACCATCGCCATGGCCTGCGCCATCTCCATCGCCTCCATTGATGCCCGCATCGCGGATGCTCCGCTGGTCCGGCTCACCGGCGCGGGCACCATCCTCACCATCTGCTGCACATTGGCGCTAATCATCATCGCACGGCTCAATCGCGGCGTGAATCTGACCGCTCAAGACGCCAACGTGATGGATGCGCTCATCGATCTCTTCTGCCCCCGCTGCAAAACCCGTCAATCCCTCAGCGCCGGTGACAGTGCCTGCCATTCCTGCGGCCTGCGCATCTCCATCAAGATTGAAGAACCCCGCTGCTCCGGCTGCGGTTATCTGCTCTACAAGATCCCCGGTAACACTTGCCCGGATTGCGGCAAGCCCATCAATACCCCCGCCCTCGAAGCTTGATCCTCTGCTTCACCCCGCCACTTTTGCACACCCCAAAACGCTCTGGCACGCCGCCATAAGTGATATATCAAGATTGTATAAAGATGCCTTCCTAACCCCAGCATCCACGCCCATTAGCACGCGCTTTGCATAGGGCCGACCAACCATTCAAGGTTAACAAATATCCCTCAAAACAAGGGGTAATAATGTACACCCCTGCACTAACACTTGATTTGATTCCCACCCTGGCTCTGGTACTTTCATACCCGGGTTTAACGCTCTGAAAACCCACCTGATTCCCCGGCCGGGATTGGCCCGGGCGCACCAGGCCAGACGCCGGCGCAAGGCTTCGCACCACGCAAAGCACAACACGCCCGCAGGAAGCCTGCCCAAGCGCCCAATGCCACCGGCTCTCCCCGCATGGCCCTTTCCGGGGGCCAGACCAGGGAGGGGGCGGGTCGTGAAAGGCCCGTACGCAGCACACCTCTTATCCCACACAGGAAACATCCCAAGACTGAGGCTCGGCGCCAGACACCGGCGCCCGGCTTGCCCACGGCCCGCTTCGCGGGGTCATAGGGGTCACACGAGCGTCCCAAACCCGGGCCTGATGAAAACTGGCCCACGCAAAAAGTCCGACCGCTCTTTAACCAAGGAGGGCGTATGTCAATGTTTCAAATCTTCGTCGCCTGCCTGTTTGCCGCCATCATCCTTCTCCCGGTCATCCTCTGGATCACCAAGGAAATCATCGGCGTGCAATACATCCGAAACGACCAGGCCGGTGTGGTCGAAAAGCTCTGGGGCGGCCCCATCCAGGAAGGCAAAATCATCGCCCTCCGCGGTGAGGCAGGCTTCCAGAGCGATCTCAAGCGAGGCGGGCTCCACTACGGCCTCCCCCGTTGGAAGTACCGCGTCCATCGCGTCCCCCTGGTCACCGTTCCCCAGGGTGAGCTGGGGTACGTCTACGCCCGCGATGGCGAATCACTCCTGCCTTCCCAAACCCTCGCCCGCGTCACCGCATGCGACCATTTCCAGAACGCCCGCGCCTTCCTCACCGGCGAAGGCCAACGCGGCCGGCAACGCGCCATCCTGCGTGAAGGTGTCTACGCCATCAACCCCGCGCTCTTTGTCGTCATCACCCGCACCCGCGTCTACGGGCTGCGTCCCACCAAGGAAGAAGAAGCACAAGCCAGCGCTTGGCAACGTACCCTCGCCAGCCTCAGGGCCTTCAGCCCCGTCGTCATCGGCGGCGAAGTCGACGACCTCGGCATCGTCACCGTCCACGACGGCCCGCCTCTGCCCACCGGCCAGATCATTGCGCCTGAAGTCTTGAATCACTCCAACTATCAAGACCCCGAAGCCTTTCTGGCCCAAGGCGGCATGCGCGGCAAACAATATGCCGTCCTCACCGACGGTACCTACTTCATCAATCACTGGTTCGCCACCGTCGAACAGATCCCCAAAACCATCGTCTCCATCGGTTACGTCGGCGTCGTCATCAGCTACTACGGCAAAAAAGGCCAGGACGTCTCCGGCACCGCCTTCCGCCACGGCGAGCGAGTCGCCAAAGGCGAATGCGGCGTCTGGAACGAAGCCATGCCCCCGGGCAAGTACGCCTTCAACCTCTACGCCGGTGAAATCGTCCAGGTCCCCACCACCAACTTCGTGCTCCACTGGATCACCGGCCGCACGGAAAGCCACCATTATGATGAAAACCTTAAAAGCATCGACCTCGTCACCCACGACGCCTACGAACCCGAACTGCCTCTTTCCCTGGTCGTCCACATCGACTACCAGAAAGCCCCCAACGTCATCCAGCGCTTTGGTGACGTCAAGAAGCTCATCACCCAGACCATCGACCCGATGCTCTCGGCCTACTTCCGCGACGTCTCGCACAAGCGCTCCATGCTGGAGCTCCTCCAAAGCCGCGATGAAATCCAAAACGATGCACGCGTCGCCATGCGCGACCGGTTCCAGGAGTTCGACATCGAATGCGTCGACGTCCTCATCGGCAAGCCCGAAGCGGGCCCCAATGATGCCGGCAAAATCGAAACCCTTCTGGAGCAGCTTCGCCTGAGACAGCTTTCCGTCGAACAAGTCGAAACCTTTGAGCAGCAACGCATCGCCGCCGACAAACGCCGCACCCTTGAGGAGGCCACCGCCGTCGCCAACAAACAAAAAGACCTCACCAACTCGTCGGTCGACATCCGCATCGTCGAAAACCAGGCCAATGCCCAGCTCGCCAAAGCGGAGATGGGCAAAAAGCAAACCGTCGTCGAAGCCGAAGCCAACCTGGAACGCGCCCGGCGCCAGGCCGAGCAGACCGTCATCCAGGCACAAGCCGAAAGCACCCGGATGATCATCGACGCCAAGGCCCAAAGCGAGCGCGAAACGCTCATCAGCAAGGGTCAATCCGTACGCGCCCTTCAGGTCGGCCTCGCCCAGGCGGAAGCCCTGCGCAACCAAGTCCTGGCCTTTGGCGATCCTCGTCTGTACGCCCTCACCAAAGCCATGGAGGCTCTCTCGGTCTGTAGCCAGCCCTTGGTCCCCGAGCGCGTCTTCGTCAGCGCCTCAGGCAGTACCGGCACCCCCGGCGAGGCATCAGCCAACCCGCTTGAAACTGGTCCTGTCCAGATGCTTCTCAAGCTGCTATTGGCCGATAAAACAGCCTTTGCGCCTGCCCTCCAACCCCTGAGCCCCGAGGCGCAATCCCTCAAGGAGGAGCTTATCGCCAAAGCGGCCAAGCCCGTCACGCCAACCGCTTGAAGCACGATCCCTGCTGGTACAAACTTCAATTAAAAACCAAGCCTGGACTTAAATCCAGGCTTGGTTTTTAACAGCATTAAGCGATCAATGTCAACATTTTTCACCTCTATATTTCAATCATAATTTCAAAATGAAATTATGTTGTATTCAATAATTGAAACAATATGATTGGTAATCTTCTTGGGGAGCTGGTTCCAAAATCTCCTAAATGTCTTTTCACCAGGAAGTGGCCATGCAAAACCGTCCCTTGCACGCACGGACTCAAAGTAATCATTCCAAAGCTTTTTCACTCGTTGAACTTCTAGTCGTCGTCGCCATCATCGGCATATTGATCTCGCTTCTCTTGCCCAGTCTCGCCAAAACACGTGACCGCTCCCTGGAGCTCAAATGCATGGCCAATGTCCGCAGCACGGCAATGGCATTCACCCAGTACTTTCAAGACTACAAGCTCTTCATCCCACCTCTTGCCGGCACCTGGAACTACAACTACGGCTCCTGGATAACGCCCATCACCCCATACGTACCAGTCACCAAAACCCGCTGCTGCCCCTCCAGTGGCGCTGGGTACGCCACATCCTGGCGTCAACGCTTCGTCACCTGGGGCGATACCAGCACCAGCTACCGGACCGATAAATTCTGGAACCACGCTGAAACCGGTCTCGTCTTTGAAAATGCCCAATACCTCGATTCCATCTATTTCATGCGCATCCGCTCTGTGGTCTCTGGCGAAGATGACACCGCCGTCCTGAATCTCTCCAGTCACAACCGCAACGGCATCGGTGCGGCCTACTACGACGGCCACTCCCAATTCATCAAATTCAATACCACTCAAACCACCGCCGGCACCTATGATCGATCAATCCCATTCCTATACAAGCAGTTTTGGGGCAAGATCGGCCCCAATCTCTACACCGAATCAGGCCACTGCCCCTTCTGATCAATCTCTCTTATCCAGCAAAAAGCCCGCCAAACAGGCGGGCTTTTTGCTGGCCCGGGAATCCGTTCCCTCTGCCTTATCCCTTGTACCTTTTACCCTGTACCTTTCTTACGACACGCTCTTGGCCAGTTGCCCCTTATTCACCTTCCCCATCGCGTTGCGGGGGAACCCTTCCACCACCTTCAGCACGCTGGGCACCTTGTACACCGCAAGGCGCTCCTTGGCCCACGCGCGCACTTCGGCCAGGTCCACGCTCTGCCCGGGCTTCACCACGGCGCACAGGCACACCTTCTGGCCCCACTCCACGTCCTCCAGACCCACCACGGCGCAGTCGGCCAGTTTGGGGTGCTCGCGCAGCACTTCTTCGATCTCCAGCGCACTCACCTTGTACCCGCCGGTCTTGAGAATATCGCTCGAAGCGCGACCCAGGATCCGGTAATACCCACGCTCGATCTGTGCCACATCGCCGGTTTTGAACCAGCCGTCTTCGGTGAAGCTGGTCTTGGTGGCTTCCGGCTTGCCGTAATACTCCTGAAACACCGTTTCCCCCTTCACCTGAATCTCTCCAGGCTGGTTCTCTTCGGTGATCACCTTGCCCGCATCGTCGATCAACCGGGCGTGCACATAAGGCAGCGCGATCCCCACCGACCCAGGCCGGCGCTCACCTTTGTACGGGTTGGAAAGCGCCATCCCGATTTCCGTCATGCCATAGCGTTCCAGCAGTGTGTGGCCGGAAACTTCACGCCACTTTTCCAACGTTGACACCGGCAGCGCCGCCGAGCCCGACACCATCAGCCGCAGCCTCTGGCATGCAGCCTTCATCGCCGCCTTGCGGGCCTCGTCGGCCTGCTCCCACGCCGCAGTCAGACGGCTGTACACCGTCGGCACCGCCATGAACAGTGTCAGCCCGTCGCCCTTGATGAACCGATCCCACACCAGTGTCGGGTCGAACTTATCCATGAACTCGCACACCGCGCCGGAGTACAGCGCGCAGCCCAGCACGTTCACAATGCCGTGAATATGGTGCAGCGGCAGCACATGCAGAATGTGGTCATCCTGCGACCATTCCCACGCCTTCACCAGCGACCGCACCTGTGCGTCGATGATCGCATGCGTCGTCAGCACGCCCTTGGGCTTGCTGGTGGTGCCGGAGGTATAGATCAGCATCGCAGGCCGGCTTACGTCCACGTCGGGCAGCTTGCCCGCTGTGGTATCAACCAGGTCTTCATCCAGATAAAAAGGCAGCTTCCGCTCCGCGGCAAGCGGTGCAAGCATCTCCGCATATTCCGGTCCGGCCACCACGATGGTCGCCTTGGAGTCATCAATCAGATACGCCAGTTCCGGCAACGGATGATGCGTGCTCAGCGGCACCACCACGCCGCCCGCGCGCCACACCGCCCACTGCACCGTCACATACCGGATGCCGGGCGGCACCAGAAACGCCACCCGGGCCCCATCCAGGTCCTTATTCCCCGCCAGCAGCTTCGTCGCCGCCCGTGCGGAACGGTCCAGCACCTGGTTGTACGTAAAGCGCCTGCCGTCGGAAATCACCGCAAGCCGGTCGCCAAAGCCCTTTGCACGCTCAAACAACGGAATCGATGTCATGGGAATCTGTCCTACCCCCTCTCCCTTGGGGAGAGGGCTGGGGTGAGGGCCGCCTGTGTAAAAATGAACGGCCGGGAAAATCGAATCAGAACATCTCTAAAAACGTCTTGGCCTTGGCCGTCTGCCCAGGCTCCGCGCCTGAGAAGTTAGCCCGCTTGAAAGGCTCGCCATACGCCGTGCCGATGGCCTTGCCCCAATGCTCGGAATGCTTCTGCACCATGCCCTTGCGCAGCGTGCTCCACTGGGAGAAGTGCGCCGCGCACAGCTTCACCTTCATCGGGTATTCGTTTGAAATATCCTCGATGTGGTCGTAGTCCGGGGCAATCAGCCCTTCCATCGCGCTGGACCCCGGCGTCCAGAAATAAAGCGGCACCTTCTTTAAGCTCTCCGACTGCTTCATCGCCTGCCACACCAGGCACGCCGTGGCGTGGTGTTCCTGGTCCAGGTCGATCATCGTCTGCGTCAGCACCAGTGTCGGGTTCAGCCCTTCCAGCACCCCGCGCACGTGGTTGATCGCCTCGGGGTATCGGAACGCAATAATCAGAGGCGGCGCCTTGCCGACGCACGCCGGATGCGGCTCGGCATGCTGAAAATCAATGCTCGTCGTCTTCTTGCCGTTCCAATAATGCCGCTGGGAATATCCCAGGAAGATCAGTTCCGCACCGATCAGCTTGCACGCCGCCACCTGCTCGCTCTCGCGCAGGGCCTGCATCACGTCAGGCGGCACCGGTCCGGTCTTGCTTTCGTCCCCGTCAGGTGGAATCACCGTGGCATTGATGTTGTTGGTCACCATCACCACCACCACCCGTCCGCCTTTGTTGACCCACTTGGTCATCAGGCCGCCGGCGTTTAGTTCCGCATCATCGGCGTGGGCCGCCACAAGTACCAGAGTCGGTTTGGACATCGTCGCAAATCCTCTTTCCGCCAAGGGTTGCCCCTGGGCTATTCCCCGGCTTTAAACCCGGGGGCTGAACTATTTCTGCGGCCCCTCAGGGCTCGCAGTACTGTCACGCGCAATCAGCGTGCCGGTGATCTCCCGCCGCACTCGCCGCGTGGGCCGGATGCCCGCCAGCGTGTCCCGGCACCATGTGGCCACTTCCTGCGCCACTTCCGTATACGGATGTCGAACCACCGTCAGCGGCACCGGAGAGCTCTGTGAAAGCGCCGGATGATCGCCATAGGTCGCCACGCTGATGTCTTCGGGCACGCGCAATCCGTGAGACATGAAGTGCCCCACCATCACGCTCGCCGCAGAGTCGTCCGAGCAGATCACCGCGGTCGGCCGCGGGCTTAATTCCATAATCTGCCCGGCCAGCCGGTGCAGGTTCACTTCGTCTTTGCTCAGTTCCCCGATCACCCATGTCTTCACCGTCGGGTCGTTCCAGCGTTTCACCGCCTGCTCCAGGCCCGCCACCTTCCGTGGGTACGCCGTGGCCAGGCAGATCTTCCGGTGCCCCAGGTCATACAGGTAGTCGGCCAGCTCGCGCGTGGCGCGTTCGCTGTCGCTGCAGATGTAGGAATCCTTGGCCACCCGGGTCTCGATCACCAGGAACGGCACCGGGCTGCGCCGAAGCTTGCCCAGCACCGGGTTTTGCTCAAAGTCTCCCTTGTGTTGCGGAAACACCAGCAGGCACCCCGCACCGGATTCAATCAACCGTTCCGCCGCCGCGGAGCTGTCCATTTCATCGGGGGTAATCATGTACAGCATCGGCAGGTCAAAGCGCGTCAACGCCTGTTGAATCAGTTCGATCTCATGCACAAAGATCGGCGCGGGCAAATTCCCGAACTTCAAGAAGCCCACCATCTGGCGTGCCGCAGGCGCCGCGCCGGCCGTCTCCGTCGGGGCATCCACCACAAACGCGCCAGACCCCGTCACTGTCCGGATCAATCCCCGCTGGCCAAGGTCCTGCAGCGCACGCTTGGCGGTGATGTCGGCAACGTTGAATTGCTCACAGATTTCACGGATGGAATAGATCTTCTGGCCCGCCTTGAATCGGCCGGCCTGGATCTCCGCCGCGATCTTCCCGGAGATCTGTGCATACAACGGCAACACTTTAGTTCTGCTCATGGTTTTCTCCTCAGGCGTTACTGATACGTAACGTACCTGAGATTCGCTCTAAATGCCTCACCCAAATCGCTTTTAATGCAGGATTTAAAGCAAGGCCGGCCCCCGGGCTTTGACAACCCTCATTCAAAAAGCAGGATCTCTCCTTCTTGAAGCAGGGGCAGCGTCACCACGATGTCCTTTCCATCGGCCTTAAACGGCACTTCCTTGTCCGTCGCAGCCGAATACACGCGCTTAATACCCGACAGATCCTTCACACGAACCGGTACGTCATGCGCTTCGGCGATCTCCTTGGTGCCCCGTGTGCCCTTGTTGGACTTCACCAGCCCGCCAAACTCATACGCCCAGTTCATCAGGATCAGCGCCTTGGCGTTGCCCTGCCCTTCCAGCAGCACCGTTTCCACGTTGGCCAGCGGCACGTCCGTCCGGGGGGTCACTTTTTCCAGCGCAGGCTTGGAGATAAACCCAAGCGCTTCCGCCTTGTACGCCTTCACCATGTCCAATTGGCCCGTCAGGTTGGGAGCCATGTAATCCAATCCGGGGAAGAACCCCAGCGTGATCACCTGGCCCTTGCCCAGCTTGCGCAGCGTTCCCGCGGGCTTCCCGTCGGAAAACGTCGCCACCACCTCGGTCCCAGGCGCGGGCACCAGCACTTCACGGCCAAGCTCCGGCTGAATCACCGCGCCGGCGAAAATCCCCGTGCCCGTCACCGGACCGGTCACCGTCGGTTTGGTCACCATCGAGGTTTCGCTCATGAAGTTGGAATACCCCGTCGCGCCGTACACACCCACCCTGCGCCAGATTTCCGGCGCATTACGTGAGCTTAGGCCCAGCAGGTCCAGCAGGTCTTTGCGAGGCGTATTCACCTCATCGGCCACCAGGCCGTAGCCCGCCGTGTAAAGCGTGCCGCCTTGTTCCACAAACGCCTTGAGCTTGGGAATCGACTTGGCCGTGATGTTGGGCCCCATCACATAAAGCACCTTGTAGGCTGAAAGATCGTTCTTCTCCAGCATCACTTCATCAAGCGGGTCGATCATCACCTTCGCATGCCGAAGACCGGTGTACATCCACTTGCAGTTTTCCCATGCCGGCGCCCACGCATCGCCCGCGCCCTGACGCCGCCAGAACTCCGATGACCTCGGCTGCACAAGGCCCACCTGAATTTTTTCTGCAATCGGCCGTTTATAGATATGCGGCTCCACCCGGGCGATCATCGCCGCGGCACGGCTGCACGTGGAAAGCAGGTCCAGGCTCCCGGAGAACCCGTCGCCCTTCCAGTAGTCAGGCCCATATGTGTAAAGGAAGATCATCTGCGCGCCGCGGGAGCATGACGCCAGGATGCGCTGGATCGGCGCCCCGCGATGCGGCTTCACATAGATGCCCAGCTTCGTCCCCTGCTCCTTGCCCATCACCCGGCCCACGTCCAGCAGGTAGCCGTCCCAGTTCCACACCCGGACATCCCGGTTGCTGGTCTCGTGGACAAATCCGTTGTCGGCGTAACGGTAGAAGTCGAAAAAATCCAGGCTGGCGCCGCCCATCAGGAAGGTATTGCCGCGCAGCGCATAGCTGTAGAGATAGGGCTGCTTGGCCTCTGGGGTCCCCGGTGCCGCCTTGTCTTTTTTCTCGTTCTCCGCCGCCATCGCGTTACGCAGCCGGGTGAACATCTGCGCACTGGCGAAGTTGGTGAACAATGACTGGTAATACACGACCCGGGCTTTTTGCTTATTGGTCTTCCAGCCCAGGTTTTCTTCGTCCCTGGTGTCCAGCGGCTTAACCTGATCCCACTCGCTCTGGCCCACATCTTCGGGCTCTACACCCTGGAGTTTGAGGTAATTGCGGAACTCATCCTGGCAGCGCGTGCAGGTGGCCAGGTGCGACCCCTTTTCCGCGGTTCGGCCGTACACCTGGCCGATTTCGTCCACCGTCAGCGCCCATACTTCCTGCACCGGGCTCTGCTTGTTTCGGTCCACTGCCTGCTGGGCCGCCTCTTGCTTGATCTGCACGATGCCTTCTTTAAATGGGCACCCCGCATCGCCTTCGTTGTAGCTGGCCTCAGAATCGAACGATCCCGAGACATAGCCGCCCCCCCCGCCGATGCGTCCGCGTTTGAACTCCGCCCCGATTCCCTTATTTTCCCGGATCCACTCATACAGGAACGACGGCCCGGAGCGCAGCCCGTTGATCCCGATCTGCCGGACCGTGCGCAGTTCCAATTCGCTGATCGCAGGGTTGGTGTGCCGGATCTTGTACCCCGAGCCCTGGCCGTAGCCGCCCAGGTCGGTCACGAAAAAGAACAGCGTCGGCTTGGGCCCTTTGGCCCAGGGCAGGTTCTCAAGGAAGTTCGTCCGGTTCTGCACGTATTCCTTGAGGCCAATCACGCCCGCGAGGAACTTGGGGTCTTCCGGCGTCACACCCGCTGTCAGCGTGGTGATCCGAAGGGAAAGCTCCACCGTCGCGCCCGTGACGCCGGATTCCCGGATCGTCTTAAGCGTCTTACCCTGCCATGAGATTTCAAATTCAAAGTCCGCCGACACCGGCCCCAGGCTCCCGGTCCCGTCCAGGACATTGCGTCCTTTGCCGGGCTTGTGCGCCGTCACCGTCAGCATGCGCATCCCATACTTCTTCCCGAACGTGTCCAGCGGCAGCCACTGCGACCACTGCCCCACGGCCAGCTTGTCCCCCAGGTCATCGGGGTCTTCAAAGCCGGTCTGTGCTTCCTTCACCGCCGGCTCATCCAGCGTCGGCAGCTTGCTGGGCTGCGGCTTGGCGTAAAACACGCCGCCGACAGGGTCGCCCCCAAGGCCTTCCCCACCGTAGCGCCACTTGATCACCAGCGGCCCGGGAAACGCGCTCTTGGCCACCCTCGCCCGGATCTTCACGTCATCCGGCATGGCATACGTGCGATCCAGCACCTCAGGCTCGGTTTCCTCTTCCACGTCCACTTCTTCGCGCGGCGCCCCGGGTTCCTTGGGCGCAGCCTCTTTGGCCTCTGCCTTGGGCGCCGTCGCCTCAGCCTTGACGGGCGCCTTCGCAGGTGCCTTTGCGGCCTTCTTGGCCCCCTGCGCCATCGCCCCCGGCGTTCCCGTTGCCACAGCCAACACCAAAACCGCCAAACCAATCAATCCATGAATCTTCATATCTCAAAACCTTTGCCTGCTTATTTCTTCCAGCAATATCCCTGGCCCTGCCACCCCGTCGCATTGTCGGCCCGCCATTGGCGCCATTCGCCATGCCCGTCAGCCATCACGTGATTCGCCCCTTGCGGCACATCACTGCTTGAGCTGGACCGGTGCCCATTTCTTCCCACCTGGAGAAAGCTCGTATTGGCCGAATACAAAAGCCCTGATCCACCCACGTTGTCCACGTAGAGGATGCGCTCCGACACGTTCTTGTACCGCTCGAGCCGCACCACGGGAGTCGGGTCGTTGGAGTTGTCTCCATCCCCGTCGGGGTTGGCCGTTCCCCTCCCGATGCGCCCGGTGTTGAGGCTGTTGGGCGTGCCTGGCCCGCCGAAGTAGCTGTACCCCACCTGCGCCACGTTGTTGGAGATGGATTCCGTGCCGGTGGTGTAGTTCTCATTGTATTTTTCAGGGCGCTCTTCAACCGTCGCCGCGATCACTCCCGGGCACCACCACAGCCGCCAGTGCGCGTTGTAGTTCAGGAACAGATACCTGCGCATGAACGCACACGTGTACATGCGCCCAAAGTCATCAGTGACATTGTTGTCGATATAGATGCTGGAGATCGTCTTGTTGCTCCCGCCTGTAATGGGATCAGGCGTGTATTGTTTGAAATCAATGGTGTACTGCACCGTCCCCAGCGCCAGTTGACGCAGATTCGCCGCACACACCACGCGCCTTCCCTGCTCCCTCGCCGAGGTCAACGCCGGCACCAGCATCGCCATCAGCACGCCGATGATGGCGATCACCACCAGCAGTTCAACAAGCGTAAAGCCTCTGGGCCTACGCCCGGCGCCGGTGCAGCCACCCGCTTTTTGAGTGCTTGTCATGGAAGCCTTTCGTGGTTGATCTCTGCTTTACACGCTCGTCAGTTCAGCCCGACCGCCTGAAGGAATGTTGATCTCCCGCGAACCCGCGGCCAGCACCCCTTCGTGAACGCTCTTGCCGTCACGGTTCCACACCTGGATGCGCTTATTGCCCACCGTCGGGGTCTCCAGCAGCAGCGTCTCCAGGCCTGTTCCGTTGAGCACATGCAGCCGCTTGCCCGTCGGCAGCGCGATCACGCGCGCCTGCCGCAGCGCAGCCACCCATTTGCTTCCTTCCACGCCGCCCGCCCACACATCCTGGTCCAGCGTCAGGGGGCGCCGCGGCGCCATGAACATCTCAACGTGATCGTTATAGAAGTGCAGCCAGTGGCCGATCGGCGCAAGCTGCTCATCCGTGAACCGTTCCAGGTCCATGCTGTACGTAGGCACGCCCAGAGCCACGGACTTAAGCGCCAGCAGCGCCATGTGCCGCGGCTCGCTGTGTACGCTGGTCACCACCGGGTCCACGTGCACGCAACGGGCAAACGCCTGGGTGTATGAGCAGCGCAGGTTATTGGAGTCCATGTCGTACGCCGTATCCCCGGCGCGCACCATCGTGCCGTGCCGCGCCAGCCGGACATTGCCGTAATCCTGCTTGAGCTCCATGATCGCATCGGCCCGGGCCTCCAGCGCGCCTTCCCACACCGCGGCCATCACCGCGTCCACCCCGCGAACCGGATCGCTGATGTCATGCGTGTGCTCAGTGGAATCGCACATCTGGTCGCTCAGGCAGTTGTACAAGTCCACTTTCAGGCCGTCGGCGCCGTACTGCTTAAACAGCCGGTACGTCTCCGCCCGGGCGTAGTCGCGCACATCCTTGTTGCAGGGGCAAAGCTGGTGCATGCCGTTGACGCTCAAAAAGTCCGTCCCGCCCTTGCGCTGAAACAGCCGCTTGAGCTTCGGCGCAACCTTCGCCTCCGGCGCCACGCAAAGCGGTGCGTGCCACAACAGGAACTTGAGCCCCATTGCCTGCACACGCTTCACTAACCCAGGCAGGTCCGGCAGTTTCACCGGGTCCGGATAGTAATCGCCGTGATTGATCGTCCGCTGGTGAGGTGCGCCGTAATCATCATCCAAGCCCGGGCCAAACCAGCCGTCATCCAGAATGATCGTCCCGATGCCCAGCTTCTTGGCCACGCGTGCATTGGCCAGCACGCGCTCTTCGGTCATCTCTGCGCTGGGGAACGCCGTCCACGTGCACCACACCGGCCGCCACGCGTCCGGATGGTGAGGCTGCGAAATCCCCTCTGTCTTTTCGATCGTCCCGGTGTACTCCCGCAATGCTTCAAACCACGATGTCTGCTGCCGGGTCATGTAGATCGGCACGCTGCTCACAGGCTTGCTCGGCGTCCATTCAAACGCCAGGCCCAGGTGCTCATCGCCCCCCACCATGGCCTTGCGCTGGCTGATCACCGGCAGCACGCGCTTGATCTCCACCGCGCCATCGGCGTCCAGCAGGCCAAACGCGAACATGCACGGGCCGGATTCCGACATCAACGCGAAAAACGGGTGCCCTGCGTTGGGCGCGGTAATCCGAAAAAGCCCCGCCCGGATGTCCAAGGCCTTCATGGAGTTCACGTAATGCCGTCCGCAGTCGGGAATCACCACCCGCGCATAGTTCAAAAGCGGCACGCACACCGTCAGCCTCAGCTTGCCGGTCGTCGGTTCCGCCAGCGTCACTTTCCCAAGCGCCGTGCCCGCTGCCATCAGTTCCCCAAACGGATTACGGGCCTCGGCCACCTGTTCCCACCCGCCCGAAGTCTCTTTTTCCAGCCGGATCACATAAGGGTGCTGTTTCCACACGGGCCCCGAAACGGACACCGTTGATTTAGGCTGGGTGCTTGTGCTCGTCACGCATGGTCTCCCGACTTGTCGTCGCTGTTAACTGGTTAAAAAACAACCTAGGTTAACAATAACGCAAAATCTGGATTCGGCAAGCGCTTATTGGCCCAATCCAGGCCCTGCGGTACCATTCGATGGCATCCACCCACTCCGGAGGTTGTCAACAACATGTCTGATTCCACCCCCATCAATCCTTTCGCCCGCACCCAGGACACCCCAAACCCCGAGTCGCAAAGCCACATTCCCCCATCCCTCCCCCTTCAAGACACCTTCTCCGCCAATCCCAGCGCCGGCACAGGCATGGTTCCCATCGCCCTCGCCTGCCTCATCTTTGCCTACGTCCCCATCGCCTTCTACGTGGTCCTTCAGATCCCCGGCGAACAACTCGTCATCCTCAACGTCTTCACCACTGCCCCCTGCATCGGCGCCTGCTTCCTTCTCTTCATCGGCCTGGGCATGCGCAAAACGCCCAAAACCATCATCGTGAACTCCCAAGGCCTCACCATCCATTCCCGCGGCAACAAGACAGTCTCCCACACCTGGGATCAAGTCGCCTGGCTCAAGCGCGAAAGCGCGGACGTGGCCATCGGCCCGTTCCTGAATGTCTATAACACCGCCGGCAAGGTCATCCTCACCGTCCCCTTTGGCTTCCCCGATGCTGACGGCCTTGCCAAAGCCATCGAGCAATACCTGGCCCGGAAAGTCGACCCCACCGTCACCCAGTCCGTCGTCACCAAAACCTCCAGGAAAAAGGCCTACTGGCAAATCCCCTCCGCCGCCTTCATGTATTTCCTCTGCGTCGGCTCCGCATGGCTCTCCTGGAACCTCCATACCACCCAAACCGAGTACGCCGCATTCGCCGTCCCCGGCGTCGCCACCATCTCCGAAACCTTCATCGCCCCCGATGGCCGCACCACCCGCATCAGAATCAAAATGACAGGCGAAAACGGCAAAGTCGGCGAAGACAACATCGAAATCGACCCCCTCATCTGGAAAGCCATGAAAGTCGGCGACCCCTTCCCCGTCACCTACGTCCCTCAAAACCCCGATAACATCCAGCCCGTGTTCACCGGCATCAAACCCAAAGCCCCTGAAAGCCCTTGGTTTTTAGGCCTCGCCAGCGTCGTCTGGTTCGTCTTCGCACTCTTCCTCACCATTTCCGCAGTCCTCACCTACCAGGGCTACGACCTCGTCCTGGACTCCAAATCGCCCATGGGATTCAAAAAAGTCCGCGTCTGATACGACCATCCTTATCAGCCCTTTCCGGAGCCCTCTTTTGTCCCCAGACACCCCCTCATCCCCGCCGCCTCGCTTCACCGTCACCTGGGAAGCCGACACCTGGAAAAACGCGCCTTACATGACGTTTGGCGGCCTCTTCCTGGTCATCGCCGGCCTCGCCGGAGTCATCTACGCCATCGTCGTTCTCGACCGCATGGCGGTCGTATACGCCATGGTGGTCCCCATGGTCATTGGCCACCTGCTCTTTTCCGCGGGCCGAAAAATCCTCCACATCCCCCAATCCCTCACCCTCGACGAAACCGGCATCACCTTCGTCGACCGCTCCGGCATCCCCCAATCCCACCCTTGGACCCAATTCGCCTGGGTTGAACGCCGTTACGAACAGTACACCACCATCGACTTCCTCTATTTCTGCGACGCCTCCGGCGCCTCCCGCTTCAAACTCCCCGCAGCCATCCTTCAACTTCCAAACCTCCCCGCTGTCCTGAGCCATTACATCACCGTCCAATCCCCCCCGCCCCCTCCCAAAACCGCCATTGATCTCAAACACCGCCGCTACGGCCGCTGGGCCACCATCGGCGGCATCTTCGCCCTGCTGCTGGGTTCCTTCCAGATCGGCCTCCCCACCTACCTCTACCTCCGCGCCGGCCAGCTCGCCCGGCACGGCGTACCCGGCCAAGCCATCGTCACCGAACGCTATCTCGCCCCCAACGGCACCACCACCCGCATCTCCATCAAAATCAAAGGTGATTCCGGCAAGGAAGGCACCGGAGACTTCGCCATCGATCCAGACGCCTGGGACACCCTCGCCGTCGGCGACACCTTCCCCGTCCTCTACGTTCCCCACAACCCCGGCAACAATAAACCCATTTCCTCCGGCATAGATTTAGGCAATGGGCCTGACCCCAAACAACTCATCGCCATGGGCGTCGTCGCCCTCTGCTTGGGCTTTTACTTCCTTGTTTCAGGCATTAAAGCCCTCCGCACACCCCCCGCCGACCCGACTTCTCCACCGTCCGCATCCCCTCAAAATTCGTCCATCAACATCCAAATTTGAATCCTTGACTTTTCATCTCTTTATCGGACAATGACGCATGTTCACAAGGAGGTGAACTTTGACCACCATGGATGGAAGGTCAGTGCGTCCCACGCCCTCTACGCAGCTCTCTCGCGAGCAGATCATGCAAGCCACCATGGCATGCCTGACGCAGGACGGCTACGACGCCACGACCATACGCAGGATCGCCGCGCGCCTGGATTGCGCGGTCGGATCCATCTACCGTTATTACACCGACAAGCACGAACTTCTCTCCGTTGTCACTCAGCAGGCCCTCGCGCCTGTGGTGATCGCGCTGGAAGCCGGCGAGTCATTCCACCACAGCATCGGCCACTATCATCGGATCGTCTCGCAACACCCCGAGACGTACCGCTTGATGTTCTGGCTCGCATGCCACGACCCTCAAAGCCCGGTTGCCGCCGGCCCTCACGCACCCGCTGCGGTCGGCCAGCAGCCCCCCACCGGCCACTTTGATACATCCCGTGTGCCCCTCGTGGTCAACCGGATCATCAAAGGCTGGGCCAAACAGCTCGACAGCTTTGACGACGCCAGCTACGTCTGGGCCGTGCTCCACGGCATGGTCCTTCTGGGCGGCACCGTGCAGGACGTCTTCGACGCCGTCGCACCCCGCCTGGCTGGCGCCATCACCAGCAAATTCGGCGAACCCGAACCCGCCATCGCCCTCCCGGCCACCGACGCCGTTGCTGTCGAGGCAGCTCCGGTCCAGGAAGCCCCCCAGACCCTTCCGGTCATGGAAATCATCGTCAACCCCGCGGTGGCCATCCCCACCCCGCGCGTTGCCGTCCCCGCAGTCACCACCACCGCAGTCGCCACGCCTCCCGAAGACGTCACACTGCTGTAACAACGCCTCAAAAAACCAAACTGATTCCCAAAGACAGACGGCCCCAGGCCGTCTGTCTTTCTTTAATCATGTCTATCTTGTCTTGTAGGTCGGATTAGACGTCCTCGTCGTAATCCGACATCCCATTATTCATTTGAATGGCAAACATCACATCCCACGCCTCAACCCGAATCAATCTGAATTAATCCCAAACAACCTCTCCGCCACCTATTGCAACCCACCCTATCGCAGCGAGAAAACCATCAAGTAAATCTTGCCCATCTTGTAAATCGTGTTAAAAAACTTTCCTTACCAAGCCCTCAAAAGCACATCTCTCTTCGCTAACCAGCCCCCAGCCCCTAGACCCCAGCCCCTTCCTCAAGCATCTCCCTTGCCTCGCGCACTGAAAACTTATTCTCATAAATCGCCTTCCCCACGATCGCCCCCTGAATCTTCATCGTCTTCAGCCGTTTCAAATGGTCCAAAGACCCCACGCCGCCCGACGCCACCACCGGTACATCTGTCGACTCCGCCATTTGCTGCGTCGCTTCGTAGTTGGGCCCTTTAAATGTCCCATCCACCGCGATGTCCGTATAAACGATCGCCGCCAGCGGCCACCCCTTCACATCGCGCGCAATATCAAACGCCGTACGATCCATCACCTTTTCCCACCCGCGCGTAGCCACCTTGCCGCTCTTGGCATCCAGCCCAAGCACGATCTTGTGCTTGTACGCGGCGATCTTCATCAACCCCTCAAACCACGCCCAGTTCTCAAGCGCTGCCGTCCCCAGGATCACCCGGTCCACACCTGCGGCCAGAAGCTGGTCGATGCGTTCATTGCTGCGCACCCCCCCGCCCACCTCTACTTTCAGTTTCGTCTCCAGGCACACGCGCTTGATGATCGGCAGATGCGCCAGATTCCCATCCCGCGCCCCATCCAGGTCCACCAGGTGCATCCACGTACACCCCGCCGCTTCAAACGCCTGCGCCTGCTCCACCGCATCCACCCGGTAAATCGTCTCCTGCGCGTAATCCCCCTGGTGCAGACGAACCACCTGGCCATTGCGAAGATCAATCGAGGGGAAAAGGTACATCGCGCACTCCTGTATCGGGTTCCGGTTCCGGGCTCTGAGTTCCGGGGGGCAAAAGGATAGCACATCTGTCAGGAAAAACGGGTTTCGGGTAAAGCCTAAGACCAGAAACACCCCTGCGGAAACCCTTCTCCTCTTTATTTTCTTACCCGATCCCCGAAACCCGAAACCCGGCACCCGATTTCCGATCCCTGCTAAACTATCCCCCTTCAAATTTCCCAGACCCAAGGAACCACCCATGACCACCCCAAAAAAACTCACCGTCGGCATCATCGGCGGCGGCATGTTCTTCGATGACATCATCGGCCAG
The DNA here is from genome assembly GCA_964542875.1 of uncultured Phycisphaeraceae bacterium. GTDB lineage: Bacteria > Planctomycetota > Phycisphaerae > Phycisphaerales > Phycisphaeraceae > CAZGOM01. The sequence continues at coordinate 47,922 of CAZIWA010000014.1, forward strand.
ACCTTTAAAGACTTCATGCGCGGCGGCATCGGCCCGGGCCTCTCCTCCATCGGCATGTCCCACTTCGGCCACCAGGTCGGCGGCATTGAAGTCGAAGTCGTCGCCGTCGGCACACACTCCGCAAAATCCGGCACCGCCGGCAAAATCGTCGACTGGTTCAAAAAAGAATTCCCCAACTCCCCCGTCACCGCCCACTACGGCGACACCGTTTGGAAAGACATCATCAAGCTCTACAAGCCCGATGTCCTCTTCGTCGCCACCCCCGATCACCTCCACGCCCAACCCATCTTGGACGCCCTCGATGCCGGCATCGACGTCATCACCGAAAAACCCCTCTGCCTCACCACCGCCGAGACCGACGCCATCCTCAAGAAAGCTCAGGAAAAAGGCCTCATCGTCTCCGTCGACATGCACAAGCGCTACGACCCCTTCGTACGCGAAATGATGCTTAACGCCCACCGCAAGTACGGCCAGATCAACCGCGTCCGCGCCGTCCTCGAAGAACCCCTCGAAGTCGCTTCGGAGATCTTCGCCTGGGCCGAGCACTCCAACCCCTTCGCCTACGTCGGCTGCCATTGGCTCGACGTCGTCCACCATTACCTGAAGGTCACTCCTGTCGCCGTCTACGCCACGGGCCAGAAAAACCTCCTCGCCAACTGGGACGTCCACCACGCCGAGCTCGCCAAGCGCAAAGGCAAGAGCGCCGACATGTTCAAGCGCCACCACAAGATCAACACCTGGGACAGCCTCGATGTCGCCGTCACCTATCAGGACGGCATGCGCGGTGACTACTCCAATAATTGGATCAACCCCGCCGAATTCGAAGGCGCGGTCAACCAGGAAATCGAAGTCTATGGCATCTACGGCCGCGGCTTCGTCGACCAGCAGGACCGCGGCTTCCGCGAAACCGTCTCCGGCGACGGCACCCGCACCCGCAACCCAACGTTCGGCGGCCGCATTAAGCACCACGGCGGAAACCTCGAGGTCTTCGGCTATGGCAAGGCCTCCATCGTCTCCGGCATGCTCGCCATCATCCGCCGCCGTGTCTTCGGCGAATCACTCGCCTCCCTCGACGAAACCTACCCCACCGCCGCCAGCCAGCGCGACTGCGTGCGCATCATCGAAGCCGCCGGCATCGTCGCTCAGAAAAACTACGATTCCTTCCTCGCCAACAAAGGCTGCCCCGTCTCCGCACGCCTCCACGCCAACGGCATCGAAATCATCGAACCCAAATAAGGCCTCCAAGGACACAGAAGGCCAGCGGCCTTTCGGGTCTCGAGTCTCGAGTCTCGAGTCTCGAGTCTCGAGTCAGAAAATCATAAATTCCAACACACACCAGAGGGGTCCCAAACGGGACCCCTCTTTCTTTTCCAACTCCTTCCTCTACCCGATCCCCGAGAAATCCGCAGGCTTCTGCTCTGACCAGACCCCAGCCCCTAGACCCCAGCCCCTTCCTCGTCAATCGGCATTCTTCGCCAGCCGCACCCCCTCAGCCAGCGGATATCCCTTGCTGTCCAGCGACCGAAAGTCCGGCGTCCCCTTCTCTTCCAGCACAAACTGCCGTAAAAACTCCAGCGTCTCCTGCGCCACCATCTGCACCTGCCTGGGGTTGTCAGGCCCGGCGCCCGCCCAGCGGTTCCCCGGCCCGGCAATACCGCCGAAATTGTGCTGCGCCCCGTCGATCCAAAGCAGATAACGGTCACCCTTGGGCGAGTTATCAAACGCCTCTTTACGCCAAAGCCCTGTCTGCTTATCCATACCCGGCATGGGTGAGCCATCGTTGTCGCCGGTGATCATCAGCACCGGCTTTTTGATCTTCGCAAACGAATCCGCCTTCACCGCCGCCCCCGTGCCGGGCGGGCTGATCGCCACAAATGCCTTGGGCCGGCTGTCGGTCATCTGCGCAGACCGAAGCCCCACCTTCAATTCCATGCCCGCCATCAGCATCGCAGTGTGCGCCCCGTAGGAGTGCCCCACCACGGCTAGCTTTTGCGCATCCACCTTCCCCTTCAAGTCCGGGATCTGCTCACTGACCCACTTGATCTGGTCAATCACATGCCCCACATCCTCGGGCCGCTGACGCCACTGCGATGTCACATGCTTGCTGGAAACCAGCTCTCCCACGTTCTTGTACTGCTCGCGTTCCTCCTTTGGCATCAGCGTCAGGCTGTCCCCAAACGTCGGGCGGATCACCACAAACCCATTGCCCGCCCAGTAATCCGCCAGCGGCTGGTACCCATCCTTGGACCCCAGCGCCCCATGGCACAGCACGATCACCCCAAACGGCCCAGGCCCGACCGGATAAGTCACCCGTATGGGCACATCCCGCTCCCCTCGGCCCGGCTTCACAACCAGATCCTGCGCTTCCATCACCTTAAAAGCCATCGCCTGAGGCGGCGTCTGCGCCGCCGGCTTCTCAACCTTCACATCCGTTCCGCCATACACAAAACCGGCCCCCATCACCCCCGCAAGCATTAGCGCCATCAGCCTTTGACTGATGCTCCACCTCCGGATTCGCCGCCGCATGACGCTTTCCATAAAACCCTCCTTAAACCCCAGCCGCAAGCCGTTTCTTAATACATAACTCCCTGATCTGACCACTAATTGCATTAAAAACCCTACCTGTAGCCCCAGTCAAGCAAAATCCTCATCTTCCCTTCACAAAGTACCTCGCCTGCCCTCTCTTGCCGCCCAAACCCATGCCGCCAAGGTCGGTACTCCTATCCCCCGATCGTGGCCGCTCCCCTAGTACCCCTCAGCACTTTACCGATGACGCCAAAACAACCCTGCGCGTACTGTTTTTTGTAGGTAGACAACCACTCAAAGACTGGAGATTTGTATGCGCCCACTCTTTGATAACTCGCGCCGGCGTCCCGCCGTGCTGACACTCTTGATCGCCCTTCTGGCAGGCCTCGCCGGCTGCTCCTCAGCCCCCCGCACCCGCTTGGGTGCCCTGCCCTGCCCCGGCACCTTCACCCTCTATGAACTGGCCGACCCCTCTAACCTCGGCCCCGCCCGCTATGAGTCCACTCCCCGCTTTGGTGAGGTCGACGAATGTGAACGCGGGATCATCTACACCCGCCGAGCCGGCTTCCTGGATCTCGCCCACCTGCGCGAAACCATGGACTGGTCCTGGTACGCCTCACGCAAGGTCGCCAAGGCGCTGCAAACCCGCCAGCCTTCAGTCGCCTTTGAAGGCTACGACGGCTGCCTCTTCACCCTCACCTTTAACTACCCCCACGACTGGGACACCCTCTCCCTGTCCGAGAAGCAGCACATTGAAGCCCAGCTCTCCCGGAAAATCGGCGAGCTTGTCGCCTACCACGCCATGACCTGGCACGAAATCATCACCTGGTTCGGCTACCGGACCACCCTCATCATTCCCGAGGATGGTTCGTCCTTCACCTATGAAGACACCATGTCCCACCTCGTGGGGATCTACGCCGCAGACGATGCCCTGCGCAACTCCACCGGCAATTGGGACAAGGATGCCACCCATAGCCTCAAGAAGCAGCTCGATCACCTGGGCGTCGTCTCCCAGGATGAGGCATCAGACATCGTGCATCTGGTTAAAAACCAATGGTGGAAAGACGGAGTCTGCATCAAGCGGAACCTGGACCTCGGCCGCGACGCCGGCGGCATCCAGCCCTGGCTCGTCCGCGGCGCACCCGGCTCTCGCCTGGCAGACTCACCCGCTGAATTCTTCCCCCTCCCCTCGCTCTCCAACATCGCCGGTAAAGACTACACAGGCTTCTGGCGCATGACCATCAAACCCACGCTTTTGATCCCGGATGAAGTCAAAACCGTCTCCTCAGCGGCCCACCACAACATCGATCCCGACGTCCACTTCCCCATCCTGATGGATCGCATCCGAAAGGAAATGAAGCACAAGTTCGGCCCCATGGTCGACCGCCCCTACAACGACTGGCCCGTCAAAAACCCCGTCCTCATCACCGACCGCTCACTGGACTAATCCTGCAACTCATGTTCGTCCTTATACCCGTCCCCCGACCTCCTCCTCCCTCACTGGTTCACACTATCCATCGGCCCCGTGGACGCGTTGATCGCCCCCGGCAGTGACGCCTTGCGCGCCGAAGAATTCCTCAGCCAGCACTGGCTCTTGTAGCAATCGTTGATGATCGCCACCGCCTCGTCCACATCATCGGTCACGTAGAACAAATCCAGGTCAGCGGCGCTGATCATGTGGTTCTCTTCCAGCATCGCCTGCTTCACCCATGCCATCAGCCCATCCCAGAACTTGTGCCCGATGAGCACCACCGGGAACGGGTCCACCTTGTGGGTTTGGATCAGCGTAATGGCCTCAAAAAACTCATCCATCGTGCCAAACCCGCCGGGGAAGCAGACAAACCCCTTGGCGTATTTCACGAACATCACCTTGCGCACGAAGAAGTATTTGAACATCAGTTCGTGGGTCTGGTACGGGTTGGGCTTCTGCTCCATGGGCAGCTTGATGTTGAGCCCGATAGACTTCCCGCCCGCGTCGTAGGCGCCCTTGTTGCCGGCTTCCATGATGCCCGGCCCGCCGCCGGTGATGATGGCGAAGTCCTGCTTGGCCAGCTTATAGGCCAGGCGTTCTGCCGCTTTGTAATAAGGGTCATCAGGCCGTGTGCGCGCGGACCCGAAAATCGACACCGCCGGCCCGGTTTCGGCCAGCGTCTCGTTACCTTCCACAAACTCTGAAATCACCCGGAACATCCGCCAGCTTTCCGTGCTGAACCGGTTCAACGTCTCGTTGTTTTCCAATGGGAACCCTCTCTCTTGATTCTGTATCGTGGAACCGATGAATTGTAGGTTCGCGGATCGCTGTCAACAGCACTTGCCCAAACTTTTTCGCCAAACCTCAAAAATCCGGAGTGGCACAGCACGGCCCAAAGCAGTGCTTGTCTTGCACGCGCCCACTCCTATGCTGCTGACTCACAAACTATCAAATTGTAAAAACCAACCTCACTTCGCCGCAGCGGCAGCCGGCGTCGCCGTCTTATTCAATCCCTTGGCATACACCTCGGTCTTGAGGATCAAGAGCGCCGCCACCAGTTGCGGGTCCAAACCCTTGGTGATCAGGTCAGAAACCTTGGGACGCTCCTGCCCGGCAGGCAGCGTCGCAGGGTCGGCGGCCGCATCCACAATGTCCGCATCCTGGCGCACTTCAAAGGCCTTGATCGCCTGGTCAGGCGTCACCGGAACCTTCAGGTCCGGGTCCACGCCCCACGTCCGGGATTCCGGCTTGCGGTGGATGATCCGGCCTTTGGGCAGCATGTAATACTGCGTTGTGAGCTTCAGCATCCACTTTTCGCCGTCAAACGGCATCACATCCTGCACGGAGCCTTTGCCGTAGCTGCGCGAGCCGACGATCAGCGCCCGCTTGTAGTCCTGCAGCGCGCCGGAAACAATCTCCGAGGCCGATGCGGACCCTTCATTCACAAGCAGCACCACCGGGAAATACGGATAGGTTTTCTGCGCCTGTGCCTTGAATTCCTGCGTGGTCACGCCGTCGTTGCCCACCGTGGAAACGATCGGCCCCGCCGGGATGAACCGGTTGGCCACCTCCACTGCCGCTTCCAGCAGCCCGCCCGGGTTGCCGCGAAGGTCCAGGATCAGCCCATTGATCGGGCCCTTGGCCTGCATCGCTTCAACGGCCAGGTCAAGGTCTTTGGCCGACGACCGGATGAACTGGCTCAGCCGGACGTAGGCAATCCGGTCTTCCGGATCGATCCAATAGCTCCAGCCGCCCTTGGGCCGGCGCTCCCACCCGCGAATCGATTCGATGGGGATCTCATCGCGCGTCAGCTTAAACACCAGCGGATCTGTCACGGCCTTGCGCTCGATGGTGAGCAAAACCTCCGTCCCCTTCTTGCCCGTGATCCTTCGGACCACTTCATCCAGCGACCATCCCAGCGTGTCTTGCCCATCCACCTTGGCGATGATGTCCCCGGCCTTGATCCCCGCTTTAAGCGCGGGTGAATCTTCAAGCGGAGTCACCACCAGCACCCGGTCATCCTTCTTGGCGATCAAAATGCCCACACCGTAAAACTTGCCCTTGAGCGTACGGTCGAACATGTCTTTTTCGCGTGGCCAGATCACACTGGAGAATTCATCCAGGTTCTGCAGGCCGCCTTCGGTCATTTCATACACCATCACCTGTTCGGGCAGGCTCACGGTGTTTCTGTTGGCCTTTAAAAGGTCTTCCACCATGCTGTAGGCCTGCGACGTCGTCACATCCGGCCCCGCTGCGGCAAGCCGGGTGCTCACCTGGTCCACGGCCTTCAAAAACTCCGCCACCTTTTCCGGCTCAGCCAGGCCCGGGAAGGCGTCTTTCATCGCCGGCTCTTTCACCAGCGTGGTCAGGGACTTGACTGCCCCCGCCACCAGCGGAAAGTACCGTTTATTCTCGATATGCGACCGCGCCGCCGCCACAAACACCTGCCGGACCATCGCCGGCTCAACCCCGTCAAGCGACTTTTGCCACGGCTCTTTTTCCAGCCGGATCGAATCCAGGTCATCATCGTTGGCCGGCTTGGTGGTCGCCGCCTTCGTCGGGTCGTTGGCTGCGATGGCCGCCGCATCCTGCTTGCGCTTTTCCTTCATCCACGCCACGCGTTCACGCAGCTGCTTTTCATACTCATCGGGGGCGTACAGCCGCAGGATTCGCGCATGCTGGCTCGCATCGGCAAGCGGTTCCCGGAAGCTCGCATGGTCGTCAAACAAGGCGTCCAGCAGCCGGTAGAAATTCAGGGCATCCAGCCACTTCCCGGCCGTCGCGGACGCCGTCGCCGCGTCCTTGGCCCCCTTCACCGCCTTGGCCACATCTTCATTCTTGAAAAGCTCGTTGGGGTCATCGGCGATGGTGTGCGCCTCGATCGCCGCCACCAGCGCATCGTCATAGCGCTTGGCCTCGTCCATCTTTTTCAGCCGCTCGATGGCCTTGTTGTAAGACTCCTGGCGCGCTTTGGTGTACTCCACCTGCTGCCCGCGAAACCGCTGAATGTCCGCCACCAAGTGGCTTTCCTGCCCGCTTGTGTCTTTCGTCTTCTCCAGCTCCGCCAGCACCCGGTCAAATGCGCCAAGCTGCGCATATCCCACCAGCTTTTCCGAAGTCGTCAGCGTCTTGGCCGGCTGCGTCGCGCTTGGCCCTGCCACCACCGCCGGGTCCGAGGCGCTCACCGGGCTCACCCGGGCGCAGGCCATCAACCCCAGCGCAAACCCGGCACTCATCATCAACCGTAAAACCGAGCCGGAGAAACGTTTTCGTTCAAGCATTGAAAAGCCCTTTTAGACCGCCATCAGCAAGAAAGGCGTGCAAGACACATCATAGCGCCCTCAAATCCACAGGCATAAAACGCTCTGCAAACCCTCAACGGCCCAGGCCCCTTCCCCCTGCGCGACGCGGGACGCTTCTTCCCGCTTCTTATACGACTTTCCGCTGGCGGACCAACCCCACCACCGTCGAAATCATCTGCTCTGAGTCCCCGGACTTGGGAATAAACGCCGCCGCTCCCGCCTCGATCATCGTACGCGCCGTCAATTCATCCCCCAGCACCGACAGCCCCACGATCAGCGTCTTGGGCCAGCGCCTGATGATCTCCCGCGCGGCTTCCACCCCGTTCATCCTCGGCATGTTCACATCCAGCAGCACCACATCCGGCCGCTGCACCTCCACCGCCTTGATCGCCTGCACACCGTCCGCGGCCTCCCCCACCACCGTCAGCCGGTCATCAGACCGGAGAATATTGGCAATCCCCTCGCGCACGATCGCGTGATCGTCCACCACCAGCACCCGGATGCGTGTATCGTCCAGCGCAAGGAACCCCGAGCCGTTCAACCCCCGCCCCTGAGGCGCCAGCACGCCCGATGCATCGTTGGCGCCCACCGCAGGTTGCCACACCAGTTGCGTATGAACGCTCTCGGCGCGCGTGTGCAGCGTCGCCCGTGTCCCCTTGCCCGGGGCCGACTGCATCACCAGTTTCCCCCCTGCCGCCGTCAACCTCTCCCGAATGCTGAATAATCCAAACCCATCGCGCCGCCCCCCCTGGCTGGCTGCCGCGTCAAACCCCGTGCCATGATCCTCCACCACCACCGTCAGCCAGTCATCCTCCTGCGACACCTTCACCGTGGCCTCGTCCGTCCCGGCATACTTGGCCACGTTGAACAAAAGCTCCCGAACGCACTCAAAAAGCAGCACCTTCACGTCATCACTGAGAAATTCCCCATCGTAGTCCCCCTCCACGGTCACCCGCAGATGGTGCCTCTCATGCATCTCCTTCCCCAGCCAATTCAGTGCCGGCAGCAACCCCGCCTCATAAAGCACAGGCGGGCGCAGTTGCCGTGTCAGGTTCCTCGCGGCCTCCACCGCCGCATCCAGGTGAGATTCCGCCTTCTCCAGCGCCTGCGCCGCTTTGGTATCACCCACGCGCCCGTGCATCCGGCCCAGATGCATTTTGGAGGCCACCAGAAGCTGCTGCAGATCATCATGCAAAAGCGCCGCCAGCCGCTTGCGCTCTCGCTGCTCCGTCGTCGTCAGTTGCGCCGCCAGGCTTCTAAGCTGCGTCGTCTGCTCCTGAAGTTCCGCCGTCCGCTGGGTCACCCGCTGCTCCAGGGATTTGCTCAGTTCGCGCAGGTGCTTCTCGCTGGCCGCCAGCTTCTCCTGCGCCGCGATGCGTTCCAGCGCCATCGCCACCTGCCCCGCCACGCTCTTCATCAGTTCCAGATCATCTTCGCTGAACGTCTCCCGGTTACGCGCGCCAAACGACAGCGTCCCGATCGTCTTTCCCTCCACCATCAGCGGATGGCATGCGTACGCATGGATATTAAATGACCGGACCAGGTTCGTTCGCGTGTCCACCGATTGCTGGATGTGTTCCGCCACGATCCGCTTGCCCTCAAGCGCCACGCAGCCACACACCGAGCCGCCATAATCCAGCCATTCGATCTTCCTGGCCTCCTCTTCGGGGATTCCGCCGCACGCATTGAGTTTCAAGCGGCCCGAAGACTCATTGGCCAGATAATTCAGGAAACAGTCGCACCGTAGATGAGACGCCACCGCGGTACACAGTTCCTTGATCACCGATTGCGCATCCGTCGATGAAAGCAGCTTCTCCGCGGTCTCCGAAAGCAGCTTAAAGCGCGCCATCGCTCGGAGCACCGTCACCTCCGTCACCTTCCGGTGCGTGATGTCCAAACCCGTCCCTGTGAACGTAAAAACCTTGCGCCCCCGCTCATGGCCGACGAAAGTCGCAATCCCGTTGGTTGCGATCCACCGCTGTGCCCTGTCAGGCCCGATGATCCGGTAATCCACCGCATATTCCAGCGCATCTTCAGATTGCATGGATTCGGCAATCGTCTTCGCCACCCGCTGCATGTCCTCAGGGTGGACTCTGTCCAGCACCCGTTGAAGCGGCAGTTCCTGAACCGTTTCCCCCCAGATCTCCCGCATGCGCTCGTCAAAGTGCATCATGCCCGTACGCATGTCGTAGTTCCATGTACCCACACGGCTGATCCCCACCGTCAGCTTCAGCCGCTTTTCGCTCAGGGCCAGCGCATCCTCCACTCTGCGCCTGGCCTTCACGATCTCCAGTTGTGCCGCCACCCGGCCCACCAGGCTCCGGCCATCGTCCTCCCGGGCCTGCACATAATCATCAGGTTCTGACGAAATCCCCTGTGTCGTTTGTTGCCGGCCCGCTGGGCTTTGCACCGGCACCCCAGCTTTCGGCCAAAGCATCACCACCGGCAAGGCGCTCATGCCCCGCTGCGCCCGGACGGAGCCAACCAAGTCCCCCTCCGCGCTTCCGTTCCCCATGCCATCGACATCCGCAATCACCATCACATCGATCGGCTCCCGCACAACGCACGCCACTGCCTCTCCCGGTGTCACCGTGGTTACTGTCGCGCCCGTCTGGCTCATCTGCCGGCTCATCCGTTGGCCGCGTTGGGAATCAACACTCACCAGCATGACCCGCGCCCCACCCAAAGGACCATTCGCAGGGGGCTTGCCCTGGGCATCAAGAGAGTCATTGCGCATTGGCTCGTTCATCGTTCCACCCGACCATATTTAAAGCGTGAAGATCGTTAAATGCCTGCCCCCACCGTCACTCGATGCCAGTAAATCTATACCGCTGCTGTACCTGCGGACATAAGGGTTATTCCTAGGCGACAATCATCTTTTTTCCACAAAAAACAACACCCGGAACTGATCCGGGTGTCGTATGTGTCCTATGTCAGCCAAGCCATGGGGCTTTGACCGTGGCAAGCCGGGATTTTAGCCCGGAGGAAGGCTGCCCGGATCAATGTCAGAAGCGCTGCCCGGCTGCGCGCTCTTGCGCACGGCCCGCATCGTCTGCCCAGGCCCGCCCGCGCCACGCGGCATCGCGATGATGCCCGTACGCGCCAGCTCGATGATGCCAAACGGGCGCAGCAGGTCGATCAGCGCCTCGATCTTGTCTTCATCGCCCGCCAGTTCGATCATCACCCGGTCCGCGCTCACGTCAACCACCTTGGCCCGGAAAATGCTCGCCAGCTCGATGATCTCGCCGCGCCGGCTTTCGCCATTTTCGCTGTGCGTAGCCACCTGGATCAGCATCAGATCGCGTTCCACGTGCGCCACGTCGCTGTAAGCCACCACCTTCACCACGGGCACCAGCTTCTGGAGCTGCTTTTTGATCTGCTCAAACTGCATCGGGTTGCCCGCCACCACGATGGTCATCCGGGAGAGTTCCGGGTTTTCCGTCCGGCCCACCACGAGGCTGTCGATGTTGAAGCCGCGCGCCGCAAACATGCCGGCCACCTGGGCCAGCACGCCGGGTTCATTGGTCACCAGAGCCGCGATGATGTGTCGTAAGTTGTCGCTCATGTTGTCTTGCTTTCTTTGAATCTTCCGTCGTTTTGAATCGTCACAAGCCTGGGGGAACACGGGGCATTCTGCCCTCAAAACGTCGCCTCAGGCCTTTTAATCGTTGGGAACAAACCGCGCATTAAGCGCCCATCCGTCAATTCGTTGCATCAGGGCAGGGGTCGGTGCGGGTCGGCCGCTCAGATAACGGCGACCGGATAAACAACAACCGGGCGTACCAAAGCCACAACCGCGAGGGAAACAGACAAAAGATGGTTCCTCAAATCCTGCATAAGGCCCCAAATTCTACAGGACACGCCAAAAAGATCAAAAGCCCAGCAGCGGCCTTGCGACCCTTTCGCGTTCCGGGCCTGAGGTTTCGGGTAAAACCGGAATTAAGATTCAAGATGCAGCGTAAGCAAAGCGCTCTGCGCATTCTTGACCCGAACCCCGAAACCCGGTACCCGAAAAGGCCGTCGGGGCCTCTCCCTCTCTCTGACCAGCCCCTAGGGCCCCTAGACCCTCATCTCCCGCGGATTCACCCCATTGGCCCGGCAGAACTTCTCATACTCCACCGGCGCGATCTCCGACGGCTTGATCTCGCTCCGCCCCCCCCAGAACACGTTCGTATAGCTCACCGGGATGCCCGCTTCTTCCAAATGCCGGTCGATCGCCGCTTTGTGCCCAAGCACCACCTGCTTGTCGGTGCCGTGTGCCACGCCCATCACATTCACGTTATGAAACTCCGGGCCGCCTTCGCGCCAGTACGCATGCGTCATGATGTGATGCCTGCCCACCTCGCGCCCGGCTTCCAATTGCCTGCCCTCAGGCACCGCCCAGTGGAACAACGCGTTGAATTTCGTCACCCGCCCGCCATCGGCCAGCGGTTTCACATGTTCCAGGAACGTGGAAAACCGGCCGATCACCTTCCGCTGGCTCAGCGAACCGGCGATCCGATGGAATTCCTCCAGGCTCACCCCTGCTTCCGCAGCCCGAGGCGCCCACGGATTATTCGTGATTTCCGACAATTCAAACTCACGCTTAAGCGGCACCAGCACCTTCCACTCCAGGTCGGAAAGCTCCACCGGCGCCGTGTCATGCACATCCGCCGGCGCATCCGCTCGGCTGCCGAATTCCAGGTCCTTACGCCTCACATGCCCCACACCCAGCACAAACAGCTTCTTGGCAGGCATGATCCGAAAGTGCTCCGCCCCGATCTTCCCCTGCAAAAACCGGCAATGCTTCTCCAGCGAATACCCCTGCGGCACCTTCAGCGTCGTCCACAACCGGTAGTTGCTCCCCGCGCTCACCGTATCCGTTGTCCGGATCACCACATGCCCGGAAAACGGGTCCTGGTCAAACAGATACCGGAACCCCGCATCGATCTTCTCTTGAGGCAGTTGCCACGCCACCAGCGCGCCCGTCGCCAGGTTCGTCGCCATCAGTGTCTGCCGCACCCGTCGGATCGTCCCCGCCGCCAGCATCGCCTTGATACGCGCCAGCACCGTCTCCACATCCACCCCCGACAGCCGGGCAATCTCCAAAAACGGCTCCGGCAGATACCCCTGAATCCGATCCTCCGAAATCGAAAGGATCTTCGCGTTCACCGGGTCATGAATATCGGTAGGCAAAACAGTTGACGTCATAACCCAACAGTTTAGCGCACAGAAAACGTCCCGTGTCCCGCGTCCGTCGTCCCGCGTCAAAAAGACAAGAAGGACCGGAACTCCCCGCTCCGCATCTCTTCGCCTCTTAAAACTCTGCTTCTTCGACGCGCGACTTCTTGCTTCTTCGAGGCGGGACTCAGGACGCGACCCGGGACCTCTTCAATATTTGAACCCGTTCTCCCGGATATGCACATGCGGCTCGCCGCCGGCGTTATTCAGCGCCCCGGCCTTCACATGCCCCACGAAGAGATCGTGGTCCCCCTCCACATCCAGATGGCTCACCAGCTCGCACTCCAGGCTCGCCAGCGCCGAGTTGATCACCGGCACGCCGGTCGTCGAGTGGTGCACCATGTCCAGGCTCAAAAATGGATCTTCACCCGGGTCGGTCCCCGAGGCGAAACGCTTGAGCAGCATCTTGTCGTTCTTGGCCAGCTGACATATGCCAAACTTCCGGGACTCGGAAATCAAATGCATGATCGGCCGCCCCTTGCCCACCGCCACGCACACCATCGCGGGTGTAAAGCACACCTGCTGCACCCAGCTGCACAGCATCCCGCCCCGCTTGTCTTCATGCTTGGCGGTCAAAATAAACAACCCCGAAGGAATCCTGCCCAGCGCATTGCCGATGGCCAGCTTCACCGCCGGGTCTTCGTGTGACGCATGATTGTTGTTCTGACGGTCGGACTTCATTTCTCGCCCCTGTGATGGGTGGTATCCTGTTTCGGTCCAAAACGAGTCCAAGCCGACGACGTGGTCGAATTTCCATCGAGAGAATACGACCGACGTGCCCGACATGCAAAGGTAAAACAAAGTATCCCCAATGAAATTCAAAGCCGTACTCTTCGACCTTGACGGAACCCTCATCGATTCCCTCACCGACATCGCCAACGCCTGCAACAACGCCCTCAAATCCGTTGGCCGGCCCACCCACCCCATCACCGCCTACCGCTACATGGTCGGCCAGGGCCTTGAAAAGCTCATGATCGACGCCCTCGGGCCCGATCACCAGCATCTCATCCCCGAGTGCTCAAAGAAGCACATGGAGTTCTATCAAAAAGACCTCCAGCAGCACACCATCCCCTACCCCGGCATCGACAAAATGCTCGACGCCCTCACCGCCCGCGGCGTCACGCTGGCCATTCTTTCCAACAAGCCCCACCCCGCGATGGAGTCGCTTGTCGCTCAGCAGCTTGGCAAGTGGAATTTCGCCCGCGTCTACGGCCACCGCGAAGGCTGGCCGGTGAAGCCCGACCCGCAATCCGCCATCGAGATCACCCAGGAACTGGGCATTCCCAAAGACCAATGGCTCTACGTCGGCGACACCCGCGTCGACATGCTCACCGGCGCAGGTGCCGGCATGTTCCCCGTCGGCGTCCTCTGGGGTTTCCGGGACGAACCCGAGCTCCTCACCTCCGGCGCCAAAGCCATCATCAAAAACCCCATGGAACTCGTCGGGCTTTTAGACGGCTGACCGCTCCACTCTCTGGATCTCCGATATCTTCGGGGACGGCTCCCTTCTTCCCGGGACCTGTCCCCGTTTCTATTGTGTGCCCGCCCCAAAGGCGCTCCCTCACCAATAATTCGCCGCATAATCCATCATCGTCAGATCATTGCGCATCCCCTTGGCGATCGCTGACACGTGCCCATCCACAAACATCATGTTGATCAGCCGCCCATCGTGAACCCGGTTGTATGACACAGTCGCGTCCACATCCGTCCACGCGAAGCAGATCGAGTAACACCAACTGTCTCCCCCCAGCACGATCAAGCTCGGCGAATACGTCAGCGTCTGCATCGTCCGCCGGTTCTTCCACGCCGCATCCCGCTGCGCCTGGGTGCTTAAATCATTTCGCCCGGACGACAGATACGCGTTAAACCCATAGGTCCGTCCGTAATACACGCCGCTTACCCCCGGCAGGCTCTTGTTCTCCGGGCACATCAGCACCGGGTATGCCAGGTCCACCGGTTTGGGAAAGTCACGCCGGTCATCCAGCGTCGTGTCGTTGGCGTTCCCGCCCAGATATGGCGCAATGCGCAGCATCCACGCCCCAGTAAACCGTGTCGTCCAGGGGAACGCCGTGTCGCGCTGATCCACCGTGTACCCATGCACCGCCACCGCCTGCTGCCGCAGATTCGAAGCGCACATCGTCGTCTTCACCACCATTCGGGACCTGGCCAGTGACGGCAGCAGCACCGAAAGCAGCACGCAGCACACCGAGATCACCACCAGCAGTTCCACCAGCGTAAACCCGCCGCGCCGCGCGCCCTTATCCCGTGCCAATACGCTCATTTGTTTCACTTCAAACATGACATGCTCCCAATCAATCAGACATCCAGCCGACTTTCACACCCCCACCCTAGCCCACTCAAACCCCAGGCACCATGGCTCTTTCAAAACCACTTTCTTAAAAAATACGACACCCTCTTCTCCACAACTAAACCGATAAAAATCCTTAAAATCCCCTAAAATTATCGCATCTCAACTCACCGCCACCCGAATTTCGATCTTTTTCACCACTTCCCCTCCACACTTATCCTTATAAAATGACCTTCACCAACCCCGCTTTCCACCATTTCCAAGTCCTCTTAATCATCCTCAATCCTCTTAATCCCAGTCAAAAATTCCGCCTTCCTCCTTCTCCCTCCCCACACGCACATGACCACCCCTTACCGCATTGGCCTCATCCTCCAGCCCTTTGGCGAACACCTCCCCAAGCTCAAAGCGGGAATCCAGGCCTACGCCAAAGAACATTACAAAAACCCCTGGCGGATCGTCGAAACCTCCATGCTTGAAAAACCCCGCATTCAGGCCCTCTCCCGAGATGTCCACGCCATCATCGCCCACGTCGACGACAACCGCCACGCCCGGATCATCGCCAACACAAAACTCCCCTGCATCAACATCGCCGACGGCCTTCGCCACCCCCCTTTCCCCACCGTGCGAACCGACGACCGGCTCGTCGGCCAGCTCGCCGCGGACCATTTCCTCACCCGCGGCTACCGGCACTTTGCCTTTCTGGGCTCTTCGCTGGGCCCCATGCCCCGCCGCAGGCAAAACGCCTTTGTCGCAAAAGTCCATCAGGCCGGGTTCACTGTCGCCCTCTTCACCATGCCTCGGTCCCTGGAGCTGGCCATCCTGCGCCAGCAAATCGGCCTCTGGCTCTCTAAACTCCCACAACCCCTGGCCCTGCTCACCTCCAACGATTCTCTGGGCGCCACCGCCATCGACGCCTGCGCCCAGTTCAAGCTCTCCATCCCTCAATCCATCGCCATCCTCGGCGTCGGCAACGCCCAGTCCATCAACCGCTACACCGTCCCCCCGCTCTCGAGCATGTCCCTGAACATCACCCGGCGCGGCTACCTCGCCGCCCAGGCCTTGGACGCCCTCATAAAAGGCCAGACGCCGCCCGCGGTCACCCTCGTCTCCCCGGGACGCATCATCACCCGTCCATCCTCCCACCACCTGCCCATCAGTGATGAACTCACCCGCCGCGCACTCGCCTTCATCCACGAACACGCCTGCGACCCCGTCAACGCCGAAGACGTCGCCCGCGCCATGGGCACATCACGCCGTTCCCTGGAACGCAAATTCCTGCAAACCCTCAGCACATCCCCCTACAACGAAATCCGCCGCATCCGCATGGAACGCGCCCAGCGGCTGCTCACCGAAACCGACCTCTCCATCGCCCACATCGCCACCGTCTCAGGCATGGGCAACCCCGAAAACCTCTGGCACGCCTTCGACGCCGTCCTGGGTCAAAACCCTACCGCCTACCGCAAATCTTCACGCCAGAGTAGCTAAAACACCCCCGCCTGTTTCAGCATGCCCTAACGCAAAAACACACATGCAGGCGCTCCTTCCGTCGCAAGGATGAATTCTCGCTTCTCGCCCAATGGCATCGGACGTGGGAGCGCTGCCCGAACGGCATGCCAAACCTCAAGGTTCATTTGGACTCCTTCATTTATGCCCCGTTTCGATCGAGGCCCGGAAAAAAGCGGACGCAAGTATTGAACAAGAAAGCCCGGCACCCATGGAAAATCACGAAGACCGCTATGGAGATAAAAATTGCACCATTTATAGACTTTCCACACATCATGGATGTCCACTGCAAACTTAATCGATTCTTGTTGCGTCAAAATGGCATCGTACAACCTGCTCATGTCGATCGGAATGAGTTCATCCGGCCTGGTGGGATCAATAAAAGTGGAAACACAAAATGCGCGTCTCAGGCGTAATTCAATCGCAGTACGCAAAACTGCCACCGATGCGTACGGAACTCGATCAGTATGGGTCAATCTCGAGTAAGTCCCATAGGTAATTTGTTCAGCCCCCTTGTACACTTCAAAAGGCTTGTCATGTGAGGTCCTATGCGCGTTAAAAAAACCCGGAACTTCTGTTATTTTCGAAGCTGCCCATTCCAATAGAACCAGAGCATCAAGCATCATGTTATGAAGCGCTGGGTGCACGGTGTGCACGAATGCTTCCTCGTTCGGACCCGGCCCTTCGTTTGCGTAATAATGAATCGCTGTGCAATAGCGATTCGCTTCAGAGTCGAGCATTGTGAGTTGAGCTCGATAAAAGCCGGGCTCAATGATTTTTTTCTCGTCGGAAAGCGAAACAATCAGCCCCATCCGTACTGCGTCAGAATCTACCAATGGCTGCAGTTTTGGTGTTGCAGGTGAAACCTTAGCATCAGGATGCTTCTTTTTTGAAATAAAAAATGCACCGCTCATCTCAGCCCAAAGCCACGGAAGGGCCCGTTCCTGAACCCACTTTCCTAATGCGATGAGATTTAAAGGATTGGCTTCTGTAAGGCTCTGGATATGTGTTACGTATGCGTTTCGGTCCATTTTTTGGCTCCCTCTCAATCCGTCTCCTCTCCCTCGCCGCTCTCATCCTGCATCTGCCGCCCGTACTTGAACAACACCAGGCTGCAGCTTTCACACCGCCAGGCATGCAGCCTCGCATACCTCATCCACGCCGACGTATTGGGCAGCGCCTGCGCCATGGGGTTCACCCGCGGCGCCTGATCCCGCGGGAACCAGAAAATCCCTTCCGGCACCGTGGGGATGTACCCTTCGCTCATCGTCGCCGAACAGTGCGGGCATAAAATCGGTTCTGATCTCTTCTGCTTGCTCATAAGCTCCGTCCAACATCTTTCCGACCGTGAATCACGGTCTGTTTTTCCCTCCTTACTCTACTACCCCAGCCCCTGAGGTTCTACCGCTCAACTCCATCATGGACCGTGGTATCATTTTCACTCCGTTAACCCTCGAGCCAAAACGTGACGCAAGCCATCAAAGCCAAGTCCGCCGCCATCGCCCTTCACGCGCCGCACGACCTTCAGACCCTGGTCCGCGACGCCGTCGCATCCCGTTGCCCCATCATCGACTACGGCATCGCCCACCAGGGCCTGGGAAACGCACCCGTAGCCGACGGCACCCGTCTCACGCTTGATTCCCCCGCCGACTCCTACGGCATCATCGAACACTACGCCCGGGACTTCACCGTCCGCGCCTGGGCCGGCGCCACCGTCGCCCAGCTCGCCGCCGGCTTGGCCCGTGAAAACCAGTTCCTCCCCATCGACGCCGACCCGGACCTAACGCTCGGTGAAATCATCAACCACAACGTCTTTAATTCCCAGCGCATCGGCTACAACGCCATCCGTGACATCTCCCTGGGCCTCCACTACATCGACGGCCAGGCCCGTGATGTCCACGTCGGCGGCCGCACCGTCAAAAACGTCGCCGGCTACGACGTCACCCGCCTCCTCGTCGGCAGCCTCGGCCAACTGGGCCTCATCTACGAAGCCACCGTCCGGACCTATGCCATCCCTCAGCACATCACCGCCGCGGCGGCGGTCCTCCAAAACCTCTCCGGCCTCGACTCCGTCATCCCCGGTCTGCTTCAAACCAGCGCCTCGCCCGCCCGCATGCACGCATCCTTTAACCCCCAGACCAGCACCTGGACGCTCCACTGCGGCTACCACGGCAACGCTAAAGCCTGCGATGTGCAATCCACCGCCCTCAAACACAAGCTCGCCGGCCTCACCTCCGACATCGCACTCACCCAGACCAATTTCACCGATGACCAAGCCTTCCTCACCTCCTCTCGCGCATGGCGGCGGACCTCCCCCGCACTCCTCAAACTCGTCGTCCCCCCCGCCTCCACCGGCAAAACCGCAGACGCACTCGTCGCCCTGAACATCCCCGGCCTCCATATCGACGCCCTCCCCACCCACGGCGTCATCTTCGCAGGCGGCCCGCTCTCCGCAGACCAGGCCCGCCAACTCGACACCTCCGCCGCCCAACTCATCGCGCCCGAATCCGGCCTCAAGGTCTGGTACACCCGCCCCGCAGGCGCTCAAAACCTTACCCCCTTCGCCCCCGCCCAATCAGACTGGGCCATCGTCTCCCGCCTCAAAACCACGATGGACCCCCACAACATCTTCAACCCCGGCCGCCTCGTCTAATTAAGCAGGATGCTGCCAAAGCCCTCAAGGCCCACCACTCAAGCCTCAAAATCTGTGTGCATGCTCTCGTCCGCATAAGCATGTCTTGTCTTTCATCTCACATCTCGCGTCTTAATCTTCAAGGCCATAACCCCACCGTTACACCAGCCTGTGAGTAGGCGTGAAAACAACACATCTCCAAAATCTCTTGCCCCCCTCCAACATCACACTCACCCACCGCCAACCCAAAATCAAGCATGTAAATCTTGAATCATCTTGTAAATCATGTAATTATTCCCCTCTTCCAATACCTTTCAAATCTCATAAATCTCGTCAAAACTCCCCTTGGTTCTGATCCTCTTAATCATCTTCAATCCTCTTAATCCCAGTCAAGAAATCTGCTTCTTCCCCCGCAGCCAAACCCACGCGCACATCCCCGCCCACGCCCCCACCGCCACGCTCACCGTCACCTGCAGAATCGGCACCCAGTAACGGCCGTTCCAGTCATTAGGCTGGCCTGAAATCTCCCAGAACGACCGGATCGGCGTCACCACCATCGGCCAGCCCAGCCAGATCGGCGAAATCAGGTTCAACACCCACATCAGCAGCGGCTCACCCAGCACCAGCGCGATCGCGCAGAGCATCGCCAGGCCTCGCCCCTTGCTGGTGCGCGCCCGGCACCCCAGCACGATCACGCACCCGGCCAACAGCGACCACGCCGCCACATCCAGGCCCATCCACATCGTCTGCTGCACGCTCCAGCGGGTATCCACATCGATCACAGGGTCTTTCCCCTGCACCCCGGCAAATATCGCACTCCACTGCGGCCCCAGGTAAAGCGGCCACAAAATCGCCTGCAGCACCAGGTTCAAGCAAAGCCAATCCGTGAAAACCACCCCAGGGCGCATCGGGTAGGCCGATTCAAACGTCCCGAAATAGATAAACGGCTTCTTCCTCACCGGCTCCGGCGCCGGGTCCGTATCCGGGTGATCCTGGCTCAGCCGATACATCGGCCAAAGCACCACCAGCCCGATCATGATCGCCATCATCATCCAGCGAAATGACGCAAAACTCGTGTCCACACGGCTGATGATCAGCCAATTACCCATCAGCCAAAGGCACCAAAGCAGCACCAATCCCTTGGATGCAATCTCCGGCCGCGCCATCCGCACCTTCGCAGGCGGGCTCTCCGCAGCTTCATCCGGCCGCAACGCAGCCTGGTCGAGTTCTCGTTCAATCGCATCGATCACCTCAGGAGATACGTTGATCTCCTGGGGTCGGTTCACCGAGGCTGAAGATGATGGTTCCTGATCGCTCACCGGCCCCGAGTGTATTCGATCCGGCTATCTTCGCGCGACCCAGCCGTCATCGGCGCAAACGTCAACGACTCGCCATAAACGTTCGCCACCCGGTTGCCGATCAGGTTGATCATTGGCATCTGCTGCCCATTGGCGCTGGCCTGTCCAGGCTTAAACAAGCCCGAAACCAGCTTCAGCTTATGGTCCACGCCCGGTTCGATCGCCTGTTCCTGCCCCACCGGCAAGCCCCAGTCGATCATCCCCTGCGTCGTCACCAATGAAACCCGCACCCGGCCCATGCTGTCGCGCCGGCCCACATCGTAGGCCACCACATGGTTGAAAAATGGCTGGCCCTGCATCGTCTTGACCATTCCCAGTCCCGCCAGCAGGTCTGGCGAGTTCCACAGTTCACCATCGGCTTCCGGCTGGGCGCCTTTAACGCCCTTGATCACCGGCAGCCCCACGGCGGCCTGCTGTTCGTGTTTGTATTCCCAAGGCAGCATCACGCCCTTGGCATCCACCAGGCGCAGCCCAGTGGGCTGTTCCACCATCGCCACCGGTTCCCGGTAGTTGGCTTCAATCACGATGCCGCCGCTGGCCGTCCGGCGAACGGAGTTCACCGAATCCACCCAGGGGTTGTTGGAAAATGCCAGATAAGCCGCGGCCAGCTCTTTGCCCGCCATCGGATCGTTGGAAATCTTCTGCCCCGCCACGCCCTGGAGCTGTTCGCGGAGTTTCACGTCCATCCAGCCCGGGGTGTTGGCCAATTCAACCATCGCCACCGGCGTATCGTCTTTGTCCAGCCGGGCAGCCGCGTAGGTTTCCAATGCATTGGTCATCCAGACCCAGCCAAAGCCCAGCGCCACCGCGCCGACTGCGCTCACGCCAACCCGGACTTTCCACAAGGTGGATTGCGTATCCCAGTGCACCTGCTTGGCCGCGGCCACGGGCACATCGGCCTCCGCTGCGGCTTGGGATGCTTGTTCTTCCTGCGCTTTTTTCTTCTTGCTCGTAAGGATCCATCCCATCGGGCACACTCCATTGCGTATTAAGGCTCGTAGTTCATATCGGCCAATAAGCCCGTGCCTCGCCAATTTTCTCTGCCTCTGATCACGTCTTTTGAGGGTAAAAGCATTTGGGGTATTTGTCGGCACATGCACCCGGGGTATCGGGTTTTCGGGCTATCGGGGGGCTTCGATAAAGTTCATGCCACTCAAGGTGAATGCCATTTTGCGGCATGATCCGCCTTTGGGTTCCTCATGGACACCCGGCAACCCGTCACCCGGCAACCCGGGCGCGTGGGAAATCGACAAATGCTTTTACCCTGCACGTCTTTTATCCTT